>JBFJVZ010000556.1:0-3588 GCA_041623895.1 Pirellulaceae bacterium | reverse complement strand
CGTGTTCGGCCAATTCCTACTTGGCTTTACCGTCTTTGGCCGTTACTGCATCGCGATCGGTACAAATCCCGAAACGGTTCGCATGTCGGGGATTCGGGCGGCTCCTTATTCGCTGATTGTCTTTACGATCAGCGGATTGATGTGCGGCTTGGCAGGTTGGATGCAAACGGCGCGGCTCAGTTCGGCTGACCCCAACGCGGCCGTCGGATTGGAGCTTTCGGCAATCGCGGCTTGTGTGATCGGCGGCACCAGTTTGATGGGCGGTCGGGGCTCGGTGATTAACACATTTTTCGGGGTCTTGATCATCGCAGTTCTGCAAACCGGGCTCGCCCAGATCGGTGCATCGGACCCCACCAAACGGATTATCACCGGCGCCGTGATCGTGGTCGCGGTCTTACTGGACATGCTTCGTCAAAAATGGGGAACCAAGAATGAGTAACGAGCAAACCAGTTCGCGCCACAAGGGCTTGCGATTGTTCTTTTTTTGCGTGCTCTGCATTGCGTTCGGTAACGCGACCTACGGACAAACCAAGATTATCTTTGACACCGACATCAGCGGTGACGTTGACGACGTGTTGGCACTGGCAATGCTGCACACGCTGGCCGACCGCGGCGAATGTGACTTGATCGCGGTTACGATATCAAAAATCAATCCGCTCACCGGGCCAATGACCGACGCCGTCAATACGTTTTATGGACGTCCCGACATCCCAATCGGTGTCACGCAGGATGCGCAACGTCGCGACAGCAAGTACCTGAAACTCGTCAACGAGCGCGACGATGGTCAGTTGCGTTATCCACACGACGTGACCAGCAACGAGGAACTTCCCGATGCTGTTGCTTTGCTGCGCAAGGTGCTTGCCGCAGCCGACAACGATTCGATCATCATTGTTCAAGTCGGTTTGGCCGCCAACCTGGCCGACCTGGTTGAATCCACCGCTGATCGGAGCAGTCCACTGAGCGGCGTCGATTTGATCCGGAAAAAAGTCCAGCGGCTGGAAGTCATGGCCGGCGCCTTCGTCCCCATCAACGGCAATGACCATTACTTGGAGGCCAACGTCCGCAACGGAGTCGCTTCGATGCAGCGGCTAGCCGACGGGTGGCCCGACGATGTGCCCGTGATTTGGAGCGGTTTTGAAATCGGCATCGCGGCAACTTACCCGCGTGAAAGTATCGCTCGCGACTTTGGCTATTGTCTGCATCACATCGTCCGCGAGGCCTACCTGCTGCACAGCGGCCCGGACCACGATCGACCTTGTTGGGATTTGACCAGCGTTCTGCACGCGGTGCGTCCCGGTGACGGTTACTTTGATTTGTCCGAAGACGGTCGCGTGCAGGTGCAGGATGATGGCTACGTTTCCTTTGCCCCGCAAGCAAACGGCCGCGACCGGTATTTGAAAATGGGCCCCCAGCAAGCGATTCGAGTTCGCGAGGCCCTGCGACATTTGGTTTCTCAGCCACCAAAGTGAAACGCTTCGCACTAAGATATGACGATTCCCATCCCCCACAACGCCAGGAGCTTCCCGATGGTCCGCCCCATTCTTGTTGTCATCTGCCTTTGTTTTGTCACCCATGCACGCGGCCAAGATTGGATATCACTCTTCGACGGAAAGTCGCTTGAGGGCTGGAGCAAAGTTGGCGGCGGCGCGACTTACGAAGTTCGCGACGGCGCGATTGTCGGCAAGACCGGACCCGGCAAGAACACGTTTCTGACTCGCGGACCTTTCAAGAATTTTGTCCTGGAGTTTGAGGTCAAGTGTGACCCCAAGCTGAACTCCGGTGTGCAGATCCGCAGCCACCAATACGCAGAACCGACGCCGCAAGAATCCAAACCCGATCGAATTCGTGAAAAAGGCGAAGTTTATGGCTACCAGTGCGAGATTCGCGGGGATGTGAACGGCGATAACGGCTGCGCCGGAAACTTCTGGGATGAAGGCCGGCGAACTCGTTGGTTGGACACGAACGTGAAAGCCGCCGAAGCCCAAAAAGCCTACCAACCAGGCGAGTGGAATCAGTTCACGATCGTCGCGAAAGGCACCCAGATCAGCAGCTCCATCAACGGTACACCGATCGCCGAATTCACGGACGACCGCGACGCCGAAGGCTTCATCGGTCTGCAGGTTCACGCGATCAAAAAGGACACCGGCCCGTTTGAAGTTGCCTGGCGCAACATCCGCATTCGGGACTTGGGCGATTGAAAGTAGCCCTGCGAGTCTGTCGCGCGGCGCTGTCGGAGTCGGCAGTTTCCGCTGCGCAACAAGGCAAGATCACCGCACTAGCCTTCTTCCAACAGCAAATGGCAATGCTCCTGCAATGGCTGGTCATGCGGATCTTCCAGCCAATAACGATAGCTCAAATAGGCTAGAGATGGTTCGACGCCGATCAGCTGAAAAAACCTTTCCAGCCCTTCTTCACCCATCACATAACCATCCATCCCTAACGTCGGATCAGCTGGTTTCATGACTTGGTCAAAGGAAGCTTTGGTGACGCCTTCTGCCAGATAGTCGAACAAAATGTCCCATCTTTCATCCAGCGTACGTTCAATGCTACCGCTACCGCCCATCATGGCCGCTTCATCGCCGAATGCATCACCAAGCGCGCCGCCAAAGTAATCATCGACGTTCATGCTCGAGTACTGATCGATCATCTCACCACGGCGAAACAACGAGTACATCCAAAAGTCACTGTCATGAACATGCACATTAAGAACACTCGTATTCATTGTCTCGGATAATTGGGATGGCATCTCGGAGACAAGAGCAGCCGAATCGATCACGGGCGTCCATTCACCGGTCGGCTTGCAAACGATAATTCCACGTCGCGGCCCTCCCAAGCCCATCGATTCTTCATCGTTCAGCGGCTGGTCGGACGGCCGCCAGCCGTCGTCAAACAGCAACTGTCGCAGCGTGCCTTCGACATCCCCGGCACGATCACTGTGAACAACATAACTGGCAGAAAAACCGCCCATTGACGTGAATCCTGTGCGGGAAAGTTGGTGGTGATGTCGGTGCGGCGTCAAGCCATCTGTAAGCTGCTTGCACGGCAGGATGCCGCGTCGGTTCTATTATCACGGCAGGATGCCGCGACTACTCATTCCGTCACCGTGATCGCGGCTGAATTCAAGTGGATCAAATTCGTTTCAAAATCTTCACCGATGAAAGCCGCCACCCGAAAACCTTTTGCGATCGTCTGATCGGGAACTGAGAATTCGATTTTCGTTTCACCCTGCCCTTCGATGGTGACGACTTCGCGATGGATTCGCTGACCGTTGACATGCTTGGATCCCGGGTCGGCCTTTTTCAGAGTGACGTGCAGTTTCTGTTTGCCGAGCGTGTTGGGCAGTTTGTGTTGAATCGTGACCACGCAAGTGTTGCCGATCGTGATCGATTTGGGGACGTCGATCGTCAAGGCACCTCGCCGCAGCTTTGCCTGGTTTGTCGATTGGGAAGTGTTCTGTCTTGTATTCTTTTTCTTGGCGTTTCGCGTTCGTTCATCTTCCGCTGCCATAAAGGCTTCCCGAATCGATGCGTCGTCGACCGACGCCAACAGCGGTGCCACGGGATCCTTCAAAGCCGTTAGTTCTCTGGT
>JBFJVZ010000555.1:0-3591 GCA_041623895.1 Pirellulaceae bacterium | reverse complement strand
GGCGACGCCGCCGACTGATCGGCTGGTGGCAGAAGGAGAAAGATCGCAACGAATCCCAGGCCGTCGTCATCGCTCGCACACTCGCAATTGACTTGGCCTGGGCTAAGCAAACGGCTGGGCCTTCAGCCCGGTCGCCGTCGCCTTAAGCCGGACGCTCTCCAGGTCCCGGCCTACGAATCAGAATCTACGGCTGCGCGCCGTATTTGACATCCAGCACGCAGGTTGCCGGATTGTCCCGGTCAAAGTTGGTGACTTTCAGCGTCCAATAACTGTCTCCGATTCGCTTCAAATCGTCGGCTGAGATCTTGGCCACGATCCGCAACGTCTCTCCGTCCTTGGCGTCTTCGCGTGTCCAGTGCATACGGTCCTTTTCGCCCATGAACAACATCATCATGGCGTTTGAGCCACCGTGCGCGAGCGTCGCGGAAAAGACGGTCGGCTTGTCAATCTTGAAGTAGTAAGTCTTGCTGGACAGATGCTTGGTTGAGCGTCCGTTGCCCAAGGCAATGGCATACTCGCCGGGAGGTGAAAGCGGAAATTCTGCCGTGCCAAACGGTTTCTTCGGTTGCTTGTGCAGAGCCGCAACGACGTCGCTAAATAAGCTGCGATATTCCAGCGACCAGGCAGTTGGCGTCGCCGAAAGCCCAATCATGACATAGTTGTTCTGAGCGACAATCGGGGCGTAATTTGTATCTCTGCTGATTCTGGCAATTACATCCACCACGAAGGCATGATCACTCCGCTCGGGCACGTACATGCCAAAGTTGTCCGCCGCAGCCGGTTCGGAATACGGGGTGATTTCTGCCAATTCCACCGCTCCGCCCAGCAACTGGTTTTTTCGCACTTGAATTTTCGGAGCCGCCGCACCGAAATGTGCGCACGCGCCGTCATTGATTTCCAAGCCAAGTTTGCCAAACAATTGCGCGGCACCGTATCCCACGCCAATAATCTTCTTCTGTTTGGCCGCGGCGACCATTTCATCCGAGAACGGTTGTCTCGAGCGCCCCATGGAAATCACCAGCGTCTCTGTATCGGAATTAATCGCCTCTTCCAGCGTTGCATAGACCCTGGTCTTCAGCGCATTCTCGCTTTGCTTCAGGACGTCAGTGAACTGCACGGCCTGTTCGTCCCCGGCAACAACGAAGATCCCCACAGCAGTGGGCCCATCATCGGCGATAACTGGTGCAGCAATCACAGCAAGGCAGGTCAACACGATGCCAATCTGCGGGCAGCGAGTAAGTGGATCGTTCATATGCATGACTTTGGTTTTGGATCAAAGAACATCGAGCTATTTCACGATACTCGAAAAGAGGCTTGGCTGGCAAATGCGCTGATTTTGCGGCGTCGCCATTGTTCAATGCGATGCCGGAGGCGTGGCCTAAACGAAAGCTGCCTGCTGCTCTAAGGGATACATCGGGCGGCGGCGATGCTGGTACGTCATGCGAGTTAAGTCTGCGCATGTGGAACCGATCGTGTTGACGCGAATATATTGATCACACACTTGCCGATAAGCCGCCAGCGGCGCGTTGACGCCTTTGGCAACCAGAATGCGAAAACTCTCAGGATCGACTCCGCAACTGTGCAATTGTTGCAAACTAAAGGGCACCATCCGCTCGGAGGTCAGCATCAACGTCAGCCCGCGCTCTGATTCGCAGATCGCCGTTCGTCCTTGATCAAAATCGGTGATGCCACCGTGCCGAGGTTGCGATTCGCGAAACTTTCCGTCGTGCATGGAGACTACCCTGACGTCGGCTTCGATTGGATCGCCGTGCAGTTGGTCTGTCTTGCCACCGATCACTAAGTGGATGGTTGCGCCCACACCCGCCTGGTCACAGGCCGCCACTGACTTCGGGTCGTACAGACACCCAAATGCAGGTCCGATTCCCCGAGTCTGAATCGCGGCGAGCAGTTCGGTTCCGTCGGCCGATGAGCCGCCCCCGACATTGTCACCCATGTCCAGCAAACAGAATCGATCGCTAGATGCTTCACACTGATTCAACGCTTGATCGACTGAAGTAAACTCGCTGCAAAACTGCTGTCGCATCTGCCACATTTCCGCTGCCAGATCGGAAGCCAACCGATCAGCGCATTCTTTGTCGGCATCGGTGACGACAACGACCGAGGCTCCCATTTCCTGAACATCGGCGTAGGGAAAGCCCAGCAGAATACTGTTGGAAAGCACGCCATCGACTTTCAGTTGTTGGTTTGCTGTCCGGTACAAGGCATCCAGCGGTGGTTCATCGGTGCACTGCTTTTCGATGCTGATCGCCAGCGGCGGAAAGACTGCGGACATCACCGGCTGGATCTGCTTGCGCAGCGTGCGCACCATCAAGTTGGCAGCTTCGATGCCTCTTTCCCGTTGGTCCAGGTGAGGATTCGTGCGATAGGCGACCAGTGCATTACAGGATTCGGTCATCAGTGGTGACAAATTGGCGTGCGCGTCGAGTGTTCCGATGATCGGCACGTTCGTTCCCAGCAGCTTCCGCAGCTCACTAAGCCAATGACCGTCAGCGTCGGGATAAAGCTCACTGACCGTCGCACCATGCGGGGCGACAAGAATCCCATCGAGCGGTTGGTTATCCTGCACCGACTCAAGAATCTGACCAACCAGTTCAAAAAACGCGTCGGCTCGAATCGTTCCTGAAGGCAACGCTCGGGCGGCAAACAGCGGCACAGCCTCGACAGCGGCCGCATCCAGACCGCCGAAAAAACCGCCCACCTCGTGATGAGCGTCGGCAAAAACTGCACGGATTGGCTCGCCGCAGAGCAACAGATTTTGCTGAAACGACTCCAGCGTTGTCGGCTGGACCGAAAACGTGTTCGATTCGTGCAGCAGGGCAATGATACCGATTCGCATGGAGAATGATGGTTTGGGCAGGTACAAGGTCGTCGGGGGTAGATGCTTACGTTACCTTCTTTCTATCTTCCTGTGCTCGATGCCCACGAGAAATAGGCCAACATGACCAAACCACCCAGCGAAATCACGCTCGCAGATGTTCGCGATCGCATGTATTCAGCGGTCATTTGCGACGCCTTGGATTCGATCGGTTACGCCAACCAGTCGCCACGTGCACCGCTCCGTCAGCTTACCTGCAATGAGATTCTTGTGGGCCGCTGCCGCACGACGCTTTGGGCCGACATGTTTCACCGTGATCCTGATCCGTACGATCTGGAACTGAAGGCGGTCGACAGCTGCCAAAGTGATGATGTGTTCATCGCTGCCGCCGGAGGCTCGATGCGCTCGGGGATTTGGGGCGAACTGTTGACCAACGCCGCGCGGAACGGCGGCTGCGTGGGGGCAATTGTGGATGGCGCCGTACGCGATGTTGGTAAGATTCGCGAGCTGGGCTTTCCGGTCGTCGCCCGCGGCACCTGTCTGTACGACAGTAAAGATCGCCAACGCGTGATTGATCGCGATGTACCGGTCGAAATCGACGGCGTTGTGTTTTCGCCCGGCGATTTGGTGGTGGCGGATGAAGACGGTATCGTCGTCGTGCCTCAACCCGTCGAAACCGAAGTGCTCGCCCTGGCGTGGGCGAAAGTGCACGATGAAAACAAAGTTCGAGAAGCAATTCAGGGCGGTATGAAGGC
>JBFJVZ010000554.1:0-3593 GCA_041623895.1 Pirellulaceae bacterium | reverse complement strand
GTGCCCCAATTCTTTGGCTTTGTCGGTGACCGAAACACCGCCGATGCCTGCCGGTGGTACCGCATTCAGGTCGATGGCAACCTTTAAGGATTTCAGCTGAGCAAGCGTTTCCTGGTCGACCAGTTCAACTCCAGCGGCCCCGCAGGCGATCACGATGTGAGCATCAGTAAGTGCCTCTGCCGTCTGTTTATGAGTTCCCACGGCGGCAGCAATCGCTTTGCCTGCCGGGCCGCGGGCCAGGATGGAGTCGCAGACGCGTTGTGCTCGATCCAAGGATCGGCTGGTGACCCGCACATCCGTGCCTTCAGCCACTAACAATTGGGCGACCCGGCGACCGACCGGTCCCGTCCCACCCAGCACCACGGCCTTGGCATCAGCCAGCGACACGTGTCGGCTAGCCGCGACAACGGCTGCGGCCGCGGTCGTGTTGCAACCGTTGGCATCCAGCATCAGCGACACACGTACGGGTCCGAAGAACGCATCCTGTGCGGCGCGAAACAAATCCTCGGCGGCCATGACATCGCTTCCGCCAATAAAGATCGCGGTGCTCTTTAAATCGTCACCCCCACGCGTGAACATCGCGCCGTGGATCAGAGGCGTGATCGACGTGACTTGAACATCTCCAAAACGCAGCAAATGATCGACGCCGGAATCGATGGCGACGACCGAATCAAAAGAGCTGGGATGAGAATCGGAATCCAATTGAATCAAGATGCGTTTTGTCATCGCTGTGCCTGGTGGCGGGTGAAGGGGCTGGGGTCGCCGCGATCCCAAATAAAAAAGCTTTCCGATTCGGCGTCGAACCGGAAAGCTTGCAGAAGTGGTGACCTCGATTCCGTACTTAGAAACCCTTGAACGGGTGAGCAGCCGAATCTTTCTTGGCCAGCATGTCACCTGCCGTCGGCTTGTTCGACATCGCTGCTGCTAAAGCTTCTTTCGTGGCCTCGTAGTTGTACTGGTAGATCTTTTCGTCGTCCTCGGCCGCCGGGTGAATGAACACACCGCAAACACAGACAAGGTCTTCGCACTGATCTTGAGGGATCACCCCGTCGGCCACCGAATCAGCGACGGCCTTGGCAACTGCTGCCTGAGCCGGTCCAAACATCTGCACCGCCTGTTTCATTCCTTTGATGGTAACTTTCGTGATCATCACGGTGGAGGGTTTGACGGCGACGTTGGGCTCCAACACGGCAAGCAAGTTCGTGTGGCCTTCGCTTTGAGTTGAAAGTGCGTTGGCAAACGCGGTACCAACGGGGCCGTCTTTGCTACCGATCATCAAGTCAATGTGAGCGACTTCGTTGCCGTCGCCGGTAAGGGCTTCTCCAATGTTAAACTGCATAGCCATGCCTTTGAAAAATGAGTAACTCAGATGAGACCGGTTCAGGAGCTACGTCTCCCTGCCCCGTGATTCGTACTTGTCGCGTACGGGGCCGATGTTTTCTCGGCTTTCGGGTGGGTCTTAGGAACGAAAAAACTAGCAAACCATCGGCGCGATGCAACCACCCGAGCTGAGCAACGTGAATTTGGGCAGCGAGGAGCCCCGCTTGATCTTGCTTGGAGCCAGCGTACGAGCCGCTGCCCAATCAGCCGCTCGTGCCGGTTTCAAGGTCACCGCCGTCGATCTTTTCGGCGATACCGATACCCTGGCCGCCTGCGAAAACTACGTCCCGCTGGGAGAATCGACGCTTTCAACGCTCACCAGACTGCATCCGCAGCGATTCGTCCCGCTGCTGGTCACCGGTGGCGTTCAGGGCCACCCGGAGCTGATCAGCGAACTTCGACGTCGCTACCGGACCCTGGGAGTCGGGGTAACCGAGCTGGCAAGAATTCACAGCCCGCTCTATTTGCGGCAGCTCGCCCAGGCTGCCGAGGTGCGATTTCCTGATTTTTGCCAATCGGGGCGGACTCTTGATCAGCAATGTTGCCGTTGGCTGCTGAAGGATCCGACCAGTTGCGGAGGACTTGCCGTTCGTTGGGCGACAAGTCCCGGCAAATTCGATTCTCCCCGTTGCTACGCGCAGCGATGGGTGCCGGGGCGTCTGTTCGGAGCAACGTTCTTGGGCAATGGATCGTCAGCCAAATTGTTGGGCGTTTGCCGTGGTCGATTCACCCGCATTGGCGATCGACCCTTTGTCTACGCTGGATCGCTTGGCCCCCTAACTGTCAACTCGGAGCAGGAACGGGCAATCATGCGAATTGGGGGAAAGATCGTCCAGGAATTGCAGCTGCGAGGTCTTTTCAATGTCGATCTGACAATTGACGGAAAAGAGATCTTTCTGTTGGAAGTGAACCCGCGGTGGAGCGCGTCGTGCGAGCTGATTGAGCGGGCAATGATGGATGTTGGCTTGCTAAAGCCGCAACAATCACTGCTGGGATTGTCGATCGAAGGGGAAGGCGGTGAATTGAGTAATATCCCGTCGTCTGCGCCCGCGACGCCTTACCTGAAACGCATTGTGTTCTCAAACCGCCGCGGTCGATTCGACCCCGCACGGATCAAACGGCTGGAAGAACTTGATTGCCAACTGGCTGACATACCGACCGGAGGGAGACTGGTCCAAGCTCGCGAACCGATCTTGAGCGTGATTGTCAAATACCCACGGACGGGTTCCGTTTCCCGGCAAGGCTTGAGACGGTTATTGGCAGAAGTGCAAAGCGCGGTGCGTTGATATTCTCGGGATGGAACTATTTGCCTCGTTCTTCAGCGAACGAGTCGATGCGATAGAATTCCAGGTCGTCGACTTCGTCATGCACTTGCAAGCCGCCGTTGCTGTCAAAAATCAGCATCTGGCTCGGTGCCACGAAACCTTCCGCTTCATGGATTCCCAGCGGATCGCCTCCTTCGATATCAATCACGGTGACGTCGCTGATGATTTGGGCATCAGGAGCCTTTTTCACTTCCAAGGTGATCGGATCGACGATATCGGCGAACTCGGCTTTATTGCTAAGCACAGCACCTTCGGTAATCTCCTTCATCAGTATCGACAAGCGAGAGCTGTATACGGGACTGAATTGCGAAATCACCAAATTCGCTTTGGGCGGATCGGCCTCGTAAGGTACCAGTCGCTCCCCAACTTTCACTTGTCGTGACTTGCGCTCGAGAACCGGCCCGACATAGACTTTGTCACGACCGGGCAAGGAAACGGGTTCGGATGGTTGACTCCACTCTGTCCAACGCTGCGATTCGATCTTCCTTGCTGCAACGGGGTCCTTCGCACTTTCGACTGCGGAAACCTTTTTCATCACTCGCACATAAGCGTCGGGAGCGAGCCGACTGCCTTGAGGCTGCAGAGCGGGATTCTTGGGAAAGTTTGGATCTTCAATGCCGACCCGAAGGCGGTACACGTATTGGCGGCCCGGCTTCGGGGCGTTGGGATCTTTTTGACGATCCACCGCAAAGTCATAGAAACGGATCAGTTTATATTCCGGCGGATTCTTTTCGACTTGCCCCATCGAACCGTAACCCGAGGCCGCCATTCCTCCTCCCTCCATGCTCATATCATCCATTTCATACGAGCTCTCGTAATCGGTACTCATGGCTGCATCGCCGACGACGATGTCCTCTGCGTCAACCTCAACTGGCACGCTTTGTCTGG
>JBFJVZ010000553.1:0-3594 GCA_041623895.1 Pirellulaceae bacterium | reverse complement strand
GTCGCTCACTTTGACCTCGTGCAATCGCTGGCATTCAGCCCCGACGGTCAATGGCTGGCTTCCGGCGGTTATCGGACAGTCAAACTCTGGAAACGAACCGACGGAATCCGCCAAGCCGATCTCCCGAAAGCGGACGGCGCGGTCCTGGCAATGGCTCGCAGCAACGACGGAAGCATGCTCGCTGTTGCCGAGGACAACGGCAACATCCGCTTGATCGATCTGGCCAGTGGAAAAGTCACGCACTCGTTGGCGGCGCATGAAGGCGCGGTCAATGATGTCAGTTTTTCCGTCGACGCTAGTCGACTTGTTTCCGGCGGTGCCGACAAAACCTACCGCATTTGGAATACGGCCGACGGACAAGAAGTCACCCGAGGCGCGACTTCCTCGCCAGTGACCGCCGTCACCTTTGCAGGCGAAGACAAACAAGTCGTCACTGCGGAAGAGGATAACGTCATCCGCACCTGGTCGGTCGAGGCTACGGAAAGCGATGAACGCAAGCCGTTCAAGGAATTGACTGGTCATACCGCGCGGATCACTGATTTAGCCGCCATGCCGGGCGCCACGACTCACATCGTCTCGGCCAGTCAAGATGCAACGGTCCGTCTTTGGGATGTCAACGGCGGCAACGTGATTCGCCAATTCACGCACGGCGGACCGGTAGCCGCAATCGCGGTCCGTCCTGATGGAAAACGAATCGCCAGTGTCAGCGACAACGGCACTTCCAAATTGTGGGATGCAGACAACGGTCAACAGATTGTCGAATTGGATTACACAACTTCCCTGAAGCATAAGGTCAACCAGGCGAACCTGGCGGTCGCGGTTGGCAAGCGGCGAGTCGACAACGCGAAAAACGATCTCCAGGCAGCCAGCCAGCGGAAGAAGTCTGAAGAAGACAATTCAAAAAAGGCAGAAGAAAGCGTCACCAAGAGCGAAGAAGACCTCAAAAAGAAAACCGAAGCTGCCAAAAAACCCGAAGAAGAAATGCTGGCAGCCGAAAAGACGCTGAAAGAAGCAGAGCCGAAGGTTCCAGCGGCGGAAACGGCACAAAAAAAGACCGACGAGGATTTAAAGGCAGCAGAAGAAGCGCTGAAAAAAGCGCAGGCCGATGCCGGCAGTGCGGCGGACGATGATGCCAAAGCCAAAGCAAAGAAGGAGGTCGAGGAAGCCGACACAAAACACAAGGCCGCTCAGGAAGCGAAAAAGAATGCGGACGCGGCACTGAAATCGGCTCAGGAGGCTCTCAAAAAAGCGCAGGAGGATCTGAAGAACAAAACCAACGCGGCCCAGAAGCTGATCGACGAGCGGAATGCTGCCCAGCGCGCGCTAGAAGCAGCCAAGCGTTCGGTGATCCGGTCCAAGGAACTGGTCAAGATTGCGGCTGACGCCATCCCTGTTGCCGAAGCGGATCTCAAAAAAGAGGAAGAAGCTCACCAACAACTGCAAACGGCCCAGCAGGCAGTTCAAAAAGAGTTGGCCGATGCGGCTGCTGAACAGCGCAAGCCGATGCGCGCCGTCGCCTTTTCGCCGGATGGATTGCAGTTGGCAATCGCCGGCGAAGATCCATTGATTCGAACGTGGAGTGGCGAAACGGGTCAATCGATCGCAACCATCACCCATCCGTCACCCGTCGTCGGCTTAACATTCGCAGCCGGTCAAGGTGGCCTGATTGTGGCCGGCAGTGACAAGTCCCTGGTCGTCTGGGAAGCGAAACCGGTTTGGCAATTGACGCGAACGATCGGCGCGCACGACAGACCCGATCGACTGGTCGGCCGCGTAACGGCGCTGCACTTCAGCCCCGACAGCAAAATGTTGGCGACCGGCGGAGGCGAACCTTCCCGCAGCGGCGAGCTGAAGATTTGGAACGTCGAAAACGGTTCGCTGATTCGTCATGTCGCTGACGCGCATAGTGATGCGGTTTTGGGTCTGGAATTCTCGCCCGATGCCAAGCATATCGCCAGTTGTGCATCGGACCGATACATGAAAGTCTTTGATGTTGCCTCGGGAAAGCATGTGCGCTCATTTGAAGGTCACACTCATCATGTATTGGGCGTCAGCTGGCGAGCTGACGGTCGCGTGCTTGCCACGTGCGGGGCTGACAAAGCCGTCAAAGTTTGGGACTTCAAGACTGGCGAGTTAACCAAGACGATTCAAGGTTTCGCCAAGGAAGTCACTTCGATCGAATTCATGGGCTCGAGTGACAATATGATGTGCAGCTCCGGCGACAAAAAAATCAGCGCCAAGAACACGGGTGGCGGCAATGTCCGCGACTTCGGCGGCCCGGCTGATTTCATGTACAGCGTCCGCTCCAGCGACGATGGGAAGGTCATCGCGGCGGGTGGCCAGGACAGTATCGTGCGTGTTTGGAATGAGAACGGCCAGACGATCATCAATTTCGAGCCTCCCAAACCAACTTCGGAACCAAATCAGCAAGCATCGAAATGAGGCCTTTGTGTTTCACCATGCGTAAGCATCAGCTCGATCACCGATCACGCCAGTCGTTATCGCGACGGCGACTGTTGCAAGCTGGCGGTATTGGCGCGCTGGGACTGACGTTGCCGGACTTGCTGCAAGCCGACGAATTGAGACAAAGAGCCAACGGAGCCGACGCACAAGGCAAGTCTTGCATCTTCATTCATCAATACGGCGGATTGAGTCAGCTCGATTCCTGGGACATGAAGCCCGACGCGCCGCAGGAGATCCGAGGTCCGTACAGACCGATTTCGACAGCGACCCCAGGGTTTCAAATCTGCGAGTTAATGCCGCGTCTTGCTCGGTTGTCACCCCTTTATGCGGTCGTCCGTTCGATGACGCATAAACAGGCCGATCACAAACAAGCCAATTCAATGTACCTGGCCGGTCGCGAGAATCCGGCAGCCGACGATCCGTCGTTTGGAGCGGTCGTCACCAAACTTCGTCCATCCCAGGCCAACGTCCCGGCCCATGTGTGGCTGCAAAAGTTCGGCGGCGGAGCCGCTCCACCGGATCACGCATATCTGACCGGCGGACGTCTCGGTTTGGCTTACGCCCCGATGTTGATCGGCGAAAAACACGACGACAATCCCGCTTCGCCTGACTTTCGCGTTCGCGCCTTCGACGCCCAAGGCGTCACCGCGGAGCGGTTGAACGGGCGGCGTCAATTACTGCAAAGCTTTCAAGATCTTTCGCCGTTGGCTAGTACGGCCGAATACGATGCCGTCGAACTGCATCAACGACGCGCCTTCGAGTTACTCCGTGACGGCGCGGCGAAACAGGCGTTCGATGTTGACCAGGAAGACGCAAAAGTCCGAGATCGATATGGCCGCAATCCGCTGGGACAAAATCTGTTGCTCGCCCGCCGACTGATTGAGTCCGGCGTTCGACTAGTCAACGTCGTCGCCTGGACCGGACTTGGCGTGGGCGAAAAGTTTGTCAGCGTCGAAACGTGGGACATGCACGGCAACGCGGATGTTGGCATCTTCGAGGACGGCTGGAACGGGTTGCCGTTCGCATTGCCGCGCACCGATCAGGCGGTTGCGACCTTGTTGGAAGATCTACAAGACCGCGGTTTGCTCGATTCCACGCTGGTGGTGCTGGTGGGCGAGTTCGGCAGGACGC
>JBFJVZ010000552.1:0-3613 GCA_041623895.1 Pirellulaceae bacterium | reverse complement strand
TGGCTTGGGCCACCGACCAGAAAAGATCAACACGGACAGACACCGACGTCTCGGTGGATGATTCCATGCCAACGAAACCGCTAACGCCCCCATCCGGCCCGACTGCGCAAAAGGAACCGTCGCGTCCGCGGGTTTGTCCAACCAATCTGTACTTTCCTGACATAGTCGCACTCGTCAGCGGGCGAGGAAGGAGGACTTGATGCCTGCAATGACAGCCAGCAATGTCGCCAGCGACACTGCGACGAGCCACTGCATGGCGGGAACGACAACCGGAGATAGATCCATTGCGACTTCTCCATTCGGATCGCTATGGCTTCGATAAACGGAAGTACCGATCGCCCAAAATCCATAGCTGGTGATCAGCAGCACCGTTCCAAGCAGCACCAGCGACTGCCAGCCACTGGATCGCCGCCACCAGGCAACAGCAGCCAACAAGGCATAGGGGCCAACAACTAACGGAAAGATCAAGACATCTTCGGGAGACATCAGCGACCAACCGCCCCCGGCGAATCCTATCACCAACGAACCCACCGCACCAAGCAGACAGATCGCGAGAATTGCTTTCGTCATCATCTAGTTGTTGCTGTTGCGCGTCGGTCAGCGGCTGGAGTTTTTTGGTCGGCCAAAGCAGCGGATCATTTCTTGGACGGATCATGGGTGGCAAGCAGGAAACCACGGATAAACACAGAATCGAGTGTCATGGTTCCACCTTCAGTTTGGTTGGAACGAGTCCGCGTTTCGCGTCATGTCTACGATCCTGCTCGAGAGCCATCAGTAGGTATCCAGCACCAACTCCAATGCAGGCGAATACGCCTGACACCACAAAGGCCGCATACGTCAACATGAATCCAACCAGTCCGTGAAATACACCCATCTTCAGCAGATAACTCAAGTGAGCCCGCGAAAATCGCAACTTTGATTTTTGCCGACATTTTGGGCAGCGGTGTGTATCGGTCGGCTCAAATAGATAGCGGGCGAAGGTCAGCGGGAATCGGTGCAGGCAATACGGACACTCCAAGCCATCCGGCGAATAGATCACACCCGGCGTTGTAGATGGCCGATACGGATTGAGATCGGAGCCCGACATCAGGTAATTCGATTTGTGCGGCAGGTGGAACGTCTGTAATGACAACCGTGACCGGATTGGTGATTGATCATCGATCATACCGCGGCAGCCACGTCCGATCGATCATTTCTTTGACCAACCAACGGTGACACGCAGGAAACCATAGATACACACTAATTCAGGTAGCGGATGTCGTAAAAGCCGTACCCTTCAAAGTAGCGAGACAAGTGCACATCGTGACAACCAACAACACCGCGGCCTCGCTCATCGCGGAGCACCAGAGCCCCGGCCTCGTGCCAGTAGAACCGAACATCCCCGTATGGCATGTAGTCGCCGTGTTTCCTGTCAGTCCAAATCAGCGTCATCTCAGACATCATTCGATCGGCCAGTCCTTCCATGCCTTCGTCGATGGCCCAAAGCGGCGCACTGATGACCATTTCTTGCAACGCATAACTTACAAGGTAGCCCTCAATTGAGCGAACATCGCGAGTTTCCGCATTCTCGACTCGCCTGCCGGTCCAGCCCCCGTCGGTTTTCCGGATGCGAAAACAAAAACCCCCTTGATTCTCCTCGATCAGATGAAGTTCTCCATCGTCAGTCCGATTTGGTGGAAGGAAGATAAAGTCTTGTTCACCGAAGCCACCGGGAAACGGACTGACGATTCCACGCCACCGCGTCAAGATGTCGTGCAATTCACGCACGCCAGTTGGCAAATCTGCGAGCCAAGTTGGAGAGGGCACGGATCGGCATGGTTCCAGACGCGTTCCAGCGAGATTCTTCGCGACAACACCGAGGCCGCCGATGAGCTGATTCGTTTCGGCAAGATCGTCAAGACGCACGGGCATAGCCCTCGGGAAGCTTAATCCCGTGTTTGGACTCAAAGTTGGCTACCACGGGTTTCCGCGCGAGGGGAGAGAGTTTGAAACGATGAGTTTCCGCACCAAACACGTTCGGTAGTCTTTCGCACTGATTCGATGGTGGCAAACATCACTCTTCAATGGCAGACCGGGAGCTGAGAACCCATTCACAAAAGACGCACCACAGGTCCTTCAATACATCCACACTCGAGTCCGATTATCGAGATCACCGTCGCGTTACCTGTCCAACGCCAACGGTGCGGGAATCCTCCAGCAATTCAAATCGGGCCCCCACAGCAAGTGCATCGTAACAGATCTCCGGCTCAAAAAGGAATCGGACGGTGGCATATGTTTTCATTCCCGGTTGAATCGAATCATCCGGCCCGTCAACGAATTCCACGCCTAGCATCACGCCAGCTCCGTCAACGACTCGCAAATGAGGACGGTAAGGAGCAACAGCATCCGCCGAAAGACAAATCGGCGTCTGTCGGCCGCCCTTTTCAGTCGGCAGGAATTCAATCAAGACTTCGGCAAATCCGGCCATCTAGGTGCCCTGGGCGAACGTCCAACGTTTTGGTGTCACAATAATTTAGCCGTTTCCAATTGTGCCGATCAGTGCTCCCGCATTCCATCAGGGATGGCAACGAACACGCATCAATCTTCGGTTAGCCGTTCACTGCTTTGGTATCCAAATTCCAGCAGGATGGCATCAATGGGTGTATTCTCAATACGTTGGATTCGGGCGTCAATTCTGTCGTAGGCTTGTTGAGCATCATCTTTGGGGACGATCGTTGAGCGCTGGGCGCGGAGTACCCGAATGCGCGCGTCACGGACAACCTCGGCGGCACCCAGCAGCTTGTCTTGCGGGGCCCGGGAAGAAATGAGCCGCCGCAATGCCTCTTCTTTGCGGGCCAGAATCTGCTTTTTCTTCGTGTAGTGAGGGATGTAGTTGGTCATTCCAAGCCAACACTGCGAACCGAGATCAGTTGACTGAGAACATGGACATCGTTGAGGGATGAAAAGTTCGCGAAAGCCAACACCTGCCGCGGCCTGTGGTCGATGTCATTCTTCTGTCGTGTTGGGGATCGCAGCCCGGTACGCTATCGGACCGGCGTATTCGCGATAAAATCCATCGTCACGGTCCACCACGCACGCACCCGTTGACGTATTCAATCGGATTGTACAGCGACCATGTCGCATGATGTGAATTGTGTCGCCGTGGATTTCGATATCAGCTTCGTTCCAGTACCAATCTTCGTGTTCGTAGTAATAGAAACCCCAACGTCGATCCCCGGCGTCAAAGTACAGCTGAGTGTCGAACGGCTCGCCGCGGAGATCCTGAATAAGTCGAAGCCGTTTGTTTTGGGGAAGATCCAATTTGACGATCGTACGCGTCGATGAGATGTGGTGCCAAATGACTCCTAAACAGAGCGCGCAGGCGACGAGTGACGTCAATCCGAACAGCTGTCGAGTTGTGAATCTAAGTCGTGGCATGCGATCCAGACGATAGAAGTTTGTTGAACTGAGCCGCGAAGCTGAAATGCGTTACGAAATCAGCCGGGCGACTTTCTCGACCACCCCGCTCCAGTCACCGATCGTTTGCTGGCGGATGATTTGCATGCTGGGATACCACGGCGTTGATTCGCCTTGCATCAGCCACCGCCAATCGGGAACTTTGCCCACCATCATG
>JBFJVZ010000551.1:0-3625 GCA_041623895.1 Pirellulaceae bacterium | reverse complement strand
TTTCAGGTGAGCAACGCGATTGGAAGATCAGATCCCAGATCCCAGATCTCAGATCTCAGATCTCAGAATCTTTTTGGCCCAGCGATCGGCGAGAAAGCACGCACCAAACCGGCGACCGTTTCCAGGGAATCGACCAGCCGCGGGCCGCAGCGGTTGAAGAAGGCCGAGCCGTCAAACACGTGCACGTTGTCCTCGGCAACGCACTTCAGCGACGCCCATCCGTCGCCGGAAGCTAATGTATTCAATTCTTGTTCGTTGCGTGCTGCATCCAGACCACAACATGCTATCAGCAAGATATCAGGATCGGCGGCGATCAATTGGTCGATTGTGATCTGCCGTGATCGTGCACCAATTTGTCCCAGCGGATCATCGCCTCCGGCCCAATCAATCAACTCTGGCGTCCAATGTCCCGAACAATAGAGCGGATCGACCCATTCCAGTAGCGTTACCCGCGGGCGATAAGAATTTTTGTCGGCTGCTTCACGCACTGCATCAATCCGCTCTTGAAGTTGTCTCAGCGCAACGACGCTGTGCGGCTCGGACCCGCTTGCCTGAATAATTCGCCAGGCATCGTCAATCACGCCCTGAAAAGTCGTCGCGTTCAGATTCAGTAATTCGCAACCTTCGATCTGGCCGATGCTGCACCGCACATCGGATTCGGCAACCGCACAGACATCGCACAACGACTGCGTCAACACCAAATCGGGCTGCAGCGCTGACAAGGCTTGCGCATCCAAATCATATAGCGGCGTCCGAGTCTCACTGCTTTGGCGAACAAAGTCATCGATCTGGCGACTTGATGCCTGGGAGCTGACGCGAGATCGAGTGACACGGGGCAGATGTTTCACGTCCGAGGGATAATCGCACTCGTGAGAGACAGCGACCAGAGAATCACCCAAACCCAATAAGTACAACCACTCGGTGGCTGCCGGAACCAGTGAAACGATTCGATTTGCGGTCATACTCTACGTCGCGGGGCATGTAGTCGGTGTCCCGGTTAACACGAACGCCTTGGATTATAAGCATACCCGTCAACAACGCTGCGACGGCTACAGACGAACCTTTAAAATGGATCGATCAAGCCAATTGGACTGATTCGACGATAGCAGCGGTAGGCACTTGGTCCATTCCTATCAGGCGCTGCACCTCCAATCCACGACTTCACTATGCCGACCAACACCAAACTGTCCGTTGTCCTCCCGGTGCGCGATCGTCAGTATGAAATCACCGACCGGGTCGAAAGCGTATTGGACGCCTTGACGACAATGACTCAGGTGTTCGCGGAGGTTGTTGTTGTTGACGACGGCAGCCGGGACGAAACCCCGGAAATCCTGGATGAACTCCAGTCCCGTTATCCCCAAGTACGTGTGGCGAGACATTCGCGTCCCCGGGGAATGGAGGCCGCCGGCCAAACCGGGCTGGAGCGAGCGACCGGTGATTTGGTCTTCATTCAAGAGTCGAATACGGCGGTTCGTCTTGAGGATCTGCGCCGATTGCTGGAGATGAGCAATGACGATTCCATCGTCGCGGCCAGAGCTGAAAGCACCGAGCGATCTTTGTCGGCGCCGCTGATGCGACGCTTGAAGGCCTGGGGGACCAAAGCGGAACTGCAAGCCAAGTCAGCAACTGGTGCTAAATCGAGCCTGCAAATGATCCGCCGCCCGCATCTGCAACGACTCTGCAGCCCGGCGGGCAAAGATTACCAGCTGCACGGTGAGACTTATCATGCCACCACGACCAGCTAGGCTTTGTCGTCTGCGCGGGCATTTCTTTCGTAGCGTTCCTTGGAAGCTCAAATCTCAAGTCTAAAATCTAAAATCTCAGATTTCAGATTTCAGAATATTGATCAACGCTGTTTCGGGGCTAATCCAGCAGCTCCTTTACTTCTGCCGCCCAATTTTCCCAGTCTTTAGCGGCCGCTTCAAAATCAACTCGCATCCAGCGGACAGGATCTTCAGGCAGGACGCGCGGGGGAAACTTGCTGTTCCGGCTCAGCGGTAATTGACTGCTGTCACCCATCGCCAGCCGGTCTTCGGTTTCGCCGCGAAGTAGATAGTCCGCTAATCTTCCGGCGGCGACTGGATGCGGCGCTGCTTTCAAGATTGCCACGGTGTTGGGGATCCGCAGCGTGCCCGGCTGATCAGAGGCTTGATCGGGGAATACGATGGCGACCGGCCGACCGAGATCCTTTTCAATGATCGCGTCATCGGTGTCGGTCAACCCCCAAGCAACGTTGCCCGCGGACACAGCCAGGGCGACCTGTTTGTTGCCCGACAGAATCACGGCATTGTCGAGAATCATCGTCAGCTGCTTGATCGTCTTGTCGTGGCCATTTCTTTCTCGTAAAACCGCGAAATGGGTCGCTGTCGTTCCAAACAACGGCCGCGCCATCGCACATTGGCCTTTCCATTTTGGGTCGGCCAGTTCATCGACCGACTGCGGATACTCGGCGGAATCCGGTATCAAATCGGTATTGATGATCAACACCCGCGCACGCGCAGCGAAACCGCACCAGGTTCCGTCGCTGGCGATCATGTCTTGCGGCCAGCCCGCTTCAAGTTGCCACTTGTGCGGTTGCAGCAAACCGAGCTTTTGCAGCCGAACGGTGTGCATGATTTCGTTATTCCAAAAAAGATCACATTGCGGTTGTTCTTTTTCCGCAATGATTCGGCTGACAAGCCCCACTGTTTTGGTGGATTCGACGTCGTATTTCGGGACAACCGCGGTTTCATGGTCCGTTGATCGCTCGAAGGCAGCAAGAATCGGAGCAGCGAATTCTTGGTCGAGCGCTGAGTAGACAACGACATCGCTCTCCGCTCGCGGGACGCATCCGGCCAACACGGTGCTGACAATCAGCACCGACCATCTCATCGAACCACGTCGGATGCTAGACTGGTGGCATGGCTCCATCATTCATTCGCCTATTATTGATATTCGCGTTGGCAGGTATCGGGGGTGCTTCCGTGGCACCCTGCCAGGATGGCTTGCGGCGTCTTTCCGGTCAACACATCCAGTTGACCACAGACGTTGCCTCGGAGGAAGAAAGTAAGACACTGGTTGAATCATTCGATGCGGCTGTGCCGCAGTGGGAATCGTTTTGGCAATTGCCACCGGGATCGCTGGACGATTGGAAGGTCGATGCCCATGTGATTCGCGATATAGCCGCCTTTCGGCGTCTGGGATTGATCCCGGGCCGCGTGCCTGACTTTCCGTTCGGCTATGCGCTTGGCAATCGACTGTGGGTGATCGCACAAAAAAGCGAGTACTACACGCGTCATCTGCTGCTTCACGAAGGCGTGCACGCGTTGGCATTTTCACAATTCGGCGGTGCCGGACCAAGCTGGTTCATGGAGGGTACTGCGGAATTGTTGTCGGTGCACGAAGGCAGCGGCACGAACGTCCAAATCAACCGCGTTCCGGTGCATCGGGATGCAGTGCCCTATTGGGGACGGTTCAAGTTATTGACTCAGCGCCGCGAGCAAAGCGGTGTCCCTGCGCTTAGTCAGGTGCTGGGATATCCGCGTGATCTGAAGAGCGACGTCGAGTCTTATGGATGGAGTTGGGCGGTGGCGATGCTGCTGCATGCGTATCCAGAATACCGGGACGTGTTGCTCCAGGCTGCCAG
>JBFJVZ010000550.1:0-3638 GCA_041623895.1 Pirellulaceae bacterium | reverse complement strand
TGATAGGCCCGACCGGCATTCGACTCGCCTTGGTACCAAATGACACCGCGGATGCTGTAGCCGATGGTCGGTAACAGCACTCCGTTGTAGATGTTGGACGGGCGATGATTGCCGGCTAATTGATTGCGCGGCGGACGAGGCCGATTTCCTTTCTTGGTTTCCTGCCACTTGGCCAGCCGCTGCTTGTAGGTTGCCATTTCTTTGTCGTGGTCGTACGACGCGGCTAAATCATCCCATTTCTGCAGCAGCTCGGCGTACTTACCGTCCGCCTCCAACACATCACGGCGAACCCAGGCTTCCGCGGCCGAACCGCCCCAGGCGTTGTCAATCAATCCGATGGGAATATCCAGCGTCTGATGCAGTTGACGACCGAAGAAATAACCCACAGCGGAGAAGTTGCGGACGGTTTCCGGCGTGCACGCTTCCCATTGTCCGTCAAAATCGTCTTGCGGCTGCTGTGTTCCGACTTGAGGCACCGAGATCAAGCGGATGTTGGGATAGTTTGCCGCCAGCGACTCCAAATCAGGATCGTTGGCGCTAGCAACCGGCCACGCCATGTTCGATTGGCCGGAACAGATCCAGACTTCGCCCACCAACACGTCCTTGAACGTTTTCGACTCGTCGGCTTTGACTGTCAGTTCGTGTGGTCCGCCTGCGGACAGCGGATCAAGGTCAACATCAAAGCGCCCGGACGCGTCGGCTTTGCCGGTTGCGGATTTGTCAGCCAGCTGAACGGTGACTTCCGTTCCCGGTGTCGTCCAACCCCAGACGTGAATCGGCTTCTCGCGTTGGACGACCATGGAATCGCCGAAGATCGAAGCCATGCGAAGCTCGGCCAAGGCAAGCTGCGGGGCAGACAGCAGAACAATCAAACAAAACAGACGTGTCTTCATCAATCAGCCTCAAAGTTGTAAACGGACAAATACATTCGGCAGCGGAAGCCGGGAGACTTCCGGAGAATCCCAATCATCGTGCTCAGCAGCTCAGTCGTGTGCCTGGCTGCTACAGCGGCCGCACGACTGACGTGCTGCGCCAATAATCCAATAGCGTTTCGATCGATAGCACACCGCCGCCCATGCCGCTCTTGTGAATGCCGCCGTAGGGGACCCCATGCGCGAACACATTGTGTGCATTGATCCAACTGTTGGCCGCACACATCTCTTCGGCGACGCGGGCAGCGCGCCCAAGGTCGGACGTCCAAACGCTGTTAGCCAGACCATAATCAGTGGCATTCGTCATCTCAATCGCTTGTTGCTCCGAATCGAAAGAAGCCAGATAAGCGACGGGGCCGAAGATCTCTTCACGGGCGGCAACATTATCCAGCGATCCGGCCAGCAAGGCTGGTTTGACATAGTGGCCGGTGTAACCTCGCACTTCAGCGGCACCGCCCTCGAGCACGCATTCGGCGCCGTCGGCCTGACCTTTTTCCAGGTACCCGAGAACTCGCTGCTGTTGCTTTTCGTTGACAACCGGTCCCATCTGTGACGTGCCGTCAAGCTGGTAGCCAACTTCGACTTCCTTTAACCGGCTGACGCACTGGGCGACGAAATCATCATAGATGTTCTTGTGGACCAACCAGCGAGTTGCGTCACAACAAACTTGCCCGGTGTGGAAAGTGATTGCGCCGACAAGTTTTTCTGCCGTGTCGGCGATATCGACATCGTCAAAGACAACCGCAGCGCCTTTGCCGCCCAGTTCCAATTTGACCGGCACCAGGTTGCGGCCGCACGATTCCGCCACCAGCCGTCCCACTTCAGGGGAACCGGTGAACGACATCCGCTCTAACTTTGGATTGGCCGACAGCGCCGCACCAGCGACTTCGCCCACGCCGGTGACGACATTGATCACGCCATCGGGAAGGCCAACTTCCTGTGCCAGTTGAGCCAAATAGATGGCGGACAGCGGTGTGTCCTCCGCAGGTTTGATGACAACGGTATTACCAGCCGCCAACGCGGGTGCGATGCCCCAGCCGACCAACAGAAACGGAAAATTCCAAGGGACGATAAATCCGCAGGCGCCCCACGGTTGCCGAACGGTCCATGCTTCATGCATTTTGACGGCAATGGTTGAACGTCTCTGAACGTGCTGGGCCAGATCGGCGAAGTACCGCATGGTGTCGACAAAGTTTTGCACATCGCCTTGTGCCTGGGCTTCGATCTTGCCGGCATCCAAGGCCTCGATTTGTGCGATGATCGGCTTGCGCCGTTCCACTTCATCAGCCAAGCGATGCAGAATCGCGCTCCGCTCATTTTGCGGCAACCGTGCCCACGGCTGGTTCTTGAACGCATCGACGGCGGTATCGACGGCGCGATTCACATCATCAGCTTGCAAGTCGAAGACGTCCGCCAGCTTTCTTCCCGAGCCTGGATCGTGCGTCTGAAAAGTTCCGCCGCCGGTCGCTGCCATCTCTTTGCCACCGACAAAACTGGCTTTGGTCTCGCCATTAAGGAATGACTGAACTTCGGGCAAAAGTGTCTGAGATTCGACAGCCGTACTCATGGATCGATCCTTGTCTGGAAAAAATGGGAATGTGTTGGTTGGGAGATCAAAAGTATAAATGATTTGCTTGGACCTTACCGTAGCGGACGCGGAAGAGTCTCGAATTCCCAAGTCTGCCGACTTCCGCAACGACCAAAACGCCTTATGCTGGACGTTCCATCCCCCAACAGGTGCATCCCATGGGTCGATTCTCGCTACTTCTTTGTTTCCTGATGTTTACGATTGGACAAGCAATGGCCGCTGACAGTTGGTCTCAGCAGGTTGAACTTCCCGCCGGTGAAACGCCAATCAAGCTTTTCGACGGCAGCACGCTGACGGGTTGGCAGGGTCTGACCGCCGAATACTGGTCCGTCGAAGACGGCGTGATCTTGGGCAAGAATGACCAGGCCGTCCCCGCCAGCACTTATCTGTTTACCGAAAAGTCGTACCGCAACTTTCGCCTGTTGATGGAAGTCAAGCAAACGCTGGGCGAAAAGTACTCAACGATGCACTCGGCCGTGTGTTGCCTGGGCGAGGTGATCGAAGACAAGGGTCAGAAGTATGGATTCCGCGGACCGCTGCTGATGTTTTGTCACGACTGGGGAATCTGGGACGCGCACCGCCGCAACCGAATTTACCCGGTTGGGCATCGAGGCAACTATCGACCGGCGTTGGAAAAAAAAGGCGAGTGGAACCAGATCGAAATCTTGGTGATCGGTGATCGCATTCGCATGGTCGGTAATGGCGAGCTGGTGATTGACATGACCGACAAGCCGGAGATGCTCAAGGCCTCGCCAATCGGTTTGCAGCTGCACAGCAACGGCAAACCGCAAGAATACCGCTTTCGAGGACTGGTGTTGGTCGAGAATCCGAAAGATGAGTTAGCCACGCTGAATTCGCAAAAGTAGCAAGCAGGTCTCAATGTCGACCTGTAATTGTGAGCCGTGACGGGTGAGCGGCCGGGCCTCGCGCACTGCCCGTGGCCTCGCAGTAGTGTCCGGCTTAGTTAGGAGCTGCTGCTCAATAATCATGAAATAAAATAGCGGTGGCAGCGTAAAGCCTGGGCCGCCCAAAGAACAGGTTCGCATCCATTAAGCTGCGGAGCAGCGAAAGCGTAAAGCCTGGGGTAAGCCAACGAGCGACAGCGAAGTTGGTGCAAC
>JBFJVZ010000549.1:0-3653 GCA_041623895.1 Pirellulaceae bacterium | reverse complement strand
TTGAGGCCGTCAAAGGCTTCGGGGCTCTCAATATCGGTCTCGTTGACGTCGCCCTATCAGATGTTGCCATCAAATTGTTAGGAAGTGCCGAGGTCCACGGCGCGGTAGTGGAGTTCCAGGCACAAGCGGATCACTCCCGTTTAGTAACCGGTCAAGGTACCTCCGAGATCGTCCTGAATAAAGTCTTGTCCATAGTTGATGGACTGTCCCTTTTTGGCGGCGTTGCTGTTTCCAGCACGGCCGCTGAGATTGATCTGGAACTGGGATCAAATGTTGTAGCTACAAACTACTTCTCCGCCATTGCTGAAGCAAAGTCCAATGCGACGGTGTCACCGGTGCTTTCTTTGGGTGGTGCAACAGTCGCAGTGGTGGTAGCGTCGACGGATGCCAGCATCAACATCGCCGGCAACATCACCTCCGCGACTGACGTTTACATCCGTTCTTCGTCGGACAACACGTTAAATGCGTCAGCAAGCGCCAGCGGGAAATCTAGTGCGGCGTTCGGTATCGCAGTCAGCGTCCTGAACTCAAATGCGTCAGCTCATGTTCGCGATACGGCGACGATCAAAGCGGGTAAAGACTTCGTTGTCCTGGCCGACACGGTTGATCGAAATATTACTTTTGCCAAGTCGATTGCGTCGGAAGATGGAAAGTTAGGAATCGCCGCGGCCGTCTCGGTCGAACGCGGCACAACCTATGCTCTGGTTGATGGAGATGTGGATGTGGACGGGGTTGCTCGCATTAATGCAACTCAGGAAAGGCGAGCGTCCAATAAGAGTAAGGCTTTCGCTTTTCCAGCGGCGATCGATGGCGTGTTCGCGACCGCTGTTGCTGGTACCGAATCGAGTGGCGACTTAGCAGACGACAATACGATATCGTTGGGATTGAAGTTTTTAGGGTTTCTAAAAGACAAAATTACCGGTGTTAAAGTAGAAGTTAAGAAAGATCCACCAGGTAGTTTAAGGCTCGCGGATGTCGCAGAAGAAGGTAAACCTAAACGTCCACCTAAACCTAGTACTTTAGATCGGTTAAAGTCTGGTTTTGATAAAGTAACGAATGGCCCAAACCTATTAGGTTCGACGAAGTTCGAGCTTTCTGCAGGTACGGCGGTGGCCGTCGATCTCAATGATGTCGTTGCACGAATTGGCGATGAAAATGGATTGCACCGAGGGAAAGTGCAGGCACGCAATGGATCTGTCGAAGTGACCGCAAAGGCCACCAATCCATTCAATATCCGCGCCACCGCGGCGGCGGCAGATCCACCAGCCGGACAAGAAGGAACTTCGTCTGGCAACACAGGAACGGGAGCGGCTACCGGCACGGACGCAAAGGACAAAGGTGGAGCTGACACGTCCACGGGCCTGTTTGACGGTGCAGCTTCTGTGGCGGTGGGTGTCTATCGAATGGACGTGGAAGCGTACATCGGATCGCAGGCCGTGGTGGATGCTAAGAAAGCACTTACGGTCCAATCGGAAGCCCTAAATGACTACAGTAAAATCACGGAGTCCAACCCGGTCAAAATAGTTCAAAGTACTCTCGGGAAGAACTTGACTGCTACGGAGGTTGACGAAAAAGAAACCATTATCAACAAGGACCAGTTTGTTGTCGTTGGCAAGGGACATACGGCGGGCGGCAGCGTTGGCCACATTTACAAATATATTGGAAACCGCACGGGCCGCCCGATTGTCCTGCAAAAGGAGAATTTTGAAAATAACAAAGAGTGGGAGGATCAAGGTGCAGACGGATGGAAATATCGTCTCAAGAATTTCGGGGGAGAGGTCACAAGCCTGGTTGGAAATTTATTGGAGGTGACAAACGGGAACCTTGGACTCCAGAATCTGGTGAATTCCTGGTCACAAAGCACGGCCAAGGGTGGAAAGATCAATGTGGCCGGGGCGGTCACGGTCCTTGATGTTCATCAATCGAGTGACGCCCACATTTCCGACGATGCCAAAGTGAACCAGGACGTGGGGCTGCAAACTCCGATCGCCAGGGGTGAGCGGACAGTCACTGTTAAGGCAATTAATACGGATGAGTCGGTGCACTTTGGAGGCAACATCCAGTTCCCGGGGGTGACCGGCAAAGGCAACAATGTTCTCATGGTCAACCTCCAGGCGCCAGGCGGTGGCACTACCGGTGGTGATGCTGCCATTGGCGCCACCGTGATGATTCTGCTGCACACCAACACAGCCCGGGCCGAGATCCATGACAAAGCGGCTGTCTACGCAGATAGCCTGCAGGTATTGGCAGACAATCGGGCGCTCGCGCTGACATTCACCGGCTCGGGAGGAAAATCCGATAAGTTTGCCTTCAACGGTGTGGTTACGCTGATCGATTTTGACAATACCACGCACGCTACGATTGACAATAGCGCGCGGATAGTTGTCGGAACGAAGACAATCGACGCGGAGGACGCAAGTATTGTCGTCCGTGCCAACGATGATTCTAAGATCGTCAATCTGAGTGGCGGCGTGGCGGTTAGTGGGGCCGTTGGCATTGGGGCAACCGTGGCGATCAACCTCCTTGATCGCGACACCCGTGCGGCTATTGGTCAGCAGGATTTGGAGGACAGCGACAGCTCGGGCAAACCTGCCGGCGAAGCGCGAACGCTCAAGACGAGCGGCAACGTCAAGGTCGATGCGAAGAACACGGGTATCATCGTCGCCGGCGCAATTGCCGGCGCAGGGGCCTCCGGGAAGTCCTCTTCAACCGATCCGAAAGACGCACAGCAATCGAAAACCGGCGCGAAATTTGGAGTTGGAATCTCGGCGAACGTTTCGATCAACCAGGTGGATGACGACACGCTGGCTTATGTTCACGACGCTGCGGTCGAAGCGACGAATCTGACCATCACCGCCAACAACCCCACCGACATTTGGGCTTTGGGACTGTCGGCGTCCGCTGCATTCGAAGCCGACGTCACGGTCGCCTTGTCCGGCACCTACGGCCAGAACACACTGCAGCTCAACACCCAGTCGTTTGCCGACAACTCGAATATTGTCCTGGCGGGTGATTTCAAGCAATCGGCCAAGAACAGCGGTGATCTGATCTCCGTTGCCATTGGTACTTCACTGGCGGTTCCGAGCGGTGGCGACACGACGAGCGTGGCCGTGCCGATCGGTGTCTCCGTTTCTCGTAACGAGGTCAACAACACCGCGAACGCCTACGTCACAAATTCGACGGTCGCGGGAGACACCATTCAAACAGTGTCTTTCGACGCCACGGACAACTCGGGCATCTACGCTTTTTCGATTGCAGCCGCCCTCGGGATCGCGAAGGGCCAGAGCAGCAACTGGTCGTTCTCGGGTGGTGGAGCGGAGTCGTCCAACACCGTCTTGCCAAAGACAAACGCTTACGCCGATGGAAGCACGATTCATGCTAATCAACTGGACTTCAAAGCGACGACGGACTCCAAAATAGTATCTGTTGTTCTTGGTGTATCTGGAGCTGCGACAATCGGAGGTACCGAGGGGACTAGTGGAGGTCTGGGAGTCGCCATTTCACTCAACAAAATCGGTGAAGAAGGTGAAGACAAAAATGCAGGTGGAGTTCAGGCCTACGCACACAACTCGACATTTGAAATCGTTGGCGCTGGTAATTTCACGGCCAAGTCCGATCCCAGCATCGTGGCGATTGCCGGGGCCGGATCAGTA
>JBFJVZ010000548.1:0-3656 GCA_041623895.1 Pirellulaceae bacterium | reverse complement strand
GGCGCCGCGGCTGACCAGCGACATGATCAATGTCAGCATCAACTCGACACTCAGCCGGACACTTTTGACTTCGCTGACGACTTTGATCGTGGTTGTCCTGTTGTATGCGTTTGGAGGAGAAGGCATACACGCGTTTGCCTTCGCGCTGGTCATCGGAGTCATGGTGGGAACTTACAGCTCTGTCTTTGTTGCCAGTCCGATCCTGTTGTGGCTGATTGAGCGAAAAGAAAAGACCCCAGCGCCCGCCGGTTGACCAAACTCTTGCCGGCCGGGTCGGAGTTGTTGCCTCCCGACCAAATCAACGAGCCTAAGGAACGCACCTCAGTGGCAAGCCGAATTCTCCACAGGCATGATTGGCCCCGCAGGCAATGTGCGTTCCTTGTGCTGTTGTTGCTGATCGTTGGAACTTTGCCTGCCGAGCGGCCCGGCGAAATCGAGCGTAGATCTGCAACCGAAGCCGATTTGCGTGCCGATATCGAGTTTTTGGCGAGTGATGATCTGCGCGGCCGGGGTGTTACCGACGAGGTGATCCATCAAGCCGCGGACTATATCGGGAAACGGATGAACAAAATCGGCTTGGATACCACCAAGTTCGACGGCACGCCATTTCAGCAAGTCCAGATTACCGTCGGCGCGCGGCCTGGCGCTGCGGAAAACAATTCGGCTTCCTTTCAATTCGTCGATTCGGCTTCAAACGCTCCGCCGCCAGACGTCAATGTCGCGCCCCCAGTCGAGGTCAGGCTTGGTGAGGGCATGAATCCGCTGGCGATCGGCGCCGAAAATGGGGAATTCAATGGGCCCCTGGTGTTCGTGGGCTACGGCATTACGGCTCCTAAGATCGGACCGGAAAACCTTAAGTACGACGACTACGCGGGCATCGACGTCAAGGGAGCGACAGTCATGATGCTTCGTAAAGAGCCTGGGATGAACGATCCCAACAGTCCCTTCGATGGGGTCAAGAACACGCGGCATGCCTTCTTTGTTACCAAGATCAAAAATGCGATCAAACACGGTGCCACGGGCGTCATCATGGTGAATGATCCGACCAGCATTCTGCAGGGGGTTCAGAACCAACGGAGCAAGATTGCACAGGAACGGGAGCGGATCGAGCGTATTCACGAAGAATTGAAGAAGTTGCCTGGCGACGCCAAGAACAGTCGCGCATCGTTTGAGCAGAAAATTGTCAACGCCGAGCGAATGATTGAGTCGCTGCAAAATGATTTGCAGCAGGCAAAGCGAGGCGTGCTGGGCGTCTCGGAAGCTGGTGAAAGGACGATCAAAGATGCGATGCCCGTGATTTCGCTGGCTCGCGATACCGCCGATGAATTGATCACACGAGCAATTGGCAAGACTTTGCAAGAGGTCGAGCAGGCGATCGATCAAAGCATGCAGCCGAATAGTTTTGTTTTCCCCAAGCTTCGTGCTTCTTGGAAAGTCGAATTGCTGCCATCCATCGCCGACAGCGAAAATGTAGTGGGCGTGCTGCCCGGGCGTGGTCAACTTGCCGAAGAAACGATTATTGTTGGTGCTCACTATGACCACGTTGGTATGGGCGGCTACGGTTCGCTTGCACCGGGCACGATTGCCGTTCACAACGGAGCCGACGACAATGCCAGTGGCACGGCAACCATGCTGGCTGCGGCTAATTATCTTGTGGAAACGCTGAAGGAATATGCATCGCATCGAAGGATCGTGTTTGTCGCATTCACTGGTGAAGAACGCGGCCTGATTGGAAGTAAACGGTACGTGGACAATCCTTGTTTTCCGCTCGAGACGACCGCTGCAATGATTAATTTGGACATGGTCGGTCGACTTCGCGATAATGAGCTGACGCTTTACGGAACGGGCTCCGCGGACGTGCTGGACGAAATTGTTGATCGCTCAAACGCTCGTTTTCAGTTCAAGTTGTTCAAGGTCAAGACGGGTTACGGTCCCAGCGATCATCAGTCGTTTTACAAGGCTGGTGTTCCTGTATTGTTTTTCTTTACCGGCTTGCACAACGATTATCACCGCCCAACTGACGATGCTGATAAGATTGATTTTGCCAGCACGGCGCGGATCACCGAGATGGTCGCCGATGTCGCTTTGCGGCTCGCCGTTCGCGCGCAGCGACCGAAATATGCGGAAACGGAAAATCGGGTGAGCATTCGGCGTCAGCTGACGGCGTTCATCGGAGTTTCACTTTCCGATCGCGGCACGCTGGTGGTGTTGTCGGCGGTCAACGAGGGCGGGCCGGCCGATGTCGCCGGCCTAAAAGCTGGTGATCAGCTGGATCGTCTGGGAAAACAGCAAATCAAAAACTCGGCGGATGTGCTGGAGGTTCTCCGTAACCGATCTCCGGGTCAGATCCTGAAGGTCCGGGTCTTTCGTGACGGCCAACCCGTCGAGCTGAATGTGAAACTGGGCGTGAGACCCGGCTGAATCTCGTCCTGATATCGGCGTTGCTGGCGAATTTTTGGCCCAGGGGCCTCCCTTTCCGTCCCAAAAAAGTTTTCCGATCCCCCGTTATAGGGTACTTTCAATCTTTACGCCCAAGCGTCGTACTGACACAATCCGCGATCGATCGACCATGCCGATATTGTTCGGCGACCAACGTGAGTGTCTCGGATTCCTGGATGATGGATGCCTTGAAATCGAGCGGATGCACGATCGTTGGGGACTTAAGACGCACCCACAACGCAAGGAGAGCGGAAGTGCGAATCATAGGCAAAACGGCTATCGCATTGGCCATCTGTAGTTTGAGTATTCTGGGCCCGGCCATCGCGTCGGCCCAGGAAGCAGCGCCGCATCGTGTTGCGGTCGTGGATGTTGCTTACATCTTCAAGAACCATCAGGGCATCAAGGCCGAAGTCACCAGAGTCGAAAACGACTTGAAGGCTTACGACGCTGAACTGAAAGGCAAGCGGGACGCTTTGAAAGCCGCACACGAAGAACTGAAGCAATACAAGGCTGGTTCGCCGGAGTATTCGGCTCAGGAAGAGAAAGTCGCGGGCATGGAATCGAAGCTGCGGCTGGATATGGCTCGCAAACGCAAGGAGCTGGCCGATGCTGAGGCGAAAATCTATTACGAAAACTATCAACGGATCGCCGAAGGTGTGAAATTCATCGCGCAGCACTACAAGATCAACCTGGTGCTTCGTTACAACAGCGAAGACATGAACTTGGAACAGGGCGACACGGTGATTCGCGGTGTGATGAAGAACATCGTCTATCATGACGAGTCACTCGACATGACCAAGGGTGTCATGCAGTACCTGGACCGAATCGCCTCGCGACCTGTGGCTTCGGGAAATAAATAGTTGCGAAAGCCGCAACGGACGGTTCCGTTGCCGGCGCAAGATCATCGTCATGCCGCTTCATGGAAGGAGTGGCAGTTCGGCAGGGAGGCCGAGGCGTGAACGTATCACGCAATCAACACACGATCGCGTCATCTTGCGAAATCAGCGGCCGAGGCTATTGGTCCGGTCGTCTGGTTCACGTCCTGATTTCTCCGGCATCGGCGGGGACGGGCGTGCAACTGATTCGCAGTGATCTGGATACCAGGCCTGCTTGCCAGGCGCTAGTCACCAGTCGCGTCGACGTCGCCCTGCGCACCAACGTGCAGTCAGGTGCGGCGAAGTTCGAGATGATCGAGCACCTGATGGCGGCGCTGTACG
>JBFJVZ010000547.1:0-3657 GCA_041623895.1 Pirellulaceae bacterium | reverse complement strand
CGGAGCAAACGACGACGTACTTTCGCTGCTGGCGAATAAATTCACAGCCTCTCCGCAAACGAACGCGTTAGGGAGCGCTCGATCGCGGAGAGGCTGTGAATGTATTGTCGTCGGACGCTGCCGAGCGCCGCACATCCAACCGCGTTAAAGACTTTGAGGTACGGAAGTCCAGCAATGCAAGCACGAAGCGCAAGTTTTGATGTTGTGCGGTTCGATAGTGCCGGAGGCACGGCAGCCGATAGCCTGGGGCGCGAGCCCCAGGATTTTCGGCCAACGCCAACCAAAGCCCGGGGAGGGCGACAGACGGATTCCTGGGGCTCGCGCCCCAGGCTTTATGCTATCGCCGCTCCGCGGCTTAGAAGGCGCAACATCAAAAAGCGCGAACGCGTGGGGCTCAAAACGCGACCAGAACTCATTTGCGCTTCGTGCTGCCTCCGAAAGAGCAAGCCTGAAGAACGCTCGATCGCAGCGAACGACGACTATTACTCGAGGAGCAACATCAAATGGCTGAACCGACGATCGAATCACTGAAGTCGGCAAAATGTGTGCCCTGCGAAGGCGGCGTGCCGACGTTGGACCGCACCGAGGCGGAGACGTTTTTGAATGCCACTCCGCTCTGGTCGATCGACGCCGATGCGAAACGGATCTCCCGAAAGGTCAGCTGCAAGCACTTTGCCGAAGCGATGCAGCTTTTGAACAAGATCGCCGAGATCGCCGAGTCTGAAGGTCACCATCCCGACTTGCACTTGACCGGCTATCGAAACGTGCGGATCGAATTGACCACTCACGCGATCGGCGGGCTGAGCGAGAATGATTTTATCGTGGCGGCGAAAATCGATCAGATTCTGTAGCGGTGCCGGCAATGAAACTTCCACGTCAGCGGGCACTGGCACTGCTTTCTGAATGCACCGGTGACGATATTTGGAGCGTCCAGCATTGTCGCGATCGCGGCGTGCCGGAGTCTTGGATCGAGGAATTGGCGGACGCTTTCGAGTCCAGCTTTCGAACGGACAGCCAAACGATCTATGTCGATCATCAGCTGACCAATCAATATCACGGGATTCGCGACGTCGATCTGGCCATTCGCCTGGCAACCTCGATGGGACTGGACGTCGACCGGGTCATGGCCACGGCGCTGGGCCGCCGAGCAATCGTGCAGGCGATCAAAGACGCCGTGATGGAAGGCTGATATTCCGTTTCAACTTGGTTTTCGGTTGGGTCGTAGCGAATGTCGTCAAGTTGGGGTAGGCCAGGACCTGTCCTGGCGGGATCGATTTTGCCAGGACTTGTCCTGGCCTGCAAAAATGAGGCTGCTCGCGGGCCAGCGGCGGCATTTCTACTTGCCCAACCCCCGTGTCGCCTGCAATAATCCGGGGCTTAATCGGCAACAACACACGAAATCATATTTCTGGATGCCCCGCGATGGCAAAGAGTAAGAAAAAAGCTGAGACCATATTTCTGGTTTGCGAAGAAACCGGTGACTACAACTACACGCTCAAACGTAAGCCCGGCGGCGAGAAATTGAAAATCAAGAAATACTGCCCTCGCGTTCGCAAGCACACCTGGCACGTCGAAAAGAAGAAGTAGTCATTTTTTCCTTCCGGCCTGTTGCCGGAATTCTCAGCTCGCTCTTACGGAACCAATTCCCCACTCGGAGTCAAGGATGCAGCGAACGTGGCGGATTGTTCCCCATGATTCCAAACGCATCGAGCAACTGGTGCGCGCTTCGGGCCTGCCCGCCGTGGTGGCTCAGATCCTCGTCAGCCGCGGCGTCTACAACACCGATCAGGCAAGACAATTCCTGGACAGCAAGCTGAAGGGACTTCGTGATCCGCAGGATCTGCCCGGTGTGAGGGAAGCGACCGTTTTGCTGGTCGCCGCGATCGCTGACAAAACACCCATCGTGATCTATGGCGATTACGATTGCGACGGCATGACGGGAACAGCAATTCTAGTCAACGGACTCAGGCTGCTGGGCGCCGATGTCAGCTACCACATCCCTAATCGACTGGAAGAAGGTTACGGGCTGAACGCCGACGCGATCCGCAAACTTGCCGACCGCGGCAAAAAGCTGATCGTCTCGGTCGACTGCGGGATTACCAGCACCGGCTGTGCTACATTGTGCAAAGAACTCGGTGTCAAACTGATCATCACCGATCATCACACTTTCAAGGGCCAGTTGCCCGAAGCCGATGCCATTGTCCATCCGCGGCTTCCGGGGACAGCGTATCCGTTTGGACAACTGTGTGGTGCGGGCGTCGCCTTCAAGTTGGCTTGGGCGATTTGCCAGGACGTCTGTGGTGCCAAGAAAGTCACTGAGCCACTGCGCCGTTATCTGATGCAGTCGCTGTCATTGGCTGCGATCGGCACGGTGGCCGACGTGGTGCCGCTCTTGGATGAAAATCGAATATTGGTGGAGCACGGTTTGAGGATGTTGCAGGCCGAGCCGCTGCCGGGCTTGAGCGAAATGATGAAGCTGTCGAAGCTGAGTGAAGCTTCGTCACTCGATTCGGAAAGCATCGCCTTCAATCTTGCGCCGCGGCTGAATGCGGCTGGGCGGCTGGGTCAGGCACAATTGGGTGTGGAACTTTTGACCAGCCCCGCAGGTGAGCGGGCCGCGTCGTTGGCCGAGTATCTGGAACAGCTGAATGCCAACCGCGACACATTGCAACGCAGCGTCCAGTTGGCTGCCAACAAGCAAGCGAAAACAGACTTTGATCCCGAAAGTGATCCGGCGCTGGTACTCGCTGGCGTCGGCTGGCATCAAGGTGTGATCGGAGTGGTGGCCGGCCGCTTGGCGGACAAGTATGCCAAACCGGTGCTCGTCCTCTCACTCGATGCGGCCGGCAAAACGGAGGCGGTCGGATCGGGACGCGTGGGTGGCACCGAGATCGATTTGTTCGAGGCGCTCAGCGATTGCAGCGAACGGCTGATTCGTTTTGGTGGGCACCAGGCAGCAGCGGGCATCTCGATCGACGAACGGCAGATCGAGGCTTTTCGGGGTGACTTCTGCGAAGCGGTTGCCCGGCAATGGACCGACAAAGAGATCGTGCCGGAGATCGCCATCGACGCGGAAGCTCCGTTGGCGCAAATCAATTTGGAAACAGTCCGGCAGATGGAGATGTTGGCGCCCTTTGGTGCGGGCAATCCGCGACCGGTGTTGTATTGCCGCGACATCGAATTGGACGAACCGGCGCGGCGAATGGGAGGCGGCGATCGACACTTGACGGTCAAGTTACGTCAGGGCGCAAAAGTCATTCGCGGTGTCGCCTTCAGTTGTGGCGATTGGTGCGAAGCGATCAATGCTGCCGAAGGCCCGATCGAAATCGCCTACCGTCCGGTGATCAACGAATTCCGAGGCTTCCGCAAAGTCGAAGTCCACCTGGTCGATTGGCGGCCCATGAAAACCATGGCGCCCGTGTCTTGACGTTAGTTGTAGACCGGCACAAAGAGAGTGTCCGGCTTAGGAAGGAATTGTAGGCCTGGGTTTTCCTATCAGAGTCGCCGTGGATGCAGCTTTTAACCTTGATTGCGTTTGTTCCTATCGAAGGGGATTTAGCTGCGGAGCAGCGGCAGAATGTAGCCTGGGGTCAGATTGGCGAGCTTCAGCGAGTCAATCGCAGCCCCAGGTTCTCGCACGAACATTAACACTCGTCT
>JBFJVZ010000546.1:0-3727 GCA_041623895.1 Pirellulaceae bacterium | reverse complement strand
CCAGGACAAGTCCTGGCCTACCGATGATTCCACATCAATGACGAAATTGCTCTCGCGTTGCTTCTAACTAACTAAGCAAAAGCATCATCGCGCCCAGCACGCCAAACCCGGCGACTGTCCAGCCGATCGCCGGTCGCACGTCCCGCGCGTACCAGTAATAGCCTGCCACAATCAAGCTGCTGCCCGTGAAGACCAATAAGAATAAACTGAACCATTCAATCGGTCGGATTCGCCCGCTGGAACCCATCAGAATTTGCAGGATTGGCAAGCCGACAAGCAGCGTCCCTGCAGCAGATGAAAGACCGGCCAGTCGGTGAAACCACCGCGCGTGATTGGTTGCATGCTCCGCATCCTCCACATCAACCGCCGGACGGTACGGGTTTTGATCGGACATCAATCCGCTTTTTCCGGAACCTTTTCCAGGATGTCCAATAACACTTGATCCGGATCAACACCTTCAGCCTGGGCCTCGAAGTTTAACAAAACGCGATGCCGCATCGCTGGCAAATAGACGCGGCGGACGTCCTCGAAGCTGACGTTGTAACGTCCATCCAACAGGGCACGCACTTTGGATGCTAAGGCCAGCGTTTGCGCGCCACGCGGACTGCTGCCCCAACGAACATAGTTATTGGTCGCTTCGACCGAATAAGCTCCATCCGGGTGCGTCGCCAACGTTAAACGAACCAAATAGTCTTGCACGTGCGGGGCCAGAATCACGTCGCGAATCAGCGATTGCCACTTCAGGATTTCGCTCCCGTCCATGACTTTCTCCAGCTGCACTTTCTCTCCCCGCGTGGTCCGATCAACAATCGTTTTCAATTCGTCCAATCCGCTGTAGCCAACAACCAGCTTGAACAGGAAACGGTCCATCTGCGCCTCCGGCAGCGGATAAGTCCCCTCTTGTTCAATCGGGTTTTGCGTAGCAAGCACGAAGAATGGTTGTTTCAGTTCAAAACGTGTCCCCGCCGCGGTTACCGTGCCCTCCTGCATTGTTTCCAACATCGCTGACTGAGTCTTGGGCGTGGCACGATTGATTTCGTCAGCCAGCAGGATTTGTGTGAATACCGGGCCCCGCTGAAATTCAAAACTGCGATGTCCTTCCGCGTTTTCCACGATCATATTCGTGCCCAAGATATCTGCAGGCATCAGGTCGGGCGTGAACTGAATCCGGCTGAACTGCAAATCCAAGACCTCGGCCAGCGTCCGCACCAGCATCGTTTTTCCCAGACCCGGCACACCTTCCAACAGGCAATGCCCGCTACACAACATCGCGGTCAAAACACCGTGAACGATGTCATCGTGACCAACAATGACACGTCCAATCATCTCACGAACCGCCGAATAGCGGTCACGAAATTCATCAGCTTGGGCCTGCATCGAATCAACAGCAGTACTCATGGGCAGCAGCACATCCTGGAGAGAGGGGTCGAATTCCAAAACCATGGTACATGAAACCGGGTCCCGTGTGTTGCCTTCGTCCCAGGCTTACTTTGTGTAGAACTTGCGATCTGCATTCCGTCGATCGTATCGAGCGATGGACCGCCGGGATTGGTCTCAGCGAAGACATATCCGATACCCAACGCAATTCCAGCCAGCAGTTGCCTACGCTTTTATTCGGTGAAAATCATGGTGCTGAGAGATTGTTGGTCGTGGAGGCAACCGGACTGATGGGTCCGATGACAAGATTAATTTGCGGGTGGTGTTTGCGAAATTCTTTTGCATCCATCAGGGTTACGCTTGACTTCAGCGCGCGAATAATCTTGATCGAAGGCATCTGGGCAAAGGCATCCAGGGTTGTGTTATCTGCCGGCGTGCGGCTCACATGGACGATCTTGGCGTCCAAAATCTCAGGCATTTGATTGAGCGCAGCAAGTGAAATCTCGCTACCCTCGAGATTCAGGAACCAAATCGGCTCCTCAAACGACAATTCAAACAAATCAGTGACCGGCACAGGCTTGTTACCAAAGTCCACTTGCCTGATTCTGCCGAGCAAAGCCCAGTCCAGTTCTTCTTTCAACCAAGTGGGAAGGTAGGTGTACCGATCGTCGAAATCGAACGTCACGCGGGCCCCGAACGATTCAAGACGCTGGCGAAGCCGAGTTCGTCGAAAATCGGGTAGTAACACGAAGACAGCGACGACCGCTAGCAAGAAAGGGGCTGCAACGTATGCGGATCGCAAGCGACGAGCACGAATCATCTGATATCCAGTGACGTAAATCGTTACCAATAGCACGGTCGGTACTACGGTCAAAGCGACTATCGTTCTCGCCGTCGAAGACGCGAGTTGAAGCAAGAAGTAGATCGCAAAACCCGTAATGCAGGCGAAAACGACGACGGTTTGTCGCTTATGTCGCATTCGTTTCTACCAAAGGCATTTCAGAATTCATGTAGCGGAAGGCGGAAGACATCCAGCGGGCATGGATCGGAATGCTCCCGAATACCGCTACGGCCACGGCTAATTGTCCAGCTACTGCCTCTTCAAAAAGCCGCCGACCTTCAGCCAGGCATGAAGGTGCTCCGGCCAGTGTGAGACCGGGTCCTGCGAAGGACGCATCCCGTAACCATGTCCGCCTTTGACGTAAACATGCAACTCGGCCGGCACGTTGTGCTCCCGTAACTTTGCCAATAACAACGCCGACTGAGCGCCGCGCAAAGCGTCATCCCAGGTCACCACCATGAAGGTTGGTGGCGTTTGTTTCGTGACCGTCACAAGCTGACCCAAACTGGCGTGTTTCTTGTCATCGTAATCCTCACCCAAATAGGCACAGTAGATCGGGCAGATGAAGTTCGGACGACAACTGAGTTCATCGGCGTCGTCAATCGGTTGATAACATTCGGTATCGAACTGCACGCCCGACATGACGGTCAGGTGACCGCCGGCAGAGAAGCCCAGCGTTCCGATTCGATCGGGATCGATGTTCCATTTCGCAGCATCGCGGCGAACGACGCGCACGGCGCGTTGAACGTCCTGCATCGGCTCCCAGTGGATCTTGTCGGGGATTCGTCGCGGCACTCGATATTTCAGCACGAATGCCGTCACGCCAATCGAGTTGAACCAGTGGGCGACTTCTACACCTTCCTTGGGCCATGCCAGGATGTTGTAAGCGCCGCCGGGGCAGATGACGACGCCGCAGCCCGTTGCCAGTTCCGGCTTGGCCGGAAAGGCCGTGAGTGTGGGACGTTCGACAAAAGCAATTCGCTCGTCTGTGGTTTTCGCACTCAGTTCAGCCTTTTGCTCGGCAGTGTATTGGACAGAGCCAGCGGGCAGTTCACCCGGCCAGATTTCAAATTCGGGAGACTGCCCGCAAACGGTCTGCGTCAGCAGCAGAAAAGCGATCAACGAGACTTTGAATTGTGTAAGCATGTTGAAGTACCTAAATAAGTTATTGCTTGATGCAAATTTCTCGAGAAACGTCTGTTTCCACGTTCGCCCATCGTCACGGGAAACATGGTCTCATTTACCGGGGAAGGCGTGGGCGGAACCGTTGTCGTTGAAGAGCCGTTCTGCCCCTGGCTAAACTCGCTTGGGATTTCGGCGGGACCATTGAGCATCTGACGCGTGACACGGCATTCCCGCACGTCGAACGTCTTTCTGGCTTGGACTCAAAAGAAAGGACAATGAAGGAATCAACTTCCGACCCGAGACGTGAGTTCCTCGGCTATTGTGTTGCCGGAACGGTGCAGGGCAGCGGTGACCGCGGAAATCATTATGCGGCGATCGAAATGT
>JBFJVZ010000545.1:0-3737 GCA_041623895.1 Pirellulaceae bacterium | reverse complement strand
CCAAAGGGTGCAGCGTGGAGAAAGTCAATATTTGGCAGCCTGGGACCGCTTTCCACGGAAGATCAGGCGGCAGGTCTGAAAGAACTTGGGCGAACGCGACCGTACGTTGATCTGAAACGGGTTGCCATCTGGGGTTGGAGCGGTGGTGGCTCGAATACGCTGAACGCAATGTTTCGCAAACCGGACTTGTATCACGTGGGCATCGCCGTCGTGCCCAAGCCGCAGCCGCATCTCTACAACGCCTGGTTCCAGGAAATCTACATGCGCACGCGCGAAGTAAACCCGGACGGATACAAGCGGTCTGCACCCATCAACTTTGCCGAAGGCCTGAACGGTAACCTGCTGATGATTACCGGCTCGGGCGAGACCAACACCCATATTCAGATCGTCGAAGGACTGGTCGATCGCCTGATCGAACTTGGTAAGCCGTTCGACTATATGGTGTACCCGAACCGGGACCATGGCCTGCGGGAGGGGCAAGGCACGGCCGTGCATCTGCGCATGCTGATGACTCGTTATCTCGTCGATCACCTGAGGCCCGGCCCGCTATAAGATGGCCCCGTAACCCGAGCAAAGAAAACGAGCGTCTTAGCGGTTAGAAAAGGAGGCCAACTGTCCTTCTGCCGGAGGGCCCGGAGGGAGGGGTAGCAAGAGGTCGCGTGCGAGCAGCGATAACAAATCACAGATCCGAAACCCAGGGCTTCGCCCCTTGGCGTTCGTGTCTTCTTGGTGGGAAACCGATCCCGCTTGGGAGGCATTCGCCCCTTTTGCCGGTTAACCACTGCCCCCTGACGGCGGTTTGGACGTTGAAATACGATAGAGATCCGAAATCGTTCTTTTCCTCTTGTCCCGTCCGCACCGCGTATGTCCTCCATTGAGGCTCCCGCCGAAAAATCTGACTCGACTGCTGGTGTCGACAAAAGCGGCACACGCGTTCGTGAAATGTTTCGCCAGATCGCGCCTCGCTATGATTTGATGAACCATTTGCTGTCGGCCAATGTCGATCGCTACTGGCGGTGGCGGGCGGTTCGGCGGCTGCGGATGAGCGGAGGAACTCCGATCCTGGATACTTGCACGGGAACCGGAGATCTGGCATTGGCGATCGCCAAAAAAGCTCCCCCCAAAGTTGATGTGGTGGGTACCGATTTTTGCCTCGCGATGTTGGAAATCGCCCGCGAAAAGGCAAACATGAAAAAGTCCGGGGCGAAGACCGATTTCTTCGAGGCCGATTCACAAATGTTGCCGTTTGGCGACGATCAATTTCAATGCGTGACCGTGGCATTCGGACTTCGCAATGTGACCGACACCGATCGCGGTCTGCGTGAAATGACTCGCGTCTGCAAGCCCGGCGGTCAGGTAATGGTGTTGGAGTTTTCTCGGCCGCGGATGATTGGGCTCCGGCAACTGTACGGTTTTTACTTCACCAGCATCTTGCCCCGCGTGGGACAGATGCTTGCCCGCAACGACAAATCTGCTTACAGCTACTTACCCGAGTCGGTTGGGCAGTTTCCAGACTACGAGGCGCTGGCGGAAAGAATGGAAGCAGCCGGACTAACCTCGGTCAGCTTCACGCCCATGACTTTTGGGATCGCCACGATCTACGAAGGCACCAAGCCGAATGGTTGACGTAGCGGAAAAGCGAATCGTTGTCGCGATCACCGGTGCCAGCGGTGTGATTTATGCCATCCGACTCCTGCAAATTCTTTGCCGTGGCGATTACCAGATTCACCTCACGATCAGCCCCAGCGGGGCAGCGGTGATCAAACAGGAAACGGGTCTTACCGTTGATATTCGTGACCCCGATTTGGCAAGTTTGATCGGCTACGTTCCCAATTGGTCAGACGAGCCCGCGATGGATGCGAACCGTCTGAGCGAGGCGATCAAGCGTGTGATTTGTTTTCATCAATACGACGATTACATGACACCGATTGCCAGCGGTTCGTTTTGCACACGAGCGATGGTGGTTTGTCCTTGCAGCGGCAGCACGCTAAGCGGAATCGCGCGCGCAGCGGCGTCGAATTTGATTCAGCGAGCGGCTGAAGTGCACCTGAAAGAACATCGCAAATTGGTTTTGGTCCCACGAGAAACGCCGCTAAGTGTGTTGCAATTGGAGAACATGCATCGCTTGGCGGCGGCTGGTGCGGTGATCCTGCCCGCGATGCCCGGCTGGTACCACGGAGTCGACTCACTTGATTCAATCGTTGATTTTGTGGTCAGCCGTATCTTGGATCAATTGGGTATTGATAACTCGATGATTCAACGGTGGGGCGAATCATGAGTCCACGTGCTGCTGATTGGCTGGGCTTGATCAGATTCAGTCACACGGTGTTTGCGCTCCCGTTCGCCGCGCTGGCAACGGTGATGGCGTTTGCCGCCCCACTGCCAATGGGATCGACGCCCGCGTTTCGCTGGCAAGACATGGTGGGCATTTTGCTGTGCATGGTCTTTGCCCGCAGCGCCGCGATGGCTTTCAATCGATTGGTCGACCATCAAATTGATGCGGCGAACCCCAGAACAGAAGGTCGCCATTTGCCCACAGGCGTGATGACACGCAGCCAGGTTTGGATCTTTACGATTGCTTGTTCGCTGGCGTTTGTCGCCTCCACCGCATTGTTCTGGCCCAACTGGCTGCCGCTGGCAGGTTCGATTCCCGTGTTGATATTCTTATGCGGCTACTCCCTGGCCAAGCGGTTCACATCGGCCGCTCATTTGTGGCTGGGAGCCGCACTTAGCTTGTCACCGATCTGTGCGTGGGTTGCTATCCGGGGTGTCCCGTCTGTGACGTACCCAGCGGATCTGTTGGCGCCAATCGTGCTGGCTGCTGCCGTCGCCGCCTGGGTGACTGGTTTCGACATCATTTATGCTTGCCAGGATGCGGAATTCGATTCCCGGGCCGGATTGCACAGTATTCCGGCCAGATTCGGCGTGGCGGGAGCCTTGAAGATCGCCGCTGGTTTTCACGGCCTGATGTTGGTGCTGCTGGCGTTGCTGCCGGTGGTGGGCGATTCGGCAGGTTTTGGTTGGCCTTTTTGGTTGGTCTTGTTGCTGGTCGCGGGTCTGGTGATCCGCCAGCACTCGCTGGTCCGTCCCGATGACCTGGATCGAGTCAATCAGGCCTTCTTTGATACCAACGCAGCGATTAGTTTGTCACTCTTGCTGGCCGGCACGATCGACTGTTTTTGGGTCTGAGTTGTCCAGTGCGGTGGTTTTCCGGGTTAAACCGTAGGCCAGGACCTGTCCTGGCAGTTACACCGTAGGCCAGGACCTGTCCTGGCAGAGGACTTGGCGACGATTCCCAGGACCGGTCCTGGCCTACCGCTACAACAAATCACACGAACATGAACAAAGCTGAACGAGAAGCCCGCTTTCGAGAGATTCGCGACAAGGTCGAAGCGGAACAAAGATTGACGCTGGACGATGGGATCTTTCTCTACGAGCCCGAGGTCTCGCTGCAGGCCGTTGGCGAGCTTGCCAATTGGGTCCGCGAGCGAAAAAACGGCAATGTTGGTTATTACAACATCAACACGCATCTGAACCCGACCAACGTGTGCGTGTACCGTTGCCGCTTCTGTGCCTTTCGTAGCGATTTGCGTGATCCCAAAGGATACGTGATGAGCGATCAGCAGATTCTCGATCGCGGCCGGGAAGCGACCGAAAACGGCTGCACGGAGATGCACATTGTCGGCGGTCTGCATCATCAAAAACCGTACGAGTGGTATCGACATCTGATCGAGTTG
>JBFJVZ010000544.1:0-3748 GCA_041623895.1 Pirellulaceae bacterium | reverse complement strand
GTCCGCGCGAACAACACGAGTAAAAGGAAGCAAACTGACAATCGCATGGATAAACCCTTTTAGAGGAAGGTAGCTCTTAGGAAGCGGGCAAGATGGAAATAAAGATCCTTGAGCGGCAACTGTGGAGTGCATCATCATTTCGGCCCCGCTATTCTACCGTGGCTCGTTCGTCGCAGATAGTAATTACGACGAAGACAATAAACTCCGAACAGCTTTTTAAGTGCGTAATCGAGCTGCCGCGTTCGCAACAAGATCGGCCGGAATCGCTATGACATCGCGATAAGAATGCAGAAGCGATCGTCACCTGAATCGCCACTCTGAGACAAGTTCGGCCACAATCGGCATTGTGCAATTATGCGGCCGAGGAAGTCAGAGATCAACTTACACAGCGTGGTGCTTCGACAGTCGATACGTTAGAAGCACTTAAGTCGATCCACAGATGCTCCAAAGAGTCAGAGCACTTTTAAGATGTCACATAGTCGGTTCATACTGAGCCGATTCTCCGTCGACAACTGCCGGTGAGTAGCGAACCAGCTTCAGCCAGAACAGCGATATCCCCCGTAGCATCTCTATCCAGTCGTCCAACTCCAGTGGCTTGACGAGATATGCATTTGCATGTTGAGAGTAGGCGAACAGACGGTCCATACTCGAATCGGACATGGTCAATACGATTATTGGGATCCGTCGCAGATCAGAATCTCGTTTCACTTCCTTGAGCACCTCACGTCCATCTTTGATGGGCATGTTGAAGTCCAGCAGAATCAGGTCAGGACGCGGAGCTTCGGCATTGTCCCCCTCGCGTCGGAGAAATGCCATCGCTTGTTGTCCGTCATTCACCACATGCAAGTGATGGGCGACATCGATTTCGCGAAAGGCCAACTTCGTCAACGCGACATCATCCAGGCTATCTTCTACCAACAGTATCTCAGCTGGGCGGCCCAAGCGTCCGTCGATATTCACGCGCGTACCTCTTCTTGCTCGATAGGGATCGTGAAGCGAAATGTGCTTCCTTGATTCACTGCGGAATCGACCGAGATGTTTCCGTGATGCTGCTGCACAACTCGACGACAGATTGCAAGTCCGATACCGGTCCCTGGTTGCTCATGCCGATGATGCAGGCGGCGGAATATCTCGAAAATGGTGTCATGATGTTTGGTTTCGATGCCGATGCCGTTGTCACTTACCGAGATAATCCACGATTCATCGTCTTGCTCTGCGGATATATGCACTTTAGGCGTCTCTTTCGATCGGTACTTGATGGCATTGCCGATCAGATTCTGGAACAACTGCACCAACTGCGACGGATTGCCTTTAATAATTGGTAGCGGATCGAAGGTCACTTCGGCGCCACTGTCTTGGATTGAGCTAGTGAGATTGGCGACTGCATCAGCAAGCACCTTCTCCAAATCAATGGCATCGAAAGAATGGCAGGGGGCATCGAGTACCGTGTAGGCTCTCAGGTCCTGAATCAGCGCCTGCATGCGTTTGGTATTGCGAACGATTGCGTCCAGCCAGGAACGCCCCTCGTCGTCCAGAGAATCCCGATAACCGCGGTCGACAAGTTGGCTGTAACTGCTGATCGAGCGCAGTGGTTCCTGGAGATCGTGTGATGCCGCATAAGTCATCTGTTGCAGTTCCAGATTCCTGCGTTCGAGTTCTGCATGGGAATGTCGCAAGGATTCGTTGGCAACGAGCAGTTGTTGCTCGGCGCGTTTGCGCACCGTGATGTCCTGGGCAATAGCGACGTAGTGGGTCGTCCGACGCGACTCGTCCTGCACGGCAGTAATCGTCAGGTGCTGCGGAAACACCTCGCGGTTCTTTCGCCTGTTCCAGACCTCACCTTCCCAGAACCCTTTGTCTTTGATGGCCGCCCACATTTGGCGATAGAATTCCTTACCGTGACGACCAGATTTGAGGATGCGAGGATTCATGCCGACGGCTTCGGCTGCCGAGTAGCCGGTGATCTCCGTAAACCGCTCATTGACTCGAAGGATCGTCCCTCTTTCATCGGTGACCATAATACATTCGTGCGTTTTGAAAGTTGCAGCGGCGATGCGCAAGGCCGCATCGGACTGTTTGCGTTCCGTGATGTCTCTGGCGATTCCCTGGATTCCCGCGGGTTCACCGTTCTCGTAGATCAGGCGTGAGCTAACTTCAATCGGAACGTACTTGCCGTCTTTTGTCAGAATCTCGATCTCGTAGGTGGTGGGTTTTCCTGTCTGGACCTTGCTGCGCAACATTTCACGCACTTTATCGAGATGCTCCGGAGGCACGATCAGCGACACTTCCGCTCCTAGCAGCTCATCTCGAGTGAAACCCGTGATATCCACGGTAGTCTCGTTTATCGACGTGAATCTTTTTTCGAGGTCAGCGGTGAAGATAATGTCGTTCGCGTGTTCAAAAAGTTCGTCATAACGTGCTTGGCTTTCCAGCAATGCCGCCCTGCTCGACGCCTCAGCTGCCTTGAATTCGCTGACGTCGTTCTGAACTGCGACGAAATGTGTGATCTCACCATCAGCCGCTCGAATCGGTGCGATTCGCCACTCCATGTGAAACTCGCTACCATCCTTGCGATAGTTGATCGCTTGACCAACAAAGCACTTGCCATTCGAAAGATTGTGTCGCAATCGCTCTAGAACCTTGCGATCTGTCTTGGGGCCTTGGAGAATGCGAGGGGTCTTGCCGATGACTTCGTCCGGAGCGTATCCAGTCATCGCCGTGAAATATGGATTAACGTAAACGATCTCCGGACCCGGCGGAGCGAGTTGAGCGGTTGTGATTAGGATTGAATTGTTCGTGTTCTGAAACACGGACTCGAGGAGTTGCAAAGGCGGGAAGAATCGTCGCTGTTCCTCTGACTGAGGTTTAATCCATCCAGAACCGTCGCGCGAACTTTGTGATTCGTGTTCAGATTTCGATTCGGCTTCGTCTCGCATAGCCATGGACCAACTTGCAGATGTGGAAAAGGCGCCTCACAAGCGGTATCGCTCGTCAAGTTAGCGGCTTCAGTCGAGGAGTCGCCAAGATGGCAAGCGCCAGCTAGGTGCTTGGTCGGATGGAATTGAAGTTGCCGCAAGCGCGGGCGGGGAAAAAGATTACTAGCGTGGTTTTTGAGGAATGTAGTTGCAAACTCAATGCCCATTGGAGGTCGAGTTTACAAGTTTCGCTGGATGCGTGCAATCCGCTCCTCGAATTGCCACCCGATCCAACTCGTGACTACGAGACGACATTTGGAGTTGAAGTCCGCGAATGTCATGAGAATCATGAATGCGAGAATTCAGGACATCACGCAGACCAAATCCCTTGGTTAAGGGTTACATCTCGCGCGAAGCAACCGTTGCGCGCACCATTTTGACACACACCTCGCTTCGGCTAGTCTTCGACAACCGTGCGCATAAATCGCTCACTTAACAAATTGCAGTGAGTACAGGTCCGCGTCTCTCATAACGAAACGCAGCCTGATGTTTTTGCCGGACAGCGAGCGGAGATTTGGATTGTTCTGCCAAGTGACGACGTGATCCAACGCGTCGCCGAATTGCTCGGGACAATCGGCAAGTGAGAATCCTTCGATCGGCTTACCGTCGGCGTCTTGGAGTTCGACGCGTACGCTGCCGGCGGCGGAGGTGGCGAAGTTGATGGTAAGCTTCAAGCCGATGAACTTCAGTGGCTGGGACAAGAACTCGCCGCCTTTCATGGATGCGTTGATCGACACGAATCCATCCATTCACAGCGTGTATCGGCGCAGCGC
>JBFJVZ010000543.1:0-3770 GCA_041623895.1 Pirellulaceae bacterium | reverse complement strand
CGAACCTGTTCGTTGGGGGGCGGTCCAGCTTTACGCTTCCACCGATATCTTATTTCATGATTATTGAGCAGCAGCTCCTAACTAACCCGGACACTCTCCAGGTCCTGGCCTACAGATGCTCCCACATCAATGATAAAAATGCTTTAGCCTCGTTTGATGCGATCCCGACGGGAAGCCAACTCTGCACAAATCCTTGCCTGCGGCATCGCGTTAAACATATTGCCCGCCTTGCCGGCTATTTTTCGGTCAGTTTACGACGAAAACTGCGCGCACTTTCCTGCATCAGGATTGGCAGCTTGCTGCGTAAAACGTTGCTGCCGCGAAACCATTCGGGTGGTTCGTGCAAAACCAAATGCGACTCGACCAAACAAGCGCCGGGCAGTTCCGTCAGTCGGCTGACGACCATGTATCCGCCCGCACCTTGATAAGGCTGTTGTTCTCCTTCCTGCTTGTTCCCTAAATCGTCTCGATTGATCAGCGCCCAGGTATTGCGACCAGAATCGTCGCTGGTGAAGCGGGGATCGATTTCCCAGACGATGATCACGGAATCATCGCCAAGCAAACGCTCGGTGTGCACGACGCCACGAATGATCACGCGCTTTAGCAACGGCATTTGAATCGTGCCATACGATTCGTTCTCGCCCACGGGGTCGATGCCACTGGACTCAAGTTCCTCTTCTTTCAATTCCTCCACGACAAAATCTTCCGCATCTTCGACGTCCTCGGGTTCGCCAAACACCTGCTTCATCAACTCCTCGTCCTTGAGCGATTCCAGTGCGGCGTGAACAATGAATGCACTATGGGCTTGATGGCCGATTCGTTCTCCATTGGCATCCTTGATGTACTTCACGTCAATGGCGACGGGCGCCATCACCGATTTACGGCTGAAGTTCTTCCAGCCTCTTCCACCTGCCAGATCTTCAAGAATCGCTTTTCGGGCCGCAGCGTCCTGACCTGCCTGTAAGGATGGCTTGGGAAGCAGACACGTCTGCTGATCGTTGATCGCGATACCCGTTTCGGTGAACCGTTGCAACAGCGGGGGTGTTTCAGCGAAGCCGGACCCGCAGCAGCAGATCACGATCAAAAACAAGATCTCGATTCGTATCATTGGCCGCATTCGTAGGAGACTGTGTTGCCTATACTATCCTAAACTAAAGGTTTGCCGGAGCACACGTGCTCCAACTCCGTTCCTGCTTCCCGATTTCGAGTTTCCGCAATGGATGAAACGGTAACAAAATCGCTGTTGGTTGGTTTAGCCGACGACGGGCTGGAGGAGGTTCTCAGCGCATTCACATCCCGCCACTTCCAGGCGGGCGAAACGATCGTTCAGCTGGGTGACGAAGGCGACGAGTTGTTTTTGATCGTCAATGGCAAGGTTCGTGTTTGGACCGGATCGGGACCGGCTGTTTCCGAACGGACGCTGACCGTGCTGGGGCCGGGGGAACATTTTGGCGAAGCATCGATGCTCTCCCGCGGTAGACGCACCGCCACGGTCACGGCCCTGACTTTTGTTGAGACGTTGGTGTTGGGCGGCGACGACTATCGACGTTTGCTGGGGCGACATCCGCAGTTGCTGGAGAATATCTCTCGTTCTTTAACGCGACGGCTTTCGGCAATGAACGCGGAGATCACGTCTGGGCAACAGCATCGGCGAGCCGTTCATTCGCTGGCCATCGTGATTGAAGATCCCACGGGATGGTCGCTGGCGAGCGCCATGCTCGGACAGCTTCGACACGGTAATCGGATCGTCCAACCGATCGTGATATTCGATGGTGAGTTGCCCTTTGACCCCTCGGAAATTGATTCGGATGCGACACAAGTGGGCAAAGATGATTTGGCAATGTCGGTCGCCAGTCGTAGTCGTGGAAATTCCCTGGCCGTTGTCATCGCCCACGGTGGGTCAGCCTCCGCCGCTGCCATCAAAGAATGCGAGCGCGTCGTCTTTGCCATCGAGGCAAAGCAGCAATTAAGCAGTCCGGCGGGCAAGCAGGCGCTGGAGATTCCGGAGCATCGTCGGCCGATCGTCGCATTCTTGTACGTTGAGTCTGATCGGTCGTCGCGGTCGCCGATGCTAGACCCCCGAATTCGCTGTGTGCCGGTCTCACACCGGCCGGGCACTAGCGATCAGCCTCATCTGGCAAAGCTTGATTCACAGGCCGTCACTCGAATCGAACGAGCGTTGATGGGGATGCGAGTTGGATTAGCACTGGGCGGTGGCGGTGCAAAAGGGATTGCCCACGTCGGTGTCTTGGATGTCTTTGCCCGCCGCGGAATTGTGTTTGACTCGTTGGCTGGCACCAGCGCCGGCGCGATCATCGCCGCTGCCGCTGCGGCAGGCTTTAGCGCCGAAGAAATCGGCTGCTTCTTTCGCGATGAAATGATTCCACCCAAAATCATGTCTGGTCGCCCAACGTTACGGCGGATCTTTTTGTTTCACAGTTTCCGCGGGGGCCGTTTCGAGACCAAGCTCCGACGATATCTGCACGATTTGCAGTTCGACCAGCTCGCCCTGCCACTGGCGATTTCTACTGTCGACTTGATCACGGGCCGGCAGCGGACACGCCGCGAAGGCGACCTGGTCAGTGCGATCCTGCAAAGTATCAATCACCCCCTGTTCGGCAGTCCCATCATCAGCGGAGATGAAATGCTGGTTGACGGCGGCGTGTTGATCAACGTACCCGCCTCCGTGCTCCGCCTGGAAGGTTGCGACTACGTCGTCTCAATTGATGTCGGATCCAGCCTGGGTGAAGATTTTGGTAAAGACAGAAAAGGGAAATTGAAACGTCCCGGTTATTTTTCCACGATCTTGCGGACAATGGACTTGGGCCGGCGACACGCTAGCGAACTTCATCGTGACGAGAGCGATCTAATCATTTTTCCGGAAACCGGAGGATTTCGGATGGAAGATTTTCATGCCGTCGATGGTCTGATTGAAGTTGGACGCCAGGCTGGTGAAATGCACTATGCTAACGTAGAGTCACTGCTAAAAAGCGCAGAGCAAAGTTGAAAAATGCCGGACACCACACAGCAAAATGAAGCCGACGCGTACCTGGTCCAGCGGATTCGCCAGGGAGATGCGGACGCCTGGCAGCAGTTGATCGACCGTTACGAAGGTCGCTTGCTGGCCTACACCGACAGCCGGATCCGCAATCGCGCCTCCAGCGAAGACATCGTCCAAGAAGCTTTTGTTGGCTTCCTGATCAGCTTGCCCAACTACGACGGTTCGCGGCCGTTAGAAAGTTATCTGTTCTCGATTTGCGCATACAAACTAACCGACCATTTACGCCGCGAAGGCCGCCGGCCATCGATCCAAATGCACAGGCGTTCCAGCGAAGGTAGTGGACAGATCGAACTCCAAGGCACGGCTCGCGTGGCCAGCTCGATTGCTCGTAGCGTCGAACGAAAGCGGATCGAAGAACAAGCGATCCAAGCAGCGATCGCCGAGCAGATCCAACGCTGGAAAGAGACCGGCGCCTGGTCCAAGCTCCACGTGATCGAGTTGCTGTTCGTCCGCGGCATGCCCAACAAACTGGTCGCGGAAATGACGGGCCAAAGCGAACAGCAAATCGCCAACTACAAAAGCGACTTCATCATCCGTCTAAAATCCATCGTCCGCCGCATGGATTTGGATGAAAGCGTTTTCCCCGAACTGGCCGATTGAGAACAACGTAGGCCAGGACCAGGAGAGTGTCCGGCTTAGCCCGGAAATTGCATCCGCCCATTGTTGACTTGGCTGGTGGCGATGGATATGCCGTCGGGATGGTTTTGGT
>JBFJVZ010000542.1:0-3806 GCA_041623895.1 Pirellulaceae bacterium | reverse complement strand
CTTAAGCGTTCGTTTGCGGAGCAAACGACGACGTACTTTCGCTGCTGGCGAATAAACTCACAGCCTCCAGCTGATCTGACTGGATCAGTTGGGAAAGATCATTTCCAGGTCTAAGCTGGCCACCAGCACCAGGACAGTCAGTACCAGCAGAACCGCGACGACGCGGACCGTCCACTTTTCCTTCTTACTCGTGTTGGGGTCGCGCCGCATGCCTCGCGCCCAGAGCATGAACGAGGAACCGATCATGATCGTCAACACGTTGATCGTCACCAGCAGCAGCGGGCCGATGACCAGGAAACCATTGCTGTGTCTGCCAAACAAACCGAAAGAAAGCTGCAAGCCCGCGGTGGCCAGCGGCGGTACGAGCGCGGCCGCGATCGCCGCTCCCGCCAGGGCGGCGGAAAGATGACTCCGCGTCCGCGCGTAGGACGCTGCTAACCCGCCCACCAGGCCGACGCAAAAATCCAGCGGCGAGGGCCGGCAGCGAGCCCACATTTCCCCCGTCACCCATTTGATGTGATCCGCTTCTTCCGGGCGCAACAACCAGACCAGCCAGCCGAACAACATGCTGGATACCAACGCGCCAAAAAATCCCAACGTGATCGTTAGCAGCGATGCCTTGAATAGAGGACGGTTGCCATGCGCCAGCGACATTCCCGCTCCCAGGATCGGCGTCATCAAGGGCGCGATCAACATTGCGCCGATGATCACAGCTGCCGAATCTTGCAACAATCCAAAAGCGGCCAGCATCGAGGCAGCCGAAATCATGCCGAGAAACTCTAAATTCGGTTTCGAACCCATTTCCAAATCATTCGCCAATGCCATTCGTTCTTGCCGCTCCATCGGTGGTGCGACGCGTGCGAACCAGAGCTTGACTCGTGATCCAAAAGACTCCGACAGACTTTCACCGCCGCGAACCAGAGCAACCGATAACTGGCCGTTCTCTTCGATCAGTTTGCGAGCGGCCGTGTAAGCGGTGTTCGACTTTGACGTATCGTTGATGCCGAACAGCAACAAGCGACCCGGATTTTCACCCACAGAATTCTGAAGCCGCGCCAACAATTCATCACAGGAAAGATCATTTGACTTGGAGTCACAAATGACTTGATCCGGAATCAGATCAAGCAATTGCTGTGAGATCGATGTGGCTAAAACACTTCCAGCGGGGACAGCAATCGAGATGCTGTCGGTCGATAACGGCGGCGCGGCCGCTGCCCGTAGCCAAAACGTCTGGATCGGTGATTTTTCAAAAACCGTCCGCTCGTAGTCATTGCCGTCCGCACAGTGTGGAACCAATAGCGTCCTTCCGCCTACCGAGCGAACGAATTCCAGCAAGGCATCGGGATCATTACCCACGGCCTGGACTGAATACTTGAGCGTATCCGACTGAAACGATTCCGACATCGAACGTTTGGTCAGCGCCAACAAAACCTTTCGATCCATCCCAATGATGGCGGCGTGAATGCCGGAAGAAGTCTGTTGCGCAAATGTCCTGCACCACGCCAAACCACTGCTGAGCGCCTCTTCAGATTCAACGACGAATACAAGACTCATGGCGGTTTACTTCAAGCGGCTGTTGCGAATGGTCGCGGAACCAACAAATACTCAGTATCTTGGCACCGAATCGTCGATTTCCAAACTCCACTGCTCGATACCGCCAGCCATGTTTTGGACCTTGGCGAAGCCGTTTTGCCGCAAGGCGTGAGTGATTTGCAAGCTGCGTCCGCCGTGGTGACAGTGAACGACAATCAAGCGGTCTCGATAGGATTCCAATTCGCTGATTCGGTCACCAATTTCGCCCATCGGAATCAGTGTACTGCCCTCGATCTTTGCTGTTTCGTACTCGCCGGGGGTCCGCACATCCAACAGCAGAAAGTCGTCTCTCTTTTTCTGCATGGCAGCGACGGCGGCAACATCGATTTCGACAGGTAGCTCCGAGGATGATGAGGATTGAGTCATGAGGATCGTGTATCCGATGAGTGTTCTGATGAATTCAACTTGTCTTCGCGCGGCTAATCTTCCTGCGTCGCAGGAAGCGCCAGAGAATGGCCCCGGCTAATCCACCCAGCGGCCAACCAACGCAACTCGCGGCAGCCAGAACATCAGCATAGGTACCTCCGATGGCAACCCACAGCCCGGCACTGATCAGTGAAATGATCAAGGGCAAGGCCAGCGTTCGGAGGCTGGAGCCGGCAAATGTACCGACGAAGAACCAGATGATGCCGCAGATCAGACTCCCTCCCACCACGGTGACCGGCAGCGTGGGTCCTGATTTTCCCAGCCTGGGATCACCCACGTAGATCGAGTATTCCGTTAATCCGCCACCAACCACGCCAATCAACGTCGCAACGATAATGGTCAGCAGTCGCGATGATCGCGAGTGCAGCGAAGCGGAATCCGCGGCCGGCGGCTGATAGGGATTAACAGTCGGTTCTTCGCTGCGGGTCATCGTGCGAGAATAGCCTCATCGCGACCTAAAGCCGACAATTGGAGATCGTGGTCTCAAAGATTGCCGAGGCTCCCAGAGTTTCCAAGCGTTCCATGGCATTAATCACTTCACGCCGTTTGACCATCACGCGAACGCTGCACCAATCAGCGTCCTCGAGAGCATTGACGGTGGGCGAGTTGAAACCCGGCGTGATCTCTTCTGCCTCAGCCAGCTTGACTCGCGGAATATTGTATTCCAGCAACGAATAGTCACGGGCGATCACGACGCCTTCCAAGCGGCGAACCACGCGTTCGGCGGTTTGCTCGTCCCGACAGCGATTGTTTTGGATCAAAACGGTTTCGTAAGTTCCGATCTCATCGAGAATCCTCAATCGATTGGCCGCCAAGGTGCTGCCCGTTTCCACCAGGTCCACGATCGCGTCCGCAACGCCCAACTGGATCATGACCTCCACGCTACCTGAGAGCGATACCAAATGAGCTTTGGATTGGTGCCGGGCCAGGTAAGATTCCGTGACGTTGGGAAAACTTGTCGCGATACGTTTCTTGTCCAATTCGCTGACGGTTGCGATTGGTGAATCATCCGGAACGCAAATCGCCAATCGGCAGCGGCCGACGCCCAGACGCATCCGAGTCTCGACCTCCGCGCCGGCTTCCTGAACTAAATCACTGCCAGTGAAACCCATGTCGATCGCGCCTTCGGCACAAAGCGTGGGAATGTCATCGGTCCGCAAGAAAACCAGGTCAATCGGCAAGCCGCTGACGCGGGCAAACAGTCCTCGCGTTTGTCGGCGAAATTTCAAGCCTGCCTGATCCAGCAATTCGCTGGAGATCTCGCTGAGCCTGCCTTTGCTTGGCAATCCGATTCTGAGATTGATGTTTGCTTCCAAGGTATTCCTCGATTGGGACGATCGTTTATTCATTGCCCTGTTGTTTGCGACTGGCTTTTTCCGCCAATCCCGATGTACCTTCTCGCCTTGCTAATTCAGCGGCCACTTCGTCGATGTCGACGCCGCGCCAAGCCAACAAGACGAGCGTGTGGTAGATCAGATCGCCAGCCTCGTAGACAAAGTGATCACGGCCGTCGTCTCCCGATTCGCTTGCTGCGTTGATCAATTCGTCCGCTTCTTCACGGATTTTGCTGCCGATTCGCTCGACACCCCCGCGGAGCAACTTGGTCGTGTACGAACCTTCGGGCATCGTTCGAGCCCGCTGGAGAAGCGTGTTCATCAAGCGTGAGATCGGTTCGAGCGAATCGCTCATGGGACGTGCGTCTTTCAGGGTGCGTTGTTGCGGAAAAAACTCGGCTGGCAGTGAGTTATACCAACCCGGTGCCTGAGTTGGGGATCAGGGAGAGCGGT
>JBFJVZ010000541.1:0-3810 GCA_041623895.1 Pirellulaceae bacterium | reverse complement strand
TCATCATCCCAGGCGGAGCCTGCCCATTAAGCGGGGCAAAACAGGAAAACTATTCCGATGAATCCGAAAATACAGCATCAACAGTGCCGATTATAGCGATAAGTACCACAACGTCGTGTTCTAGCGGTTCGAACGATTGAACGGCTTGGCTCGGCACTTTGATCCCATGATCTCAATTCCACACCGGGAAAACAAACATGAGCGGGAATCGCCGTCGACTGACACAACGACTGCGCCAGGGACTCGTGCTCGCGGCCGTCATTGTCAGCAGCTTTCTGTTGGCTGAGAAAAGTTTCGCTCAATGCCGTTGCGGGAATTGTCCGCCAGCATACGCCTGCCCGCCGACGATGATGCCGGGTCAGTCGACGATGATGCCGGGTCAGCCGATGATGATGCCGGGGCAGCCAATGATGATGCCGGGGCAGCCAATGATGCCGGGGCAGCCGATGCCAGCCTATCCAGCGCCGTTGCCGGGACAACCGGAGCAAATTCCAACGCCGGGCTATCCGGGGCAGCCAATGACCGGACAACCGACGCCGGCCCAGCCATCATCAAACCAGTTTGCCAACATTGATCCCGGTTCCATGGACTTAGGTACGGGTGCCGGAACAGCATCGGGCGAAGGATCTCGAGGTCTTCCCAACGTGATTGCCGACAGCCCGCTGGGGACTTGCGCCCTGTTAACGATCCAAGACCTCCAATTCTCATTTGGTCACCCAAATCTGCAATGTGCCCGGCTGAACATCGCGGAGAACAATAGCCCGCTTCCCTCGGACCGGGTTTTCTTCAGCTATCGGCATTTTGAGGATCCGACCGCGGTGGAGCTGTTTTCGGGCGCCACTTCCGGTGTCTTGGCCGGCATCCGTAACAATTACAAATTCGATGTGGATCAGATCACGTTCGGTGCTGAAAAGACGGCTTTCCACGGATTGGTTTCGGCGCAAGTCAACGTGCCCATGGCCGGGCAACTCACCTCCAACATCAACATGGATGCGCTCGCAAACCTAACTGAGGATAACGCGGCCGAGGCCAACGGCCTGATTGCCGCGGCATTGGGCGATGAATTCGAGATCGGAAATGTTTCACTGGTTTTCAAGGCTTTCTTGATCGACACCCCCACCTATTCGTGGTCGGGAGGTTTGGGAATCCTGTTTCCGACAGCAGGGGATTTTCACGCTCAGGGAGCGATCCCGAGTACCACGTTCGGCGTCCCTTCTTGTCTCGCAACTTCAACTGCTCCTTCAACGAGGGCGGTGATTGGCCCCAACGGGACAGGCGGTCCCGACGACGGGGATGGTGGCTGTCCGCCTGGAACCAACGCTGGATTCGTCGATATGAGATTCGCCTATGACGCCACCAACGAAACTTACGACTTGATGCCTTTTCTAGGATGGTCGATTCGGCCCAGCGAGTTGTTCTTCACCCAAGGTTTCCTGCAATTCGCCTTTCCGCTGAATACCTCTAACTCGACACTCGTCATCAGCCGAAATTCATTCGGCAACGCTGTGATGGGCGGGACGGACGAAAACGGACCGAATGTCGACGGCACTTACCAGGCAATCATCGAGGGACAGACGTTGATGCGTCTGAACACGCAGCTGGGGTGCTGGTTGTACGTGAATCCATGCCGGGACACGATGATCGACAGCGCCGCCGGATTACTGGAACTTCATTGGACCACAACGCTTGACGATGCGAACATTGGCCGCGACCAGATTCTTGAAAGCGGTTTATTAGGAGAAGCGATCGATCTCGAGGCCGGGAATCCGGCCAATCGTGTTGACGTGCTGAACTTGACGGTCGGTACATCACTGCAGAAAGGGTTGACCAATTTAACGCCCGCTTTCACCTTTCCCTTGTCCCGTGGCGACAACAAAGCATTCGACTTTGAGTTTGCCCTGAATTTCAATCGCCGCTTTTGAATCGTACCGCGGATCGACCATTCGTGTTACGTCAGCGGTTGACGGTTTGCACCTGCAAAACCGACTTCGTCCAACTTCTCTTTGCAGCGCCCGTTGCGGCGGCGGGCTTCTCGAGTACCTCTTGCAATTGCTGGACCGAGCCCAGCGATGGGTTTCTACGGATCAGATCGCTCAGGCGACCCATCAGCAATTCGTCCGGCGATTGAGCAAAATCAAAACTTGCGAACGGATTCTGATCCAACAGAAAAACGTAAAAGCGTTCCGTCCCCGCCACGCCGTCAGCGACCAATCCTTCTTCCCAGGGGATCGCACGCTCCACGCCCGCTTTGACGCGATTGTCGGGCTCCGACTTGTTCGGAAAGAAGAACGTTGTTTCTCCATGGGCTTCGACGGTAAACACGACCAGAAAACCATCGTGGCTGGGGCGAACGCGAAGATGGTAAAACTGGCCGATCGGGACCGGCCCTGCTGCAGAGCAAGCGGCATCGACCTTCCAATTCGGATCGGCGGACGAACCATCCAATGCGATTAGCTGGCCCAAGATCTGCGAGCCCTTACGCTCGATCGCCACTTGTTTTGGATCGGCAAAGACTTTGGACTTGATAACGACATCGTCCGTCATCCCATGGACTTCCAGGCCGGGGGTTTGCTTGCCATCAAGACTCTTTTTCAACGCGTCTTGCAACTCGCTGAGCTTAATCTGCCTTTGATCTCCAAAGGCCCGATCCATCAGATGTAAGAAGTTGTTGGTGTAAGCACTCAGCTGCCCCGGTGCTCCCGCTTGGGCTGTTTGGATTTCTGTCGCCGCCGAGAAAAAGAGCAAGGTGCCACTTCCATCTTCCCAATTCAGATCCTTTAGCGAGCCATGAGACTTAAGTGCGACCCCTTTGAGCCGAGCGGGCGGATCACGTGGCGGAGTTGCTGTGGGCGGGCCCGCGTTCACAAACAGACGCTCCAGTTGCGACTGGAACAGTCTCTTTGGCCGTCCGCGGCCGCGCGATCGATCACCCTTGATTGCACCACCTGAGAAACAGCAGTCGAGCACCAAAATCAACTGGTCTGTGCGGGCAGAGATCCTGCGGAGATAGCGGTACAGTTGATCGTCACGGATCAGGCACTGATCGATGCTGCTGACAGGATGGTCGATGGCGACGAGTGCCTCATCCATGCCGTCATCCGCTCCTTCGTCACCGTCGTCATCGTCAACCGTCATGCCGTGACCGCTGTAGTAGATCATGACTTGATCATAGCGTTGCTTTTCAGCACGCTGTGCCAAATCTTCCAGGCCCTCGGCCATCTGATTGGCCGTCGCGTCGGTCAGCAATGTAATCTCACTCAGTTCGTAGCCGATGGAATGAAGCCATTTCCTAAAGGCTCTGGCATCACTGACACATGACTCTAAACGGGCCTCATCGGGATAGGCGTCATTGCCAATCACCAGAGCGGCCCCGGTCTCCGCGAGACACGTGCCGCCGGCGAGCGGTAGTGCGGCAGCGAACCAGCAGAGAGCCAGCAGAAATTTGGAACAAGCGTCTTGTCGATGCATTTTCATAGCCGAACGCCTTTGTTGAATCGAATCCGTTTCGTTGATGATATCCGCTTTGCGCGGCACCGGCTTGGTGATTGCAGGTTTTGTTGGACATCTTTTGTTGCGAAGCTGCGTGCCGCCCGCATTTCTACCGACCCGAAAACGTGGGCTCACCCTGCGGGTCAGTAACAGTGCGTAGCATCAACGACGACCTAAAAAAAGCCCGAGGCACCGCGCTGGTGTCTCGGGCTTAGAACCACCCCACGGAGACTGATTGGTTTATTGGCGAGCCGGGTGTCCGTAGCGTCGAATGTGGACTTCGCCGTTCGCGTCGGTGGTCGCGTCGACACCGACGGCGTG
>JBFJVZ010000540.1:0-3856 GCA_041623895.1 Pirellulaceae bacterium | reverse complement strand
GTACCGCTTCTTGCTTGAATTCGTCGGTGTACGCTCGACGTTGTTTGGGCGACTTTGTGGGGCTCTTCCGTGGCATCTTGGGCTTCCTTAGTGGGCCTGGAGTTTAGCACTCGCGTGGCCCCCAAAAACAGCACCACCTCATTGCTCGCTTTCACTTGTGGGGGAGAAGGGCCGGGGATGAGGGGGAGGTCACGACGCACGCTCATCGATCGCCTGTTCGATCTGAAGCCGCACGGCAGCAGGATTCCGCAAGACCTCGTAGCCGGGTATCCGCAACACGTGGTACCCAAGTTCCGCAAGATAATGATCGCGACGCTGATCATGCTGGCGGCCTTCGTCGGTCTGATGATGCTCACCATCGACCTCAACGATCAGCTTCAGTGCCAGACAACAGAAGTCGACGGTGTAAGGCGGGATGGGGTATTCGCGACGAAACTTCTGGTTTCGGCAACGACGATTACGCAGCATCTGCCACACGTATTGTGAAAACTCGTTCGCGGTTGATCGCTGATGACGAGCAAACGCTATCGCCTCTGGTGTTTTACGCGAGTGCTGGTGTAGACGGCATCTACTTCGGCTACGATAAGTCTGGCGGCGAAATTCTTGGCGACACGATTGTGACGTGGTACTCAATGGAAGAACGCTGCGAACGCGTGACGGCCACACTAGCCGGTTTCCTTGGTGAATGGATTTCCGGGAACAAGACGGTATGATTGCGGTCCAAGTGGTGGCGGATGACTGTCGCGTGCTCCGGACCGGTGGTTTGTTCAGTACTTTCCGCGACGGCCAGGTTCGGTAATCAAGTCCGATTACCAGACTTCTTGAATGCCTCGTTCAGCTGCTTTGTTGCAGTTGCTGCAGAAAATTTTCGATCTGGCTGGATCCTGTTAGCTGGATCGTTGTCTTGTTGGGTCCGTATTGCCGGATCGCGTCCAGCACGATCGGCCGCGTCACCGTGGGATACCGCCAGATGTATCGCAGAAACGCGCGATCCAGTTTTTGTCCTCCCGGTGCATCGGGCCGGCGCTGATCGTCCACCGTGGCCTTTCGCTTGAGCACGCGCCACAGACACGTCCATCGTGAACTTTCAATCATGATCACGCTATCAGCGGCGGGGATCCGCAAATCCAGCGTGCTTTCGTAAGTACCGTCCATGATCCAGGAGTCCGCCTCGATCAGCGAAGCCACCTTTGCTCGCCATTCGGATTGCGGCGTGGCGACCCAACCGGGCTGCCAGAACTCGGCATCCAAATGGATCGTGTTCCGTTGCAGAATTTGTCCAAGACGAATTGAAAACGTCGTCTTGCCGGATCCCGAAGACCCCAACACCAGAATGCGTTTGGAAGACGCGACTTGGGGCATCAATTCCTGAAAGCCATCGACGATCACTCGCAAGCGTCCTTGCGGCAAAAATAATACCAATACATATCGTCCTTGATCCACGATCGATCATGACCTACCAGCCGCGTGACATCACAATGTCTGACCACTTCGCGGAACCGATCTCGATCAAATGGATACTCGCGATTGATCAGTGAGACGGAATCGTTGCCAGTCGCGTTGCGCCGAACCTCGTGATTCCGATGCCAAATCGCATCTGCTGTCCGGCACATCTCTTTGACAAAGAACTTGCAAGTGTCCGGGGGCACCATGCCAAGGCTGTTTTCATTGATAAAGATGTCAAGCGACGAATCCGGAATCTTGCTTATCTCGAACGAGGGACGAAGAATGAAATCAAACTCCGCGATACTTGCAGCAGTCAGGTCGCCCTCGCCATACAACAGAAATCGCTTTTCAGGAAAACTCTGCATCAGGTAATACGAGGCGCAAGCCAGGCATTCCGGTAAATCGAATCCGACGTATGTGGACTCTGGAAACTGCCGTTTCAGGAAAGTGCAAGTTCGCCCAAATCCGCCGCCAAGTTCACCAATGACCGGTCGCTGCTGATCGATAAAGCCGGCCACCAGACGTACATAGCATTCGCTAAACACGGAGTTGGGCAGGATGAAGTGGCCATCAACAAGCACTCCGCCTTGATTGCCAAAACGTGGAATAGTCAGGGCGGACAAACTTCGTCCATTGCTCTCGAAGGTTTCCCACCACTGGATCAGTGGCGGCATCTTCTGCTGTTCGAAGTGTTTCTTTTTCCGCTCGGATGCATTGAGTTTAGAAAAGATCCACGATTCTCCAATGCCGGTCGGTTTCTCCCAGGCACCAAAATTGGCCAGGAAATAATGAAAACGCTCGATATCGTTCTGCTCATAGCCTTCCAGCAGATAGGCGAAGGCCGAGTCGGTTACGTTCTTCCAGCCTCCATCGGGAAGAAACATGGGATCCTGTTTTAACTGGTCGAGCTTAGCCTGGCGGTAGGCGGAAAAAATCCGTTCGACCAGCGGCCGTTCGGACGGATCGGGTGTTACGTGCGAATTGACAGAAAGCTTGATGTCATACTTGGAGAATATCGGCTGCCGTTCCCACAACGCGTTGACCAGATTGCGATAAGTGTTGGCACCAAAGGGCCGCAGCAGCAGTGCCAGCAAAGCCGCAGCGCCGTCAGCGGAACGAGCCTTGATCCTGTCGAAAAACGCTTGTTTGGCTGGCGGCACAGAATTGGGTTCTTGAGGGGAATGATTGGATCGGGTACTCGGGATCACAGTTGCTGCGAGCGAGTTCCGTTTCTATCGAAATTGTGCTTTGGTTCTATCGAGATTGTGCTTTGGAAAAAGGGGTCAGGAGTCCATAGCCGGCGCGGCCCTTGGGGTGCTTTGCACTATTGACTTCTGACCCCTTTTTCAACACCTACAAACAAACGTCCTTTAAAAAACTATTCACCCTTGCACGGCCTGTCAAGAAACGTGGGAATAGCAAGACGCGTTGTAGCACACAACCGACATTACCCTAACTTTCGGCATTTTCAACTGCCCGACACAAGCCCGCCTATCGTTCCATTGGATTCCTATTGTCGCACACCATCGGCCACTTTGGACGTTGTGCTATGCTGGGACTAAACAGATCCACATCATCACCGACGCCTGATTCACACAGCAATGACCCCTGTCTTCACCAGTCCCCGGCAATTCGACGCGGAAAGGCTTGCCGCGGAAGTTGCGGTGGCTAGAAACGTTTCCGAATTTGACGAGGGACCGTACGGAAACTGCATCTCCTTGCCGGCCGCCGAAGATCTGCATGAACGTTTTCGGGATCACCACAACAACGTGCCGTGTTCCGATGCACTCCGTCAGTGCCCGTACATGCGGGAGATTTTCGACGGTTTCTTGACGGAAAAGGCCGCATTTCGGCTATTGCGCAGGCCGGCCAAAGCGGCGTACGCGCTTCATGATGACAAGGATAAAGGCCGGGATGTGCTTCGTTTTCAGATTCCCATCATCACCAGCGAATATGCTTTCTTGCTGCTCACACGCGATAGCATCGACCTGGACAACTTTGAATCGCTGGCCGCGCGAATGAAGCATGACGAGGCCAGCGATTACGGGTTCAATTTGGAAATGCTGGACGAGATCCTGGGGGGACAATTTGACCTGTTCTGTTTGCAGCCTGGCAAGCTGTATTATTTCGATACCGACAACCTCCATACACTGATCAATGCAGCGGACAACGAACGAGTCGTTTTAAGTATTGATTTGATCATCAATGATTGGGTACGCGACTGGATGCAAACCAGCCTGACGCAGCCGGTCGCACCTTCGACCGTTCAGCGAACGTCAGAAATTACTTGGCAGTGGAATGCGCTGCGGCACGGTGTGATTCGCAACGCCTGAGCTTTTTATGGACCGTCGTACGGAATGAACTGTCTGCAAGATGTGCATCGTCATTGTCGATCCATACTCGTCCGGTG
>JBFJVZ010000539.1:0-3872 GCA_041623895.1 Pirellulaceae bacterium | reverse complement strand
CCAGGACTTGTCCTGGCAATGAGGCGCCAGGACAAGTCCTGGCCTACGAGATTTCTGAAAATGCCATAACAGACCGATCATCGTGTTGTGTACATCACGCCCAGAGCCGTAGTCCGTATCAAACATCGGTTCAAATTCGTCCTGACACTTACGCACCGCCTGCAGTAGCAGCGCGATGTCCGCACCGAATTCACCCACAGGCGGAACACGGGAGACTTGCGTGCGAATCTCACCAATCGCTTGCAGCCTATTCTTCATCGCGGGATTCATGGCCGGATTGTGGCCGCGTCCCAGCTGCCCGGACCAAGCGGTCAATTCCTGATCAAATCGTTTGAAGGCGTTCATTCGTGAACGAGGTCCCGTTGAATAGGCTCAACCGCAAGCGGAGGTTACTGCGCGGAAATCAGTCCTCACCCGCTTTTGCGGCGCGCCTTGACAGGTTTGGGAGCCTTTTTCTTTTTCTTCTTCGCTGCCTTTTTCTTTACGGCCTTTTTCTTTGCTGCCTTCTTCTTTCTTTTCGGTGCCTTCTTCTTTCTTTTCGGTGCCTTCTTTTTTACGGCCTTCTTTTTCGAAGCCTTCCGTTTGGCCGCTTTTTTTGTTGCCACTTTGCGCTTGGCCTTCTTGCGTATTTTCTTTTTGGCCATTTCAGACTCCTTTTGTTGTGTCCCTGCGGAGGCTAATGCATTGGCGAAAATATATCGGTTCTTGAGATCGTCAGCAATGCTTGGAAGTTCCGGAAACAAAAGTGATTTCGATATGCCGAGGACTCGTAGTTCTTCCAACAGATCTGTTCGAGACACGCCCTTGAATTCAATCTTGACGATCATCTCGGCTGACTCGGTGAATGCGAACAGATCTTCGATCGGTTTTTGAGTTTTTCCATGGATGGTGAACATTCCCTGCTGGCCGACGATTCGTGGACTGGTGCGCCTCGGGGTGATCGCGATTGGATTTTGATTGTCATAAACGACACCGTTGTATTCGAATGTTCGCACCCGCGCGTCGTTCCACGAGGCGTTGGGCAGCCAGTGTTTCGTGAAGTCACCCTGGGGAAACGGCAGTTCCCAGACACCGTAACTTTCTTTGTTCACACTCGCCGCGTCGATCATCCAAACGCAGGGGACGGAGTTTCTATCCTCCTGCCAGGCGTCTGCCGCGAAGTACGCCGCAATTAATTGGCTTTCCGTCCAATCCAACAGGCGAGTGGGTAAGCCATAGTGTTGCATGACGTAGTACCAATCCCACTCGTCACTTGGATGAAAGTCCAGATAGGAGACTGCGAATGATTTGTAGTCATTGCATCGTGTCCATTCATCCCAGTTGTTGAAGTTGCTAGATCGGTAGGCCCCGGGAAGCAGTTTGTATTTCACATCGCCCACGCCCCGATACCAGATTTCCGGTTCGCCGATGCGCAACTTCCAATCTTTTTGGATCTCGAAGGCGATCCGTGAATAATCCAAGATCGAGGAGGCAGCTTCGATACGAAGTTTCATATTCGCCAATGATTAACGAGTCAGGAAAAGACAGACTCTAGTCTAGTTGGCGTTGGTGGATGGCACACGCGAAGCAGTGATCTCGTGCCGACCTCCGGTAAGGAACGAAAAACCGGCCCTCCCGCAGTGCGAAATCATCAGGGACGGCGGGATGATCGAGCCGGAAGTCACGGTTGTTTGGCGGCAAGATCCACCGTCACTTTGCCGGCAAAGCAAAGATGGGGGTCTCCTCGCTGGGCGAGTGTCTCTGCAATGCACGCCACGCTGCGTTCGACGGTGCCTTCAAACGCAGTCGTATCACCGCTGCGAATCACGATCGGCTTGTCAAAATCGATCATGCGATCATCTACCAAGACTGTAACGCTATCCACATCGTTCGAGTCGATTTGAATCGTCTGTCCGTCGCGGGAGGCGATCACGGTGCTGCGAGCTTTGGGGTTATCGACTCCCAACCAGTAAAGTTGCGTGTGCGTTACGTCATCTTGTTTCCAGACGATCTTTGACGGCAGCGGATTGCGATCGAACTTTGCCATCCAGGGGATCGCAGCGGCGTCTTCGCGATCCATCCAGTGGCCTTTGTCAGCGTAAATCTTGACAAAGTGTTCGTAACCATCCGGGTCGTCACCACGAAGCTTGGCCAGTTGTTCTTTCCAGCTGATTGCAACCTTGTTTCGATTGTAGGCAGCATCGCGTCCACCCACCTGGAGCGCGAACGGGACGTTGCGCAGACCCAGCGGAGACGTTTCGTTGGGGTGGCCGGCCATCATTGCCGCGGCCGCCCAGCGGTCCGCCATCCGCGGCGCGAGTTGAAAGACGCCGTCACCGCCGGCTGAATAACCCATCACGTAGACGCGATTCCAATTGACATCTTCAAACAAAACCATATTTTCGATCAAACGAGTCAGCATCGAGTCGATGTGTTTTTGATGCCAAAGATTCCAAGTATCCGTGGGCGCACGCGGCGCGACATAGATGCCTTCATCCAATGTGTAAAGCCGTTTCTGGTTTTCCCATTGGCTGTCGTTGACGCGTTTGGGTGCGCCGCCACCGCCGTGCAGTGAGATAAACAGACTTCGTCCGCGCTTCGGCTTGGCCCCAAATCGCTTGAATGAAAACGGCATTCGCAGATCACCCAACTGGATCATCGCGGCTTTCATCTCTGCAGCCCGCTGATCGCGTAGTCTTGCTGTTCGATCATCCAGCAGTAGCTTGCGAGCTTCAGCAGCCTGGTCGGTCGTCAACGCCATTTGTGCGAATCTCTGCTCCGCAAGCGAACCGCGCTGTTGCACCGGCAACTTCAAGTAATCACCCAACTGCGACAGCGGGGAGGGCTCAGTCGCATTGGCCGTGTGGCAGAGCAGAACGAACGCCAGAATCTGATAAGTTCGCTGACGAGTGTACATTTAGCACGGTGTCCTCTGATTCATGGTCATGGCATTTTGACATTGTCGTAAGGCGTATCTTAACCGGGCAGCGCGCACTTTCGTTTAACGCGACCCCGAAGAGGAGGCCGCTTTCCAAAAATCCTCGCCTTCGGCATCGCGTTAAACATACAGACCATGACGATTGGCTATGATCTTAGCGTTATTGATTGGTCGAGTTCCCAGTGAATCGATCTTTGGTATGACGGGCAAACCGGTGGCGATGGACGATTCCTGCAACAAGAATCAACGACAATAAATGGCGATAGAGGAACACGATCGCGAAGACCTGTTGCGCGACGGTCGCACGATGCCGGTTCGCGGCGAAGTGGTGGCCGGCGAATTGACGATTCTGATCGGCTTTCGTAGCCAGGGACAGTTGAGTCTTTACTGGGGAAGCCAGCGAGTTTTTCAGTTTGACGAAGCCGGGCGGATTCGCCGCGTCTTTTTTGAGGGTCGAAAATTCGCGGCTGATTCCGGGGATCTGCTCGAGTTGCGGCGCAGCGCTCGTGGCGGCCGCGTTGAGTTCACGCGAAGGGCAGCTGCGGAAAGCACAGCATCGACCATCACCGACGCGGTTAGGCAATCCATCAATCAGGTCGCTGAGATCATTGTTGACGGCAAGTCCCAGTGGCGCGTTGTGGGCGCGAGCGAAGCAGATTTTTTGAGCCGGGTAAGTCGCTGGCTGAAAAAAGTTCCCCTGCCGATAGAAATCGCTTCATCTGCGAATGCTTGATCGGCGGAGTGCTTCGCTGTTCATGTAGCCGATTCAGACCACGGTAGGCCAGGACGGGGAGAGTGTCCGGCTTAGGAACTGCTTCTCAACATTGATGAAGAAGAACCACGGAGTGGTGACAGCATAAAGCCTGGGGTGAACCAACGAGCGACAACGGAGTTGGGTGTAACCCCGGGAAAACGACCCGCAGAATACCTTCCCCGCGGCGATTTGGCGGCTATG
>JBFJVZ010000538.1:0-3881 GCA_041623895.1 Pirellulaceae bacterium | reverse complement strand
GCCTGGTCGGCGACGTGGCCGCGCACCAGATCGGAAACGCCATGCGCGGCCTGGTCGACTTCGGCCGCCGGGCGACCGACGCGTTTACACGTGACACGGCCGAGTTTTTTCAGGAAGAGCGGCGCGACCTGCCGGCCCCGGCGGAAATAGAGGAATTGAATCGCGATGTCACCGTGCTGGCCCGGCAGGTCGAGGAGATCGGCGCGCGTATCGAACAGCTCGCGGCGCGGCTCGAAAAATGATCCGTCCACGTCATCTCTGGCGGCTGCTCAGCATATACCGCGTACTCGTGCGCCACGGTCTCGAGGAAATCGCGCTGGCCACGCACATGCTCGGGCCGTTCCGGTTCGTCGGGCTGCTTTCGCCGACCACCTGGGGGCGCGAGAAGAATAAGGAGCCGCTCGGCGCACGCATCCGACTCGCGCTCGAAGACTTAGGCCCGATTTTCGTCAAATTCGGGCAGGCGCTGTCGACGCGGCCCGATCTGTTGTCACGCGACATCGCCATGGAGCTTGCCAAACTCCAGGATCGCGTACCGCCATTTGGAGCAAGTTGTTTGGTCGGCCCTGCTGGCGGCCGGCAACCCGACCAAGATCGACTCCATGCGTTGGCAGCCGATAATGGAAAGGTTGTCACAAGTTTCTTTCGCCAAGTATCGTGACTTGCTGGAACAACCGGCATTCGTTGAATTCTTTCGGCGTACTACACCGATTTCTGAAATTGAGCAACTGCCGATCGGCTCCCGTCCATCGCGCCGCAAGGCCAACGGGGGCCTGGCGGATCTGCGTGCAATTCCTTGGGTTTTCTCTTGGACTCAATCGCGTTGCTTGATCCCGGCTTGGTATGGCATCGGGACGGCGATCTGCCCACTGATCAGCGACAAGGAGTTGCTAAGGGAATTACGTGAGATGTACCAGCAATGGCCCTTTTTTCGGGCATTGATCGACAACGCTGAACTCGCCTTGGCCAAATCGGACATGGAAATCGCAAGCGAGTATGCGAGTCTGACCGATGGGGACCCATCCCTGATGTCGATCGCCTCGATGATTTCTGACGAATACCACGACGCTTGCCGAGCCGTGCTGGCGATTACCGATCGAGACGAGTTGCTGGACGGAACGTCTTGGTTGAAGGAGGCGATCGCTGCACGAAACCGATATATCGATCCTTTGAATCTGATTCAAGTTGAATTGCTGCGGCGTAGGCAACAGGCATCACCTAACCTGGATCAGGAAGATGAATTGAGACATTTGACGCGTCTGTCAATCAACGGAATCGCCGCCGGCATGCGTACCAGCGGTTGATAACCAACATTGGACTTCGCTGGAAACTGAGTATCGATCATGATGTCGTGATGGCGGCCGATGACTTTAACTCCTCGCCGACTTTGCCAATACTGTCATTGCAAATAGCTCCATGCCCAAAACCTACGAAACAGTTAGCCCAACAACTTCGGATGCGCCAACTGAAGAAAGAATCTTCAAGGTGTTGTCGCGGATCGGCCTGGCCTTGGAAATCTCGGTCGACCGCGCCGATGTGCTGGTCCATCCACACGCCGCCGACCAATCGCCCGCGGACGCGCTACACCGCTTCAAAGCCAGTGCCGAAAACGCCGGGATTTTTTTGAAGGAAACGACACTTGAAGACACGGATGAAGCGGCTGCGTTCATTTCCGAGGGATATCCGATCGTTGTCGCCGAATCAGATGGCACGTTTATCATTCTGGATGCCAATGCCGGTCGCGGGTTTCAAGCAACGGTCGTCGCCGATCGATTATCCGAACGGACGATCAGCTTAGGTGAATTCCAAGATCTCGTTTCACGCCCATCACCGCCCCGCTTGTTTGTCGCCAAACATCAGTTCGATTGCGATTCCATTTCAGGTTCCCCCTATCACAGTCATTACCAACACCACGGAGAAGAGTTTCCTCCGCTGCGGCGATTCATCGGATTGTTGAAGCTTGACATCGCCGACATCGGGACGCTGGTCTTGTTTGCCTTCGTGGGCGGCGTGTTAACGCTGGCGACTCCGCTGGCCGTCGAGTCGCTGGTCAACGTGGTCAGCTGGGGCACGTACATGCAGCCGCTGATTATGTTGGGGTTGATCCTGCTGATGTGTTTGGGCATTGCCGGCATTTTGAGGATCTTGCAAAAGTTTGTTGTGGAGTTGATTCAACGCCGTCAATTCGTCCGCATTGTCAGTGATTTGGCACACAGATTTCCGCGGGCCAATCAAGCTTTTTTGGCCGGCCAGTATCCACGTGAGCTGGCCAATCGAGTGTTTGACATCATGACGATCCAGAAAGCCACCAACGTGTTGCTGCTGGACGGCGTATCCATTGTGCTGACCACAATCCTGGGATTGGTACTGCTGGCTTTTTATCATCCGTTTCTGCTGGGCTTCGACATCATTCTTTTAATCTCGATGATTTCGATCACCTGGTTACTCGGCCGGGGAGGGATTCGTACGGCCATCGACGAGTCCGCAACCAAGTATCGCGTGGCCCATTGGCTGCAGGATGTGATTGCCTCGCCAGCGGTGTTCAAGACCGGTGGTGGCGAGGCGCTGGCGATTCAACGCGCCAATCAATTGACCGCCGATTACCTGAATGCCCGTAAGCGTCAGTTCAATGTTGTGGTTCGGCAATCGGCATTCGCGATCAGCTTGCAAGTGATTGCGTCAACCGCCGTGCTGGCACTTGGCGGTTGGCTGGTGATCGAGGGGCAGCTGACACTGGGACAGCTGGTGGCGAGCGAATTGGTCGTCACTGTCGTGGTCGGTGCGTTTGCAAAGGCCGGCAAGTCGCTGGAGAAGTTTTACGACGTGATGGCGGGCGTCGACAAGGTCGGCCACTTGATTGACATCCCGGCGGATCCCGGCCAAGAGCATGAGGGTCTTGCGGAAGGACCGGCTCAAGTCCGCTGGGGAGACCTGGTTTTCCGCCGCGCTTCATCGCATTCACGTGTCGGTTCAGCAACGATCGATCCCGGATCCCGTGTTGCGATTACCGGCAACGATGTCGATGGACGATCCGACTTGGCCAGGGCGATCGCTGGACTGCACACGCCTGCGGAAGGTTTTGTGCAAATCGGTGATTTTGGATCTGCCAACACCGATTCCGGGGGCTGGAACCGCTTGGTGGGGTACGCCGGAGGCAAGGACGTCTTTCACGGAACGTTGCAAGAAAACATTGATTTGGCTCGACCGGGAATCAGTCGTAATCGCGTGCGTCAGGTACTTTCCGAAGTTGGCTTAGCCGACGCGGTGTTGCAATTGAAAAATGGGATTCAGACGCCGCTGCAAACCGGCGGATATCCGCTTTCGGGCAGTGAGGTCACTCAATTGGTGATCGCCCGAGCGATCGCATCCCAACCCAAAGTCGTGGTCATCGACGGTTTGCTTGATCAACTGGCAGAAGATGTCCGCAAACAAATTTGGAACTCTCTCTCGGCCGCGGACATGGACTGGTCGCTGATCGTCGTGACCAACCGTGAAGATATTGCCGCGTTATGCGAGAGTCAAATCGCCGTCCGAAAGTAATCTCGTTTTACATGTTTGGTTGACCTGATGTTTGAAAAAGAACGAACCATAGATGACTTTCCCGTGATGCAAATGGTCCGCACCGGCCGCATCATTCGAATTTGCGGTCGGGTTACTTTTGTTGCTCTAGCGATCTCGATCGTAGCGTTGATCTTCGTCCCCTGGCGGCAAACGGCACGCGGCATAGGCACGGTTGTTGCGCTCGATCCTCAGGAACGCCCTCAGTCGGTGCAGAGCCCGTCCAAGGGTGTTGTCAGTTACGTCAAGCCGGGACTGCGCGAGGGCAGTTTGGTTGAAAAGGACGAACTGGTACTGCGTTTGACCCCCTTCGCTGCCGAAGG
>JBFJVZ010000537.1:0-3890 GCA_041623895.1 Pirellulaceae bacterium | reverse complement strand
CAGCGAACCATTAACGGAGTATGCGTGCTGTGGTGATAGAGCTGAGTCTTAGCGAACGGCAGCGGCATTCCATGGTCGGAGAGGAACATGACGAACGTATTCTCTGACAAGCCGTGCTCCTGAATCGCCTTCATGATTTCACCAAAGCAATCATCGGCACGGCGAACCGATGAATAGTAGTGGGCCAGCTCTTTGCGAATGACTTCGTCATCGGGCAGGAACCCCGGGACGGGAACTTCGTTACCACTGAAGACGCGACTGGGCACGTGTGGATCGTCGATCGTCACGCCGCCTTTGCCCTGCGCGTAAAACGGTTTGTGCGGATCAGAGATGTTGATCATGGTGCAAAACGGCTTACCCGCCTTGTCGGCCAATCGAATGGCGTCCCGCATGGAGTCACCGTAACTCTTTGCATCCTTGATGTGTCGTTTCTTGCCACTCAGTTCGCTGTCCAGAACAGCGTCCCAGGCATACGGGATATACGGCGTGGAATGACTGACTTTGCCGCGGATGGCGGTGAAGTACCCCGCTGCTTGGGCAAGATCACAAAGCACGGGATAGTCCGCATCCTTGTTTTGTACAAAGCCTTCGACACCGTTGACGTGTGAAAACAACCCCGACCACATGATATTGCGGCCCGGCATGCAATTGCCAACGTGAACATGGGCGTGATTAAACCGCAACGCCTGCCTGGCAAACGCGTCAATGTTGGGCGACGTGTCGGCAAGCTTGCAACCGTAGGCACCCAAAGAATCAGCCGACATGTCATCGACAGTGATGATCAAAATATTGGGCTTCTGCTCCGCGCTACGAGCCGGCGCAAGAAAAGAAATCGAAAGTCCAAAGGCGAGCAGGAACAGGAAACGTCTTTTCATGGTGGAAGTTGGTTAAGATGGTGGCAAAAACTCTCGAAAGCGTTAGGAATCATAATATGAAAGCGATTGCCTGTGGTCTGGCATTTTTATCGCTGGGCTGGATATTCGCCCCGCCGGCGACCGCGCAAGATGCCCGCCGCGCTGAAAACGCCGCCAAGGCCATGTTCCGTGAACGCGACATTAACAAAGACGGGCAGCTATCACGCAAGGAATTTCCCCAGCGCAACGATCGCCTGTTCCAGCAGATCGATGCGGACAAAGACGGCTTGATCTCGCTGAAAGAGGACATCGATTTTCGCATCACTCGCGTCAATCGCCAGCGCCGGAGACCGCCGGAACTGCCCGAGGGCGTGACTGTGCATCGTGACCTGGTCTATGCCACGGTGGGCCAGCGCGAGTTGCCGCTGGACTTGTATCTGCCCCCGTCGGAACAGCCGCTTCCGGTCGTGATTTGGATCCATGGTGGCGGCTGGCGAAGCGGCAGCAAGGGCAGCGCGGGACCGGCTCGTCCCCTGACCGGGCAAGGCTACGCCGTGGTCGATGTGGAGTATCGTTTGAGCGGTGAAGCGATCTTTCCCGCACAGATTCAGGATTGTAAGGCGGCCGTTCGCTGGGTCAGGGCTAACGCTAAAAAATACAACTTGGATGCCGACCACATCGGTGTCTGGGGCAGCTCAGCCGGCGGGCACCTGGCCGCCTTGCTGGGAACTGCGGGCGATGTCGATGACTTTGAAACCGAGGCAAACGCAGGATACTCCAGCCGCGTGCAAGCCGTTTGTGATTGGTTTGGCCCAACAGACCTGCTGCTGATGAACAAACAAGCGATTGCCGGCAGCACGCTGGACCACGACGCACCCGATTCGCCCGAATCAAAATTAGTGGGCGGGCCGATTCAACAACAACCCTTCACGTCACTGGCCCAGAAAGCGAATCCGATCCAATACGTCAGCAAAGATGATCCGCCGTTCTTGATCGTCCACGGTGATAACGACCGACTCGTTTCCTATCGCCAAAGCGAATTATTGCAGGCGGCATTAACGAAAGCCGGCGTCCCGTCGAAACTGCAGATTGAGCCGGGTGCCGATCACGGGCTTAGCGGCGGCAAACGATCGAGAACCGAACTTGTCGAACAGGCAGTCGGGTTTTTCGACCAGCATCTCAAGTAGGCCCGGCTGACTGGATCTGTATCTAACCGGAATCGCGTGCGAGCGGCTGATGTCTGCATTTAGCTTGGATCAACGATTACAGCAGGATTGCTTCGCCCTTGCCCGGAAGCACAACATTCGCATCCTGCTATTGAATAATTCGCTGGCACCCTGGTTCGTGCTCGTTCCGGAGGTGGAGGTCAAAGAACTCTTTCAGCTGACCGCCAACCAGCGGGCGCAACTGCTGGACCTGCAAGACCAGGTATCACGGTTCGTGCTGGACAGTTTTGACGTCCGGAAACTGAACGTGGCCGCGATCGGAAACGTTGTTTCGCAGCTGCATGTCCACGTGATTGGTCGCAAGCCGGGTGATTACTGTTGGCCAGGCGTGGTGTGGGGTAACCCGCACAAACAAACTTACTCGGACGATGCCGTCAGCGAAATCCGAAGAAAGCTGGGACGATTCATCGCTGATATAGAAAGTGAAGCATGAAATTGAGTTGCAATTTGGCCACGTCATCGGGGATGCGATTAACTCGCAGGTTTTGCCACTTTTTGATCGGCGACGCGTTAGGCAAAGCGTTGGCAGACTTGGTAAAGTAGGTCTTCGAATTCTCCGAATTCGGAGAAGTTCGGCGACTCTTTGAGAACCCAATCATGAAATCGAAATCTACGGTCGGACGACGCGAACTATTGACTTACGCCGCTTTTGGCGGTGCCGCTTTTGCAGCCGCCTCCACGCCGAACACATCATCCGCCGCGAGCCCTGCGGCGCAGAGCAAGAAGTACTCGATGAAAAAGTCGATCAACCTGTGGGCTTTTCCTTATCCCGACAAAATGTCGTTGAAGGAATGTTTGCAGTTGGCCAAAGACGCGGGATTTGACGGCATCGAACTGAACTACGACTTGGAAAGCGACTTATCGCCCAAGTCGGGAACGAAAGAGTTCACCGCGATTCGGCACATGGCCGACGAGATTGGAATTGCGGTCAGCGGCGTTTGTTCGTTTCTGTTTTGGCCTTATCCGTTAACCAGCAACGACCCGGCCGAACGAGCCAAGGGGATGGAATTGGCCGCCAAGATGACACAAGCCGCTCATGATTTGGGAACGGAAAACTTGCTGGTCGTTCCCGGCGCGGTACACATGCCCTGGCGCGAAGATCACGATCCGACACCCAATGATGTTTGTGACAAACGGGCTCGTCAGGCCATTGGCAAGTTGCTTCCGAACGCCGAAAAACTAAAGGTCCACCTGAACATCGAAAACATTTTCTTCAATGGCTTTTTACTTTCGCCGATGGAGATGGTGGAGTTCGTCGACAGTTTTAGCAGCCAGTACGTGCAGGTTCATTTTGACACCGGCAACATCATGGAATACCAGTTCCCCGAACATTGGATTCCGATCTTGGGCAAGCGAATCAAGAACGTGCATTTGAAAGAATTCACAAAGAAAGGCACGGATCATTCGCTGCAAGCGTTCCGGCCGCTGTTGGATGGCACCACCAATTGGCCCGCCGTGTTGGAAGCCTTCGACAAAGTTGGTTACGACGGTTATCTGACCTTTGAGTATTTTCATCCGTATCAACACTACCCCGAGGCACTCATCCACCAGACATCGGATTCGCTGGACCGGATGTTAGGCGCGAAGTAACGATTGCATTCGTCTGCGGTGGTCGTAGCGAAAACTCGTCAAGAGTTTCGGCCCAAAACCCTGAACTACCGAAGCTCTTAACGAGCAGCTGAGCTAAAGCATTTTTATCATTGACGTGGGATCATCTGTAGGCCAGGACTTGTCCTGGCAATGAGGCGCCAGGACAAGTCCTGGCCTACGAGATTTCTGAAAATGCTATAGCCCAACGTGGAAGCATCAT
>JBFJVZ010000536.1:0-3890 GCA_041623895.1 Pirellulaceae bacterium | reverse complement strand
GCAGCGACTTCACCAAACAGTTCGCCGGGGCCCAAACTTACGGTTTCGTTTTCCTTGATGACCACATCGAAGTCTTGCAAAAAGACTGCCTGCCGATCGTCGACTTGTCGCACCGTTTGCCCGTCGTCGTCGCCATTGACAGTCACCTGCCCGGGCGTGCGGCGTTCAGCAGTTTTGCTTTGATTCCAAAACCTTGCTAGTGCCTCCAACCACGTCAGCTTGGGGTTTGGCGTGCGGCCTAGTTGTTGTGGAGACAATGAATCGAAGAGAACGCGGACGCTGCCCAGGATGACCAGAAAAGCGCTGTTGCCATAATCGCCTTCACGAACCACGATCTCCCCGGGCTCACAGCGATGAAGCCGACAATCATTTCGCAGAATGCCGTCCAGCGGCATGGACCGCGGAAATGCCTGGTCATTCATCGAAACAAACGGATCCCGCGTGCGCAACCAGGCAACGTCCGCGTCGGTCATCGACGAATCCATCGGTTCGTCCCAGCGCGTAGGACGACGCACGGCAATCGGCTCGCTGCCTTCCATCGACGTGGTTCGTAGTCCTACGTCAGCGGTGCAGTCAAGACTGGCTTTGCATGCAAAAGCTCAAAACATTTCGCTGACCCACGGAGCAGGGCCGGAAAAAGCCTGATCCGCGAGCGCGATTTGCTGGTCCGAAAGCGAGTCCAGAAAACCGAATTGCCGCAATTGGCTGGCTGAGTACAGCGCGGAAAAGAGCGGTGCAAGAGCGCGAATATGCATCTTCAACCAACCATCGCCGCCACGAGCGACGCGGGCAGACCCGTCTGCAAGCTCAAGCACCCAGCGACCATTATTGTCCGCCAAAACTTCGTCTTCGATATCAAAGTGAATCTCACCTTCGACGCCCTGCTGATAGCCGCGCCCTGACAGGGCGGCAGGCAGATTGACGATGCGGAGCATCCAGCGAACATACAACTCCCACGCCGAGCGCTCGTAACTCAACAGCGATTCGCCGGCGATCGACACATACTGCTCAATTTCGTCAACAATCGGTCTAACTTCGGGACGCATGATGAACCGGTTCGTCAGTTTGAAGTTCGCAGCTGGGACATCATATTACAGGGCACGGCCGCTTGGTTGCGCACACGACCACTCGTCTTTCGCGGATTCATTGCTAAATTCTGGACACCTGACGGAACAGCGACACGCTTGGGTTAGAAGGTCCTGAATTTCGGTCATCGCACGGCGGCTAATCAGAGTGACGCTGCCAAGCTAACATATCGATTCCTAATGCCTTCAGATTAAGAGGATTGCGTGTCCAACTGGTATGATCACCCCCAGTATTTTGACATGGTATTTCGCGACGAAACTGCCATGGAAGTCGCATTTTTTGAAACCGCGTTCGAACGGTTCGGACGGGGAAAAATCCAGCGACTGCTGGAACCGGGGTGTGGCAGCGGCCGCCTGCTGGCCGCGATGGCTTCCCGCGGCTACCAGGTCGCCGGGCTGGATCTTTCCCAGCCGATGCTCGATTACACGGCGCGGCGGCTATCCCGTCGCGGCCTTGACGGTGAATTGATCTTGGGCGACATGACCAACTTTCGGCTCAAACGCAAATTCGATGCAGTTCACTGTACCTTCAACACTTTTCGGCACTTGATGAACGAAGGTGATGCCATCGAACATCTGCAGACCGTGGCCAGCCATCTTCGCAAAGGCGGGCTCTACATCTTGGGCTTTCATTTGATTCCCATGGATGCCGACCCGGAATGCACGGAGCGCTGGAAAGCCAGCCATGCGGGGACAACCGTGAATGCAACATTAAAAGTGATCGACTTTAACCGCACAGCAAGAGCCGAAACCTTGCGGATCACGATTACAGCGACCAAGCGATCCGGTAAGGTGGAACGGATCCACAGCGAGTTTCCGCTACGGATCTACACGCCGGCGCAAGCCAAACGGCTGCTGGCGAAAGTTCAAGACCAGCTCGAGATCGTCGGCATTTATGACTTTGATTACGATATCGATGAGCCGCGGGAATTCGACAATGACTTGACCGACGCACTCTTTGTGCTCAGACGCAAGTAAGCTCACATCGCTACGAAGGTTTTTCAGACGACACATTGTCGCTTGCGGCAGGATCTGAATGATCTGATTTCTGCTCGCCGCCGCCCTCGAAATCCTTCAGCAGGCGATCGAGAATTCCGTTGACGAACCGCGGGCTGTTTTTATCGCCATATCGTTTGGCCAGCACGATCGCTTCGTTCACCGCAACGCGACCAGGAGTGTCGCTGTAGAGGATTTCATAGGCTCCCAAGCGAAGCACGTTGCGATCAGTCACAGCCATCCTGGAGAGCGACCAATGTGTGGCAAGTTGCGCGAGTTGTTTGTCGATTTCTTCGCGGCTTGCCAGAGTTCCCGTCAATAATCCGCTGGCAAATTCAGTCAGCGCCTTGCGGCCTTGTAACCGCGAACGAATGAACTGCCTGGCCGCCTCGGCGTCGCGACGTTCGTTGATGTCCGCTTCATACAGCAGCTGCAGTACGATCTCGCGGGCGCGACGGCGAGTGGACATGCGTATGTGACCCAAGCATTCATTCGAGGAAACGACTAACCAAATGGACGCATGGAATTGTACGGGCAAGAGCAATCAGCGCCGATTGGACGTACCGGAAAGGTACCGATCGTCTGGAATTCAGATTTTCAGCAAGACTCAAGCGTCGGCTTGCTCTGCATCGCAAATGGCCCCCAGCGCGTCGATCATCACGTCGACTTCATCAAACAACTCACTGAGGCAATCATCGATCCCGTCCAGCTCTTCGCGTGAGAGTAGATCCTGAATCCGTAAGGCTGCTTCGACGACGCCGCGGGCATCAAATACGCCAGCCGATCCCTTCAGCGTGTGCACAAAACGGCCAAACGAATCGAAGTCGCCTGTCTTCAATGATGAACGAATATTTTCGACTAACGATTTCGACTCTTCAATCAAAGTTCTTGCAAGTTCACGAAGCTTTTGCTCATCGTCGCGGCATAGATGCCGAGCTGCGTCGATGCTCAGCACATCGCTGTCCGCCGGAACGCGCGTGTCTTCGGAGGCAGCTTCATGATTCTTTGTCGCCCGCCGCAGGCAACGATCCATCTCGTCATACAACAGTTGCGGATCGATCGGTTTAGAGACGTATCCATCCATCCCGGCTTCGACACATCTTTGCTGGTCTCCCTTCATCGCGCCTGCGGTCATGGCAATGATCGGCAAATGTTTTCCGGAAGTCTTCTCAGCTTCCCGAATCACGCGGGTCGCTTCCAAGCCATCCATGTTTGGCATTTGGACATCCATGAGCACCAAGTCGAAGCGGTCCTTTTCAAGGGCGGCTAATGCTTCTTCGCCGTCTGCAGCAACAATTAACTCGTGACCAAATTGCGATAACAGCCCGATGGCCACCTGTTGATTGACGATCCCGTCTTCGGCCAACAGTATCTTGAGCGGCTTATCAAAACGACGCTGCGGCCGTAAAGAAGCTAACTGAATCTGGACCTCGGGCCGGATACCCAACGATGAGAGAAGCGTATCAAACAACTCTGACTGCACAGGTGGCTTTTGCATGTATCGCGTGACACCCAATCGCCGGCAGCGGTCGACATCACCAGGCTTCACGGCTGCTGTGAGCATGATGGTTTTACAGTCTTTCAATTGCGCGTCCTCATGAATGCAGGCCGCAATGTTGAATCCATCCATGCCCCGCATCTCGCAATCCAAAATAGCGACACGATACGGATCGCCGGCGGCTTTTGCGCGTTTCAACTCCTCGATTACCTTCGGCCCGTTGTCCACGATGGTCGGAACCAGACCCCAATGGTGCAGCAATTCGCCCAAAATCCGTTGATTACTGCGATTGTCGTCGACGACGAGGATCG
>JBFJVZ010000535.1:0-3934 GCA_041623895.1 Pirellulaceae bacterium | reverse complement strand
GAGTGGCCCGCACGATCGCCGACGTCGCCGGCGACACGGAGATCAACGAAATGCACTTGGCCGAAGCCATCGGCTACCGCAGCCTGGACCGAGATCTGTGGGTCTGAGCGAGTCAAACTCGCAGGAGCGGGCGGGCGTACCCAACATACTCCGCGTTGCCGTTACAATTTTGAAAGCACAGGCTCTTCAAACTTTAACCTTCGACATCTCTTATTGGATGTTCTGCGGTTTTCACTGCGTAACAGAAGAACATCACTGAAACGCCGGCAAGACATTCTTTTTGCTTGAAGTGACGGATCCCCCAGCCCATTCGACCTGCTCAATGGGATAGACTAAATATCCGGCGCTGGCGCCGTATAATCTCTAGTTCTTTCACATAGCATCCTCAGGTGACGTATGAAGCGAACCCAGCATTCCGTAACTCATCTCATGTTAGCAATTGCTCTTGCCGCAACGGTTGCCGCGCTCGCCGTGCAAAACTCCCGCTGGTCGCGAAGAATGGATATCGCTGAAGACCGACTCACCAAGACAGAGAAACTCCTTCATGAAGTGGCAATGCCACGCTATCCAAACGCGCGAGTGGTTGTCACAAAGCCAGACGGCAGACAAGGCGGAATGCCGTTGTTGCAGATGGGTTCGGACGGACTCGCAAGAGACGAGCGAACGATGATGACCAATTGGACTGGTCCGGACGAATGGGGCGATGCGTCATCCGGAGGCTATTTTTGGAGATACATTGGATCGGAGGCGGACCGCGACATTTATGAATTCGTCGTCGTGTTTGGCAAACGGCTGCCGGCAGAGCCAGACGAACGAGCAAATTCGGCACTGGTTCGTTACGTTTCATTTCGCAATGCTCCACTTAACGTCGTTGCCCAAAACGGCTTTTCGATTTCATTGCTCCCCTGACCCGACGAACGCGACAGAACAAATAATGCTTTGACACCGGGAGTTTGCGAGCCGATGGTCAAGGCATTGGTGCAAGAGGCCCGATTGGCTGCGGGCGAGCTATTCATTTGGTATCATGACTCCCGTGGAAGTAACCGGAACAAAGTTTAGGGGACTTGCACCCCACAAGATCACGTCCATGTTGGGCGCACTGCACCGAAGGACCGCATGACGCGTTTACAACCACATTGGCGGTCCTCGGTGACGACCGACGTTATCTGGCAAGATCGCACCGCGACTTCATCTACAGCAATCATGCTCATGAACGATGTTCGGTTTCATCAAAAATTGGCACATGACACTTGGCGACAGCCAATCTGCATGGGATCGCTGTCTCACAATCTGGCATCGTGATGGCGGCATCGACGATTGGCGAGGAATAATTGGGCGACCATTCTATTCACCTTCACGTGGCGTCCGATTGGCGCGAATGTTCGCTAAACGGCATTCAAATGATGCTGCAATCTTCTTGGATCACACACAGAATGCGGACCCTGTCACGGCACTTTGCGCAATCGACCTTTTGAATGAAATGGCAAGGGTTTCACCGCAGATAATTCCAATGCTCACGGCGTCTGAATTGCCGTTAACCGAGTCATTGCGCAAAACTCTTACGTCGGATGCTGAAATCGCCGAGCGACCGGTTGGCAGGCCAACGCCTGATTTCGATACCGTTGGTTCATACTTCCGCTGGCAATTCGAGTCGCCCGACTAAGACCTGTCGATTACAATGCCTAGCGTAACCGTAACCACAAAAAGCCAGATAAAAAACGTTGCACCCGAGTCGCGAAGTCGGGCGATTTCATTCATCAACATGGAGATAATTCGATGCGTTTCTTTCCGAACGAAATCACCGATGTGATGGAGTTCGGTTATTTCTCTGGATGCGACTCAAACGGCAATTATCGAATTCGCGTGCACGACTGCAACGATACGTTCTGCGAAGAATTGATTGTAGAAGCGTGCGCTCCAACTGCACCTCCTCGGACGATGCTACAAGGTGAAGGTGTGTGGGTTTACTACCGGGATGGTAGCCCCGTCCGAATTGAATTGGACAGACACGCCAATTGAACCTTGTGTGCCGGATTGCCAGCTGCGCTCGACGGTCGCGACAAGTTGGCTGACTGCGGCTCGAGGGGCGTGATAGAATCTTACTGACGGATCTGAGCGTCAGATCCGACCCCAATCGGACCACACAAGTCCGACAAAGTTCAACGCCCGATCGATCCGTCTGAGATCCATCTGATCTTCTTCGTTTCATCATGAACAGGTTCTAAAGCGAATCACGCGATGGATTTCTCCCGTTTCAATGAAGCTTGGCTGACGCTGCCGATTCGCCTGTGCCTGGTCGCATTCGTTGGATTCACAGTTTGGAACGTTGTCCAGCGTCCGCCGAAAGATCTGCAGTCGGCGCTTACTGGGCAGACCGCAATCGAATCCGACGAACTTGGAGAACGAGGCGAATTCAGCGGGAAACGAATTCCAGATTCCATCGCCGCGATTTTGGCTGGAATTACCGCCGCTGTGGTTGTGTACGCGTTGCTCGAGTGGATTCGGTTCGTGCGTTTTTCCCGCGCGGTCGCTCATGTCAAGAAGATGCAAGGCAGCGTAGCATTTGACCCCGATTTTCGATCGCTGCCGTTGAGATTCATCTTTTCTATCGCAACAATCGACCTATCCGCAACCGATGTTTGCGATGACACCGCACCAGCTTTGCACGCCATTCCTCGATTAACCAGCGTACGACTAGCCGATACGAAAATCGGTTCTAAGACTGTTCAGATGCTGACGAGATGTAAATCGCTCAAGAATGTGGACTTAACGGGAACGTCGCTGTCTCCATCTGATTTGGCAGTACTGCATTCACAAAAACGTTTGATTAACCTGTTAGTTTGAGTCGCGAGCATTGTTTGTGTTTCAATTGAGCCTTGGCGACGTAACTTATTTGACGCACATGAATCTGCGATTGCTGACAACGGCGGATAACCATCGGAATCGGGATAGGGGCCGCATTGCTGCGGACCCCTCCCACACCACCGTCATGCGGGTCCGCGCTGGGCGGTTCCCTGCACAATTGCTTGAAGTGACGCAACTCTACGTCTTGGAGGATGAACCCGAAATCAACGGATCTCACAGCCCATTCGGCCTGCTCCATGGGATAGACTAAATATCCGGCCCGAGCGCCGGATATTTCAGCTTCTGCCAGGAAGTACATGAGCAAATACCCGCTTCAACCAGGCGTTGCATGGACGGACGCCCAACTTGCAGAGTGGAAGGCAATACGAGCGAGGGGATTCCGCCGTTTCGCCATAAGGTTTGGGTTGACTTTCTTCATTCCGACCGCAGTTGTACTTGTAATCATGCTCGTCATTGCAAGAGCGATGGACAAGCCTCCCGACTGGCTTTGGACCACTCCCATCATGATCCTCCCGCCGCTGCCATTCTTGACGGCGTTTATTTCTTACTTCTTGGCGTCGATTCTTTGGCGCGACTTCGAGGCCCGGTACAATGAGACGCTCACGATGCGCGGTCTGAATGAATCGGCATCACACTCAACGGAAAGTACGGCAGAAAAATGCGATCAACCGAAGTCGAGTGTCGTTTGAGATAGAATCTTTCTGAGTGGATCGGACGGCCTGATCCAGTTCTTTCCGGACCACACAAGTCCGAAAGTTCAACGCCCGATCTATAAGCATCCAGCACCCGCATGGATCGCAATTCGTTCGCCGCAGCATTTCTCTCTTTTGAAAATTAAATCGTGAGTTTGACTGTTCAGTGCCCAGGATGTTCCGTGCGGCTTCGTGTGAAGGAACCGGTTCCTGCGCGACTACGATGCCCAAAGTGCAAAACGAGTTTCACTTCGTCTACCACAACAACTGAGAAAGCAAAACCAACTGACGAGTCTGAGAACGGTGTCGAACCCTCTTCGGCGAACGAACATGAAACTCCATCGGTTGACACGAAACGAGATCAATACACGCTTGTC
>JBFJVZ010000534.1:0-3950 GCA_041623895.1 Pirellulaceae bacterium | reverse complement strand
TGATCACTCAGGCAGTCTCCATGGTCACTGGTGAAGATGATGATCGAATCATCCAGATATCCTTTTCGCTCGAGCGACTGGAGGATTTGGCCGACTTTTTCATCGATCATTGTAACGTTGGCAAGATAGTAGGCGCGCTGACGATGTCGCTGCTGCTGCGTCGGATGCAGAGGCATGATCACGCTGTCGTGATCGATTTCCGAGTTATGCAGGCGAAGCTCTTTCAATGCCGGCGGCAAGGCGTCCAGTTCCTGTTGCGTCAAAGGCAAGAGCGGCAACTCTTTTTGCACATACGGCTCGGCGTATCGCGGGATCGGATCATAGGGCGGATGCGGTCCGGGAAAACCGATCTGCAAAAACAATGGTGATGACTTTGGTTTGGAATCAATCCACCAACAAGCCATGTCGCCGACAAAGACATCGGGGTGAGTGTCTTCGGGCAGCTCCCACGGGAATGCTCCCAAACACTGCTGATAGTCGTCGCGCTGTCGATACAGTTCGCGCTGTTGTTTCACCAGCCCCCGGAATCGCAGCGCCTTGTCCCATTCGTCAAAGAAATAGCGGCCTTCCAGGTAGCGGTCCTTGTTCTCGACGACAAAACGTTCGTGAAAACCGAGCTCGGTTTGATAAGGCCAGGTATGCATCTTGCCGATGTTGGTGCAAAAATAGCCCGCATCATTCAGCAGTTCGATCCAGCTGCGCCGCCAGCGATCCGCATTTTTCAGGATCCCAGTCGTGTGCGGATAGTAGCCTTTGAACAAGCTGGCCCGGGCCGGGGCACAGGACGCAGCGGTCACGTGGCATTGAGAAAACGAAATCCCTTCGCTGACCAGGCGATCCAGATTTGGAGTTTCCAGATGCGGGTAGCCAAGCGCCGCAATGGTATCAAAACGCTGTTGATCGGTGATGATGAAAATAATATTCGGACGGTCGGTCATTGCATGCAAATCAGCTGAGATTGTGCGGTGAGCGGATGATCGTAAACAGAAACCTGTCTGGCTGGGAGAGGTCGGGCTCTGAGACGATTGCATTCTGTGCGGGACTGACCAATCCGTCGTCAACGTTCTGCTACAGATTGGGAAGTCCGTCGCGGGCCGCGAATTGGGGGCGGCTCGGCCGATTGACGGGTAATCCAATAAGTGATCTGGCGGACCGGGCGTTTTTTTCGTTAGCTTTCCGGTGATTGCTGGCCGGCGCCGGCCAACGTCATTCCGATTCATATCACTCGCGTCGATTCGTCACGGAGGACAGTCGTGCAAACCGTGAAAACAGCAGCCATCGTGGTTCTATTGATGACGGTGCTGTACGGTGGTTACGTTTCTTTAACGACACCGCCAGAGCCTATTCCGCCGGAAGTTGCCGAGCTGATCACGATTGAAGACGACTTGAACATCGACTCGGGCTTTCCCGATTCGCTGGCCTTGTCCGAAATTGGCGAGGTCAACAAGCAATCTACTGCGTTGGACGAAGTCTCCACGTCAGCCGATTTATCGATCGGAGAAAATGCCGGTGGTGCATCCTTTGCCGATCTGCCCGCCGGCGCCTCGTCGACGATTGAGGCAGCGACCGATGAGGAATTAACCGCACTGTCGGTGGCTCAATCACAGCACGACCCCTCGCCGCCAAAAAAGTTGCCGGCCATTGGCGATGCAACCGCAAATATTCAAGCTGCTATCGATCGCCAGTATCCATCGACCGGGAACACGATCGAGCTTCCGGATCCTTCCTCAGTCAAATTCGATTCATCGGGCGGCACGGCATTTCGCTCCGACGCCATGACCGATCTAAAAACGCTCAGCCCGCCTGATGCGCCCCCTGAGTTGGAAAAATCAAGTGGGACTCGAGTCGCCGACTTGGACACGCAGCAAAATGAGATCGCGCAAGCAACCGCGGTCGAGCCGAAAAACAATCTTGGACTGACCAACGCTTTGCTGACCGCGGACAGACAGTATGCCAGTGATCTGCTCAAAGAAGCCTTGGCGACATTAAGCGTCTTCTATGACACCCCCAACATTTCGCCGACGCAACGCAATGAATTGCTGAAACGGCTCGATCCACTCGCTCGTCAAGTCATTTACAGCAAACGACATTTGTTGGAACAACCGTACCGCGTCGCTCGCGGCGAGAAACTGATTGACATCGCCGCAAAATTCGAAGTGCCCTGGCAATTGTTGGCCAACATCAATGGATTGCGGGACCCAGTAACGATCCTTCCGGGGACGGAGCTGAAAGTTGTTCGTGGCCCATTCAGTGCACAAGTTGATCTGGATCAGAAAGAACTCACATTATTCTTGGATGACTTGTATGCCGGCCGTTTTCCAATTGAGATTGGCAACGACCCGCCGCCGAAACCAGGCACGTTCATGGTGCAAGACAAACAAACGGATCGCACTTATTACGCAACTCAGGGTGCTCCCATACCGGCTGGCGATGCCAACAATCCCTACGGCGGTTTCTGGATCGATCTGGGCGATCAACTGTGCATCCATGGCAGCCCCAACCCCACGCGGCCAACGGATAAAGGCTGCATCAGCCTGGCAGGCGATTTCGCCGATGATCTGTACGGGATTTTGTCCCAGGGTTCATCCGTAACGATTCGTCGGTAACATTAGGGGCGATGATGTCGCGCTTTGAACCGTGAGTCCGTTTGCAGATGAATTTTGATCGCCAACTGTTGCTAGATTTGATCCGCACCGAAGCCCTCCAGCGTGGCGAGTTCACGCTGGCCAGCGGGAAAAAGGCTTCCTATTACCTGGATTGCCGTCGAATCACGCTCCATCCCCAGGGAGCCAACGTGATCGCCGCGGGCATGCTGCAGGTCATTCAGGCCGCCGGCCCCCTGCCTGATGCTGTCGGGGGGATGGCTATCGGAGCCGACCCGATCACTGCTGCGATCATTACCGTCGCGGGCCAAAACGATTTGCCGATCAAAGGATTCATGGTTCGCAAAGAAGCCAAGGGCCACGGTACCGGAAAGCAGGTGGAAGGTCCGGTCGAACCGGGAAATCGCGTCGTGATCGTCGAAGATGTGATTACCAGCGGCGGCAGCGCCCTGAAAGCTGTCGACGCCGCCGAAGCATTCGGGTTAAAAGTCGAGCGAGTGATTGGGATCATCGATCGACTCGCCGGTGGTGCGGAAGCATTCGCAGCGCGGGGGCTGGAATTAACCACGCTGACAACGATTCGCGATTTCGGGATCGAACCGGAGTAGGAAATCCGTTGGCAACTCACACGTCGGGTTAGCATCAACTGCACGGAGTTCCAAGGATGGAACGTTCGCTACATCAACAGCTCAAACGCTTCTATGCTGACGACGACTCGTGCACCGAAGTTGTGATGGGCCGGTATCGAATCGACGCTGTCCGCGACGACGAGTTAATCGAAGTTCAATGTGCATCGCTGGCGGCGATCCGCGACAAATGCCAGTCGCTGCTAAAACGCCATCGCTTGCGGATCGTCAAACCAGTGATCTCGCGAACTCGAATCACGAAAATAAAAAAGGAAGGCGGCAAGGTCACTTCCAGCCGGATGAGTCCCAAACGGGGAAGCATGTTGGACCTGTTTGAGGAATTGATCTACTTCACACGTGTCTTTCCTAATCCCAACCTGGTTTTGGAAGTCCCGTTGGTGCAGGTTGAAGAAATCCGCATGCCGCGAAAGAAAAAACGCCGCCGCCGCTGGCACAAGGAGTACCAGGTCTACGATGTTCGCCTCGAAGCGATCGATCAGACGTGGGACTTCTATCAAGCCAATGACCTGCTGAGAATCCTGGATTGGCAGGGCCGCCCGGACGAATTCAACACGGCGGATATTGCCTCCGCCATCGACCGTCCCCGCTGGGTTGCGCAGCAAATCGCCTATGTGCTGCGAAAGATGGGGGCGATCGAATCGGTCGGCCGCACAAAATCAGGCGTGATCTACGAAGCCAAAGCAGCGTAGAGCCTGGGGTC
>JBFJVZ010000533.1:0-3965 GCA_041623895.1 Pirellulaceae bacterium | reverse complement strand
GCCGAAGAGGTCTACTACAAGCGAAACAACGAAGTCCAAAATCATCATGGCGGCATGGTATTGATCGGCGATCACATCTACATGGGCCACGGGCACAACAATGGTTTCCCACTGTGCATACACATGACATCAGGTCGAGTGGTTTGGGGCCCGGAACGAGGACCGGGTAAAGAATCGGCGGCGATCGTGGCTGCTGACGGCCATCTGTACTTTCGCTACCAAAACGCCGTCATGGCACTGATCGAAGCGACCCCGTCAGGCTTCAACCTAAAGGGTTCCTTCAAAATCAAATCGCAAAACGGCAACAGCTGGGCGCACCCCGTGATCGCCGGAAAGAAACTCTATTTACGAGATCAGGACGAACTGCACTGCTATGACATCGCCGGATAGTGCAATCTTTGTGAATCCGGCACCCACGACGAAAACGCTCTCGGTGGTCACCGTTTCACGGGTGGAAGATCGGTTCCGCCCCGCCAGATTCCGTCGCTCCGCGGACGAAATATCGGACGCGGAGCGTCCGGCGACAATAAATTCACAGCCTCTCCGGCAAATACTGTGAAATTACGGGCTTGACGATGCCGACCTGATTTCTATCGTGAGTGGTCACAGTCCAGGACTGCCCGCTCGCCCCCGTTGCCCGCACTGGGGTCTGGCTTGGCAAGGGCCACGGGATGCATCAGGTTAGGTAAATTGATCGAACGAATTCGCCTTTAAATCGAGTCCGATGGCAGGATTGATCCGAGCCTCTCAACGCCTTAGCCGCCTTGCGATGCTGTTGCTCGCACTGGCTTTGCCCTGCGCGTCGTCCGTGGTAGCGGAGTCGATGGAGATCGAGGCGGAAACTTCCTCGGAGGTTCTCCAAGACTTTGTCACATTCGCCAAGGACAAACCCGCGCGTAAGCGTCAAGCTCCAGTTTGCCGAAAGGCGTCCGATTCTTTTTCCCGCCAATCCGGTCGAATTGACGGTTTGAGGCGGCAGTATGCTCCCGGCGGACATCGTTTGAGCCACGATCGGCTGGCGCCGCTGCGATTCTAGCGGTAACTTATCTTCAGAGCGTGTGATTCATTCGAATCACGCCCAGGCGGATCGTCGAGAGAATCGATCCAGGCTAGCCGAGACTCTTTCCGGGCAGCCAGCAAGATGAAAAGCAATCGGCTAGCGTACCAATGCTGGCGGTCGGTGGTTACCAAGCAAAACGATTCCTAACAGCAAATCAACGCAATGACAAATAGCAGCAAGAATCTCCTGACCGCATCCAATTTGCCACGTGATCTCTCAGCAGGACTGGTTGTCTTCTTGGTTGCCCTGCCATTGTGCCTGGGAATTGCACTGGCATCCGGCGCCCCGTTGTTTTCCGGACTGTTGGCCGGCATTATCGGCGGTATCGTCGTTGGTTCACTGAGCGGTTCGCACACCAGCGTCAGCGGACCAGCTGCGGGCTTGACAGCAATCGTTGCCGCGCAAATTGCCTTACTCGGTTCGTTCGACGCGTTTCTGTTGGCGGTGATGATCGGTGGACTGATACAGATCGGTTTGGGGATCATCCGGGCGGGAGCACTGTCGGCGTTCTTTCCCTCCAGTGTGATCAAAGGTCTGCTGGCGGCGATTGGCGTGATCCTGATTTTGAAACAGATCCCGCACCTGTTCGGCCACGACACAGATCCGGAAGGCGATATGTCATTTGTGCAGCCGGACGAACAGAATACTTTTTCCGAACTCGTCACTTTGCTTGCCGGTGATATTCATTTGGGTGCGGCGATCATCGGTCTGACGTGTATCACCATGCTGATTTTTTGGGAGCGTATCAAGTTCTTGAAGAACTCGCTGGTTCCCGGGCAGCTTGTCGTCGTCTTGGCCGGCGTTGGCATGCATTTGTTATTCCAGCGGACAGGTGGATCATTGGCCATCGATCCAAGTCATTTGGTGCAGATCCCGGTGGCTGAATCGGCTGGCGACCTGTTGGGATTCTTGCAATTTCCCGATTTTTCGATGTGGGCCAATCCGGCGATTTACATTGCTGCCGTAACCATCGCGATCGTTGCCTCCTTGGAAACTTTATTGAACCTGGAGGCGGTCGACAAACTTGACAAGCAACGCCGCCACTCGCCGCCCAGCCGCGAATTGATTGCTCAGGGCGCGGGCAATGTCATCGCCGGACTGGTCGGCGGACTACCCATGACGTCGGTGATCGTTCGCAGCAGCGTGAACGTCAACGTCGGCGCACGAACAAAACTCTCTGCCGTATTCCATGGCGTGCTGCTACTGGTCTGCGTGGCAATCTTTCCAATGTACCTGAACATGATTCCGCTGGCGGCGTTGGCGGCGATCCTGATGGTGACCGGTTTCAAGCTGGCAAGCCCGAAGCTGTTTCGCCAAATGTGGGCAGAGGGAAGGTATCAGTTCATACCATTTGCGGTAACACTGGCGTCGATTGTGCTGACCGATTTGCTGATTGGTATCTTGATCGGATTGGGTGTCAGCGCGCTGTTCATCCTGAACAGCAATCTCAGGCGGCCGATTCGTCGAATCGTCGAGACGCATTTGGGCGGCGATGTCTTGCACATCGAGCTCGCCAACCAGGTTAGCTTCTTGAATCGTGCCGCCTTGGACAGAGTTTTCAATGACGCCCGGCCCGGTACTCGGATGCTGATTGATGCCAGCGATTCCGATTATATCGATCCGGATATTCTGAGCCTGATTCGTGACTTCAAGAACAACGTTGCTCCTGCGCGAGATGTGTCCGTCAGCACGAGAGGCTTTCGCGATAAGTACGAACTTCACGACGACATCCAGTTTGCTGACTATTCGACGCGGGAACTCTTGGACCGTGTATCGCCTGAACAAGTGTTGGAGATTCTGCGCGAAGGAAATCGGCGATTTCGCACGGGCAACCGATTGACCCGTGATCTTGGTCGATCCGTCGGTGCGACCGCGGAGGGTCAGAACCCGCTGGCGGTGGTGTTGAGCTGTATCGATTCGCGTGTGCCCGCCGAACTGGTGCTGGACGCCGGGCTTGGCGATATCTTCAGTGTCCGCGTCGCCGGTAATGTGGTCGGAACCAAATCGTTGGCGAGTATCGAATACGGAGTTGCGGTGGCTGGCGTCAAACTTGTGCTTGTCATGGGACACACAAGATGTGGGGCCGTGACATCATCGGTCGAAGTGCTGGGCCAGAATCTTGATGTCACCGGAACGACGGGTTGCCAGCACTTACCGGCGATCGTGGACGAGATCAAACCTAGCCTTCAGGCCAACGAACTCAAGAATTTCAGCCGGCTGTCGCAGCAAGAAAAGGAAGTTCTGATCGATGAGGTGGCCAAACGAAATGTTCAACATACGGCTATGCAAATCGTACAGCGAAGCAAGGCCGTATCAGAGGCGATCCGCGAAGGCCGAGCGATGGTTGTGGGCGCTGTCTATGACGTCAAGACCGGAGCGATCGAGTTTCTACCCGAGGTGGTGGCCTCCGAAGCTGGCCTGCCTGCTTGAGAACTCACCTTCAAGACCCAAGCTGCGACCTTCCGGCGGGAACGGCAGCGGCCATCGTTTGCATGTACTGGGACTGTTCGCTTTTGGGCATCTCCTTTTTTGTCTCTGCGTTTATCTGGCGTTCGTGTCGACGCCACCAGGCATCGGAATCATTGCTGGACCACTGCGACGCTTCGGGACATCCGCGAAGCAATTCAGCCAGATCGCGAGCAGTTTGCGGCCGCTTGGCGCGACTCTTCTCCAAACACGACAGCAGCGCGTTTTCGAGAAACTGGGACATGGAAACGCCAAGACGTTCGGACGGCGAAATCGGGGTCTCGTCAATATGCTTATGACAAAGTTCGACAATGTTCTCGGCTTCAAAAACGGTATGGCCGGTCAATAAAAAGTATCCGACGGCACCGAGCCCATACAGATCGCTCCGCGCATCGACGGTTAGCGGCGACTGGATTGCCTCCGGGGACATGTACAGGGG
>JBFJVZ010000532.1:0-3977 GCA_041623895.1 Pirellulaceae bacterium | reverse complement strand
GAGACCAAAGATCAACTTCAGATCTGGCGGTTGGGTCGCAACAAGCTTGACCGCACGGCGAGTTGGATCCCGTATCCAAACGACAAAAAACATTTTGGCAAACAGACCAACGCGAATGTTGTGATTGCCGAACCCGTGTTGAATAACAAACTGATCACGATGAGCGACAAGGGGCACATCGCGCTCTGGGATATCGCGAGTCGAGATCCGATCTGGCACGGTCGCGTCAGTGACCGTAATTTTTCCCTGGACGTCTCAACCGACCGTCAATTAATGGCGCTGATCGATGACAAGACGCTGATGGTCGTCAAGATTGACACGGGAGAGATACTCGGCAGCCTGGCCGTGCCCAACCAAAATGTCGGCTGGCCGCGGATCTGCTGGAGTCCCAGTGGCAAACGCCTGTTGTTCACATCGATGGGTGACCTGAAAGTCCTGGACGTCGAAACGGGACAGTGGGTACAGGAAATGACTTTTCCGACGGCACCGGTGGCGCCCAATGGCTTAAGTTACCCGGACGAAGAATACGCGCTGCTGAATAACTCGTTGCTCGTTCACCTGCCGTCCAAAATACAAGTATGCCAATACAACGGCGCCGGATCCATTCGTTCCATCGGCGGTGTTTCTTTTATCGCCGTCCAGGCCGGAGAGGGCGGTGTGTTCGTCCCCTCGAAATTTCCACATCCCGCCGGGGATCAAATGCTGAAGAAAGCGAAGTCGGATCCCTCGATGTTCTTGATTCACCCGGGTGTGGAAGTAGCGATTGACGTTTCCGGCGTCAGCGGCGCTCATCGTCAAACCGCGCAAGCCGGGCTGGAAAAGGCTGCCCGAGAATCCGGCTACAAAGTTTCACCGTCATCGCCGATCAAACTGGTCGCTTCCATCTCTGGGCCTAAGCAAGAGGCGGTCAGCTACATCGCGGCTGGTTCTTACGTCGTCAACAAGTACACATCGACCGTCAAAGTCCAGTGGAACGGCCAAGACTTGTGGACCCGCAGTGGAACGAATGTGCCGGGCATGCTGATGACCAAACGCGGACAAACGATGCAACAGGCGCTCGATGAAGCTGGCAAGAAGCCGAATCTATCGATCTTTGAACAAACCAGGTTCCCCGAATTCATGCAAAAGCCAAGTGGTAACCAGCAAGGCCCCAACCGATCCACGGCCCTGATGACATCAAACTTCACCGTTAAGGGCCTGGTCGATTCCAAGTAATGAAATTCTTGATGACTCGTTATTGTCGCGTCCTTGCCTTATTGCTGATCATTACAGGTTTTGCCCGCGCCGATTTTATCTGGGTCGAAGGCGAAAACGCTCAGTCCAGTACGATGCGAGGTCACAGTTGGTACGATTCGGTCAAGAAGAACGAGTTGTCTGGCGGCGCTTGGCTATCGCACTTTCACGATGGTGAGCGACCGGTGGCGCGTTACCAGATCATTGCGCCCGTAGCCGGCGACTACGAGTTGTGGCTTCGTACCAACACCGTCGCTGCAGCGATGTCGCTACGGGTGGAAGGTGGTGATTGGACCGCCGTCTCACTGAACAAGAACGAACAGCAGATCAACATCGCCGGCGACGGCAAACCCGATTTGCGTTTTGTCGCCTGGGTGAAAGCTCAAAAGCTGTCGCTACAGCAAGGTGCAAACACGATCGAGATTCGCTTCGACAGCGACAACCACAATCACGGTGGGCTCGATTGTTTTGTACTCAGTCGCCAACCCTTCTTTCCGCAGGGCCACCGCAAGCCTGGTGAAAAAACCGGCCTGGCTGATCCGGGGACTTGGGCCTTTGAACCGGAGCGCGACAAGTTCTCGCCAGACGCGCTCCTGGATCTTCGCCAGCTGAACGAAAAACCTGCCGGCAAGCAGGGACGGATTGCGCGTTCCGCAAACGGAGCCGATTTCGTTGACGGCGCCGGTAAGCCGATTCGTTTTTGGGCGGTCAACACAAACGTGCAGCGTCGTGATGACATGGCGGCGATCGAAGAGCATGCGCGTTGGTTGGCCAAACGCGGTGTCAACATGGTCCGCCACCACGGGCATCTGCCGCCCGGTCGCGGATCGAAATTGACCGATGTGAACCAAAGCGACATTGACGCCGCGTGGCGACTGGTCGCCGCCATGAAACAAGAAGGCATCTATGTCACGCTTTCACCCTACTGGGCATCGCACACGAAACCAGAACCTACCTGGGGACTGAAGCACGCTGGAAACAATTCGCTGACCGGTTTGGTCTTCTTTGATCCTCAGTTGCAGGATGCCTACAAGTCATGGCTGCGAGCGTTACTATCTCCGGCCAACCCGCATACCGGGATTCCGCTGGCGAAAGATCCAGCAGTGGCGATCTTTCAAATCCAAAACGAAGACAGTTTGTTGTTTTGGACGGAACAGGCGATCAAAGGACCGCAGCGCCGCGAACTTGGCAAGCTGTTTGGCCAGTGGCTGGTCAGGAAATACGGATCGCTCGCCCAGGCGACGCAGGCCTGGGGCGGACAACCGCGTGTCGCAGGTGACGATCTTGCCGGCGGGATCGTGATGCCGCACCAGATTTGGAATTTGACCCAGTCACAACAAGGCCCGATGGGGAAGCGCTTGAATGATCAATTGGCGTTCTACACCGACTTGATGCACGACTTTAACACCGAGATTGCACGTTTTTTGAGAGAAGAAATCGGCTACGAAGGTTTGACCAACGCCGGCAATTGGCGGACGGCGGATCAGGCCAAATTGTTGGACGCGGAACGCTATGCTTATTCCGCCAACGATGTGATCGGTGTGAACCGGTATTACGGGGGCGGCGCGCACATCAATCCGACCGACAAGAACCGCGCCGGTTATTTGATCAGTCAAGGAGATCTGTTCGACGGCCAATCGGCGCTCAGGCAGCCATGGGCTTTTCCGCTCGCACTGCGCCAGGTCAGCGGGCATCCGATGATCATCTCGGAAAGTGCCTGGGTCCCGCCGCTTCGTTATCAAACCGAAGGTCCCTTTCTGGTCGCTGCTTACGGGTCACTAACGGGCTTTGACATCTTCTATTGGTTTGCCACCGGTGAGATCGGTTTTGGGCCGCCGATGGGAAAGTGGCAATTATCAACGCCCGCACAGATCGGCATGTTCCCGGCGGCGGCATTGATGTTTCGTCGCGGCTACGTTCAGCAGGCCGCACCCGTGATGGTCGAATACCGCGAGCCGAAAGAGGTGTTCAGCCGCAAACCGCCGCTGTTGCCGGAGGAAGCCGGGTTTGATCCCAACCGCGACATGCGCGCTCCGGCGACGCAGGCCGAGGCTGCCAAACAGGGTTCGATCACTCCGCTGGCATATCTAGCTGGAGGTGTTGAAGTCGCGTTTGAAGCCGGCCAAACGCGGCTCGCGGATCTTGGCACGTTGATCGATGCCGATCAACAAACCGTCCGCAGTACCACGGGCCAACTGTCGTGGCATTACGGCGATGGATTTTGCACGCTCGACACACCCCAAGCGCAGGGTGTGACCGGGAACCTGGCCGCTGCCGGGACCATCAGGTTGTCGTCGCTGGCGATCGCCGGCAAGAACGACTACGCCACACTGCTGGCGGTTTCGATGGATGGTGCGAATCTGGATAAGTCCAAACAGATTCTCGTTCAAGTCGGCACGATCGCTCGTCCGCACGGCTGGAAAACAGAATCTGCCGCGGGCGGCAAGAAACGAATCACGGATTTGGGAAGCAGCCCCTGGAATATCGAAAACACAGAGATTCAAATTCTGCTTGCCAACACGGGATTGACGAAAGCCACCGCCCTGGACGCCAACGGGATCGCCAAGTCGGAAATCCCAGTCGTGACTGACGCCCGCGGTCTGCGCATGCAGCTGCCAGCCGATACGATGTACCTGATTCTGCATTAGAAAGTCGTCGTCCGCTCCGCGGTCGATCAGCAGATAGTCGTCGTCCGCTCCGCGGTCGATCAGCAGATAGTCGTCGTCCGCTCCGCGGTCGATCAG
>JBFJVZ010000531.1:0-4035 GCA_041623895.1 Pirellulaceae bacterium | reverse complement strand
TTCCTGGGGCTGCGGATTGCTCGCTAGAGACGAGCAATCCTGACCCCAGGCTCTACGCTGCCACTGCTACGCAGTTGTCGTCTGGTTGTGATGAACGAACACGTCGATGCCTCCAACTACCGTGACTCCAGAGAAAAACCAGGCTCAAATTACTTCCTTAAGCCGGACGCTCTCCTTGTCCTGGCAATAAGGCACCAGGACAAGTCCTGGCCTACCGATGATCCGACATCAATGATGAAATTGCTGTAGCCAGATCGTCGATGATCGGGTCGCAGGCGAGCCGGAGGCCGTTAAAGACTTTGAATCCGCGAAGATATCGCGTCTTAAGTTCGTCAGCCAATTCTGAGGTGGAGTCAGCGTCGGATGCGTCATCGGATACTTCGTCGGCGTCATCGGGTTGCGGATCACCACAGTTGGCTCGCTGGCTGAAACGAGCGCCGCTGGTGCAACGACTGGCAATTACGTAGGCCGCTCCGCCCCGCGCGACGTGTTCGATTGGCTCCGGGGCTCCGATCCATGCTGAACCATCGGTAGGCGCCCCGTCATAGTTTGCGTGCCACGAATCATCACACCATTCGTTCACATTGCCGATCATATCGTAAAGGCCCCACGGGTTTGGCGGATACTGATCGACCGGTGTGGTTTCTTCGTTGCGTTCCTTGGGACAAGAAAAATAATCTTCAAGCGAATCGGTGGCATGGTCCAGGTTTGCGTCCGTCTCAGTCATTTGGTTACCGGTGTAAGTCGGCGTGGTCGTGCCCGCCCGGCAAGCGTACTCCCATTCGGCTTCCGAAGGTAAGCGCAGGTGCCGGCCCAGCCGCTGACTGATCTGAGCGCAATACGATTGGGCGGTAAGCCAATCAACTTGTTCGACCGGTCGCCGGGGATCACGGCATTTGGACGGATTGCCGCCGGTGATCGCGCGCCACTGAGATTGCGTGACCGGAAACTTGGCCAGGTAAAATGGCTGCGCGAATGTGACGGAATGAATGGGAAGCGAATCAGGCATCAGTTGTTCGTCTTTGCCACTGGACGAATCGTCTTTTTGGTCGCCGACACCCGTGAGTGTGGCGAGCGGACGCGTTTCCCCCATTTGATATTTGCCGGCCGGGATCAATACGAATTCCATCACAACTCCATTGCCCAATTCCAGAATGATCTCGCCGGGCAATTCGTCGAATCGTTCCCGCAGGGCTTTGGTCTGAAACTTATCTCGCGTTTTAGTTGCCTGCTTTCTGGCCTCGCATACTTGGCGCTTGAGCGGACCTTCGCGGTGAATGTCCAATGCATCCATCATCTGCTTGCGCGTATGGCCAAGCGTTTGTCCGTATTCGATGACGAATCGGTCGTAGTCGTCACCAAGCATCCTTTCCAACGAACCAAGCTCATGATCGTCGTCGTCTCGCTCGCTGCGGTAAGTGGACGCCGGGTCGAAGCGGTGTCCACAGACGCGGCACTCGTAATCATCTTGTGATTCAACTTCTTGCCAACGCGGCACGTCGGCCGCGCACTTGCAGTGAGGACAATGCGCAAACACCGTATACATTCCAAAGTCGGTATGCCCAGGCGGAGGCACGTGCACGTGCAGCGGCAAATCCCACTTGATAGACGTTTCCAAGGCACGAAAGAAGGCAACATACTGCCGTCCATAAGATTCGGCGGGGTCGAAATCGGAAAACGCAAATTGAATGTCGCCAAAGACGGGTTCCGAAGCCGGGTCCGCAGGATCCTTTTCCCAAAGTAGCGGCAATGCCCGCGGCAGCAGATCAAGAAGACATTGGCATTGATTGCGATTCAATGGCGAATCGATCCAAAATCCAAACCAAAGCGGATCCGTTATCTGAAAAGCGGAACGAAGATCACTTTCCAGACTGAAACGATCGATCACCTTCCAAAGCAACTCGTCAAAACGGTCGCTCCCCGGATACATCACTTCGATCGTTCCAAAACACCCGCCCACACCGATTTCGGGCGTGGCAACGTTCGCTTCGCAATCGGCGCAGATGTCGCGAACTGCAGACCAGCCGCCAAACGGCGCGGCGATTTCATCGATGCGAATCCCTGACGACGGAATATAGACGGTGTTGCCGTCAGCATCGCTTCCCCAATACTGACTGGTTACCCAAATACCACGGCACACCTGCGGGACGTTTTTTTGCAGCTCTTCGCTGCAGCGCTGGATTTGATACAGTTGCTGTTGCGTTTGGATCGGAAACATCCAATCCTTTCCGGAACGCAACGCACAGCTTCGCTCGAGCGACCAAAAAACACATTGTCGAGTGTCTGCCATGCCGTCACTCCTCGGATGTCATCATTACGCCTTGCTTCTCCAATTGGTTCATTCGCCCATGCGCAAGAACCCCCTGAATCCGTATCAGCCTGTTGCCCTGCAATCAGCAGTGATTCGCGACGATCATGCGCAGCAGGTTAGTTTTCGATTGACGGCTTCGCTACTGCGACATGCCGAATCGCGATACCTGTTGCATTGGCATTCCAGCCGCCTGTTGATTGGCTCGCTAGCGATGATCGCGGCCAGTTGTATCGCTTTCACCTGGGCACTATTCCGCGGTGCGGGTGTTTTCACGGTCACTCTGGTTGCCATGATGACCGCCGCTACATTGATTTATTTAGCGCTTGTTCACCACGCGAAATTACGGATCCGAGGACTTCAGCGAAGTCATGGCCTGGTGCCAGGTGCGGTTTGCAGCGTCAATCTTGACGACAGTCAGCTGCACTTGACGTCGCCAAGCGGTAACTTTCGTTGGCCGGGCAAGTCGCTCCGCGTTTACCGCACTCGCAAAGGGATGCTGCTTTGTCCCGCGCCGCTGCTGTTCATCTTCGTCCCAAATATCAACGACTCGTCAGGCGAGGCATATGATCAGTTGCAAGGCCGCTTGAAAGCCATGTAAGAATCCGGAGCAACGGTCGTCATCACTGGGCTGCCTTCGTCTGCCCGCAGTCGATACACTGCGTGGGTTGTCGTCGGAATTAGTTTTGCCATTGGGAGGGCGAGGCTGGGATGGTGAAAACATCGGAATCTGGAGTATTTGTGGCCAATAGCCAACATCCGTTTGTTGCGTCCAAGACAACATGAGTTTCCTGGGAGGGCGAGGCTCCCGCCGAGCTGAAGCGTCGGAAAACGCTTTGCGGCTCCGCGGGAGCGTCGCCCTCCCAGCAATCGAATTCCAAAGCAGTTTTTCAATCCACGTGTGACGGAGAGTTGTCAGTTGAGCGAGTTAGCGGGAAAAGTGGTGGCGATCACAGGTGGTGGAACCGGCATCGGTGCGGGGATCGCTTGTGGTTTGGCGGAAGCTGGTTGCCAGGTCACGGTGGGGGGCCGGCGAATTGAGTTTTTGAAGGAATTGACCGCGGCGATCTCCGCCCAGCATCCTGTGCGTGCCCACGTGATCGATGTTGCCGATGACGACAGCGTTGCTGCTTTCTTTGCCGACGTTCGCGACAACGTTGGCGAGGTCGATATTCTGGTCAACAGCGCGGGTATCAATATCCAGAAAAGAACGATGGCCGAAATGTCGCCAGCCGATTGGCACCGAGTCATGGAGATCAATGCATCGGGGGCTTATCGCTGCATGTATCAGGTTTTGCCTGCGATGCGACAGCGGCGTGACGGCCTGGTGATCAATATTTCGTCCGTGGCTGGCAAACGTGCGATTTCGCTGGGGGGAGTTGCCTATTGTGCAAGCAAATTCGCCATGACGGCGCTCGGCACGGCCGTCTCCAACGAACTTCGCGAGGAAGGCGTGCGAATCACGAATGTTTATCCGGGAGAAGTCAACACCCCGATTCTGGAAAACCGGCCGGTACCGGTCACGCAAGAACATAAAGATTCAATTTTGCAGCCGGAAGATATTGCGTCGGTGATCGTATCGATCTGTAAACTACCGCCACGAGCCAACGTGCCGGAAATCGTGATCAAACCCACCAAGCAGGAGTGGGTCTGATCGTCCGTGGCATGTATGTCGTCGTTTGCTCCGCAAACGAACGCTTAAGGGAACGATCGTTCGCGGAGCGAAC
>JBFJVZ010000530.1:0-4079 GCA_041623895.1 Pirellulaceae bacterium | reverse complement strand
TGTCAGCACGAACTTGAACATCACCGACGAAATGTTCGAGGACGAGTAGAGCCGAGCTACGCCGCAAAAAGAAGACGCCCCCAAAACCATATACCCGACGCAAGCAAGCAGACCAGCACAAGACCTGCCGTCGCGCAGCCGATCAAAGCGATCCCATCCGGCAAGCTCATCCCGCTCTTGTGAATCGCCCCGACGACAAAGCCAAGAACTGCTGCCAATGCAATCACGGAATCATGCCTTTGCCGTCTCAGGCCCAATATTGCGAAACGCCATTACATCCTAACACCGTTACGCATCCTCCGGGCCTTACTCGCTTGCTGCTCCTTTTCCTTTCTTATTCCGAAGGTTCAACAAAGACTATCATTTGCGCATGTCCGTCAACAAGAACCTGAGCTTGCTAGAGCAACACCGGCGACTTGCCCGCCGCTACTTCATGCAGTTTGGCGCCGCCGGAGCTGCTGTTGTTGCGCAACATGCTTTGTTTGCAAACGAAGTTGATGACGACTCGCCGCTCGCTAAAGCGATTGGCAGTCTGGAAACCTGGCTTACCAGCCAGGATGATTTCCAAGACGTCTCCCGCGGTAATCCCAAGCCGCATCAACTGCCGGAATCAAAAAAGCAAGAGGTCGGATTGACCAGGGAATCTTGGCGGTTGGAAGTCATCAGTGATCAGAACAATCCGGCCAAGCTGCGGTCTCCCCTGACCCGCGCGGATGACACCGCGCTCAGTTTTGACGCACTAGTCGAACTGGGGAAAACACACGCCGTACGATTTGCAAAAGTGATGACGTGTTTGAATATCGGTTGTCCCTTAGGCACGGGGATTTGGGAAGGCGTTCCGCTGAGAACCGTGTTGTGGATGACTCAGCCGAACGCGGATCTGAGGCGAGTTTTTTATTACGGCTATCACAACGACGATGAAAAACAAATGTTTCGCAGTTCGCTGCCAGTGGGCCGCGTGCTGGAGGACCCTTTCGATTTACCGCCGGTGATTTTGTGTTACAAGTTGAACGGCAATTGGCTGACAGCGGAAAGAGGCGGTCCGGTTCGCATCGTTGTTCCAGAGGCTTACGGATTCAAAAGCATCAAATGGTTGACGCACGTAGTCCTTTCCAACATCGCTCACGCTAATGACACTTACGCCGAAAAGAACAACGACGTTGACAGTCCGCTGAAAACTTTTTGTGCCTCATTCCCAATTGCCAAGGAGCTACAGGCGGGAACGCCGATTCCGTTGACCGGTTGGGCGCAAGTCGGTATCTCAGGGCTCAGCAAGGTCCAGGTTTGGATTCACAACAATCAAGACGAACTTCCGGAGGGCGACCAGCATTTTAGTAAGGCTCCGTGGCGCGATGCCCAGATCCTGGATCCGCCGGCACAATGGGGCGGTGAGATTCCTGATGGCAAGATTCCAAGACCGACGCTTGGCTTTGACGATAACGGCGATCCGCTCAACTGGCCGTTGCGGCTGACCAAGGCTCACTGGGCAACGCTTCATCCCGGGTTGCCCGCTGGCGAGTACACGATTCGCTGCCGGACGATCGACCAAAAGGGTGCCGCCCAACCTATGCCCAGGCCATTCCGCAAGTCGGGCCACGCGGCCATCCAGGCTGTCAGGCTCGTTGTCAAATAGCATGCCGCCTGCTGTGGCCAAACCTCGCGTCCGCTGCCATTACGGTATGATGACAGACTCCTGTACGTTACTTGTGTCGATCCAGCAGATCCGGTGTGTCTTGTGGACCTCAAGCCCGAAGCGAAGGCGGTTGCGGAGTTTGACGCGATTTGCGACCAGTACGAACGGGCTCTACGGTCGGGCGCGGACTCCCTCGCAAATGCCCGTCATCTCGATCAGTGGCTGGAACGTGTTTCGCCGCATCATAGATCTTGGCTACGCGCGGAGCTGATGGCATTACGTGCTGAGTTTTGTGTTGGCGACGAATTGGCAGCCGACAAACAGCCAGCCGCTACGATTCCGCTTGGCGTTCATAGCGCATCATGGAAGGCTGTCACTGCGTGCTCAACCTTTCAGCATGTGTCGCACGAGCTGCAATTGTCTTTAGCCCGGCGTGTCGAACACCGTCAGTTCGACTCGGGCGCTGCTTTGTTACGCTCAGGCCAGCGAGCAAGTGGACTGTACTTGATCACTGCTGGGCGAGTTCAAGTGATCGGCGCAGCAGGGGAAAGCCGTTACGAGATTGACACCGACGAAGCCGGTTCGGTGCTGGGTGAAATGTCGGTCGTCACGGGGTATCCATGCACCGCGGATGTGGTTGCGGCGACGCCGGTGCAGGCTTTCGTGTTGCCGCTTGCGGCGTTTGATGCTCTGTGTAGCGAATCCCCGGAACTCGAGATTGCGTTAAGCCAATTGATTAGCGACCGGCTCGGTCAGCACGCGCAAGATGCTTTGTGTGGCAAATCCTTAGGCGGCTATCGGCTGCAGCGTTGCGTCGGTCGAGGTGCCATGGGCGTGGTGTATGCCGCGGAACAGGAATCCAGCGGATCGTTGTGCGCGCTAAAAATGTTGCGTCATCGATTCGTTTTTAGCCCAAGCGTGATTTCCCGTTTCGATCAAGAGACCAATTTGCTGCGGAACTTGGAACATCCAAACGTTGTTGCCTTTCGAGGACATTTCGTTGCCTATCGCACGCGGTTTATCGTTTTGGACCTGTATGACGGTGCAGACCTGCATGCGGTGATTCAGCGGCAAGGGCCGATCGATGAATCGACAGTGCGAGCAGTTTTGGGGCAGATCGCCGCTGGGCTGCAATACGCCCACGCGCAAGGCATCTTGCATCTGGATCTCAAGCCTGCCAACGTACTGATCGATCGCCAAGGACAACTCGCGATCACCGATTTTGGGCTTTCGCGGCTGATTGAATCAGGCGGTGGCGATCAGGACTGTGTCGGCACGCCGTTGTATATGCCACCGGAGCAATTCATGATGGCGGACATTGGACCGCATTGCGACTGGTATTCTTTCGCATGCATTGGCTATGAATTGATATCGGGAAAGCGGCTTTTCAGCGGGGATGAAGCGACGGAATTTCTGGATGACAAGTTTCGGACACCGTCAGCGGATTGGCCGCAACTGGCAGCAAGTGAAGACTTGGCCGGCGAACTGAGAAGCGCGCTGGAGCCGATGGTTGACCGGCGCCAATTGAATCTGGCAAAGCTGGCAACCTGGGCCAGGCCTGTTCCTGAGCTGGCGGTGGTGTCCGGTGATGCACCTTTTACTGTTAACGGGTAATACCAATGACGAATCACTCGGAACAGTTCAATGATTCGGTCACGGCTTGGATCAATGATTTAAAGCAAGGCAACGACTCCGCCTCTGCGAAGCTCTGGGAGCGTTACTTCAGCCAACTCGTTCGCGTGGCTGCCAGGCGACTTGGTTCCGCTCCGCGACGAGTCGCCGATGAGGAAGATGTTGCGGTCAGTGTTTTCGAGAGTTTATGCCGCGGCGCCGCTGCGGGCCGCTTTCAGCAACTGCATGATCGTGACGATTTGTGGAAGCTGTTGACCGCCATCGCTGGGATGAAAGCGGTGGACCAAATCCGCCGGCAAACCGCGCAGAAACGAGGTGGTGTCCAGGTGCGCGGCGAATCGATTGTTGAAGCTGCCGGCAGCAGTCACATTGGCGGATTAGATCAGCTTGCCCAAGGCGAACCGACACCGCAATTCTTAGCCTTGATGGAAGAACGACAGCAAGAAATGTTTGCCGTCTTGCCCGATCAATCGCAACGCGATGTGGCAAGGTTGCGATTCGAGGGGTATTCAAATGAAGAAATTGCTCAGCAACTGAACATTTCACTGCGATCGGTGGAACGCAAACTCAACGTGATTCGCCAAATCTGGATTTCGATGATCGAGACCCGCAGCGACGCGGAGTGATCACATCGGTTGGGCAAATGGGGGTTGGGGAAAAGGGGGCAGGCACGAATTGTGCGAAGCACCGTTCGGGCCGTTGGCGAATATGGGTGGTTTCGGAAACGGGGCCTGCCTCGATTTCCGAGGCTGTTGCCGTCACCCGTGATTCGGGCGGGCGAGGCTGGGATGGTAGTGGCCGGCTTATACGGTTT
>JBFJVZ010000529.1:0-4087 GCA_041623895.1 Pirellulaceae bacterium | reverse complement strand
TGCAAATTCTGCCAAAACTGGGACATCAGCAAATCGCGCGAGTTCGATACCCTGGCGGACGAGGCCTCACCCGCCGCGATCGCTTCGGCCGCACGCAAGCTAGGTTGTCGCAGTGTTGCTTTCACCTACAACGATCCGGTGATTTTTCACGAGTATGCGATCGATGTTGGTCGCGAGTGCCGCGCCCAAGGGATCCGAGCCGTTGCCGTGACAGCGGGCGAAGTATGCGCGGAGCCGCGGGCCGAGTTCTATCAACAGATCGATGCGGCCAATGTTGATTTGAAGGCGTTTACCGAACGCTTTTACCGCAATATTTGCGCATCGCACTTGAAGCCGGTCTTGGATACGCTCGTCTACTTGAAACACGAAACGGATGTCTGGGTGGAGACGACGACGCTGCTGATTCCAGGCGAAAACGATGCTGACAGCGAGATCAGCGAAATGACAAGCTGGGTTGTCGAAGAGCTCGGTCCTGATGTGCCCATGCACTTCACCGCCTTCCATCCCGATTGGCGGATGTTGGACAAACCCGGAACGCCGCTGAGGACGCTACGGCGGGCTCGCGAAATCGCGATTGAAAACGGCGTTCGATATGCCTACACCGGCAATATTCCTGACGAAGATGGTCAGTCGACGTACTGTCACATCTGTCATTCTCGTTTGATTGGGCGACGAGGGTATGAGATCACCGGTTGGCACCTGACAAACTCCTCGGACTGCTCCTCGTGCGGAACCAGGTGTGCCGGTGTCTTTGAGTCAACACCCGGAAACTGGGGTGCCCGGTTCTTGCCGATTCGTTTGCACGATTACACGTGAGGGCAGCTGACTGTCTCGTTGACTTTGGAATTGGCGAGCGAGTTTTCGTTTCGCCGCACCCAGCGTCATCCATTCGGCAACGTTCTCTTGAGTCAGGATTCCCACCAATTCGTCGTCTTGCACGACGGGAATGGTTGTCACCGAATCTTTTTGAAATGTCTCAAGCGACGATTCCAAGTCGGAATTCGTGGACAGCACGTTGAAATCGGATCTCATCATTTGACGCACGGGTGTGTCGGCAAGGTGAGTGGCGATAGCGGTGAATAAATCAGATCGATAAAGCATCCCAACCAAACGCCCGTGATCGAGCACAGGAAAGTCATTTTGTGACCCGGATAGGAGCAGATCGCTGGCATCATCCAGGGTCTGGTTGATGTTCAACGTACTAAACCGCTGTTCCATCGCGTCACCGACGGTGGCTCCCGTCACAAGTTCGATGATCCGCACGGCCTCGGCTTCGGCACGCGCACCGATAAAAACAAAAACTGCGATCAGCATCAAAATCCAGTTCGAGTACAAGCCCAGCACAAAGAAAGCGACCGCCATGGCTTGTCCGATGCTGGCTGCAACCATGGTTGCTTCAACATAGTCGATCCTTCTTGCCAAGAATGACCGCAGAACTCGTCCGCCGTCCATTGGAAACGCGGGCAGCATGTTGAATACGACCAAGGCGATGTTGAACCACAACAGCATGTCGACCCAGGAGGCTGTCATCGAAGCGACCGCTTCGACGTCCGGTAAGGCACCGCGGACGTACACAAACAGATACAAAACTGCCGCGATGATGACATTCACAGCAGGCCCCGCGACAGCAATCGCCAGTTCCTGATTCGGATTGCGAGGAATGCGCTCCATACGTGCGACGCCGCCAATCGGTAACAGCGTGATGTCCCTGGTGGGCACATTGAAGCGTCGCGCCACCAGCGCGTGACCGAATTCATGAAGCACAACACAGACAAACAACGAGACGATCAATCCGACTCCGCGAAGCGCCGCCAGCAGCCCCCCTGCCTGGAACTGTGCGAAAAAGATCCAACCCAACAGAATCAAAAAGGTCCAGTGGACATAGACGCCAATTCCCGCGATCCGCGCGATCAACAATGAGCCCTTCATCCCTACCTCGTCTCGCTGTAAGTGGGCCGATTCGCACCGACCTGTGCCAAACTGGCGCGCCTGCACCGAGAAGTTGAGCCGCCGTTGGCAGCAAGGATGTCATGTCGCAAACCGTGTTCCGGTCGCAACGAGGGTGATTGGCGATTACGGTCGGTGGCACACCTTTTGCTCGTCTATTCGACGTACAACACGAGTCTTCGAGAGTCGTTTCAATTGACGGCTCGGATAGGAAAACGCAACTTGGATCACCATTGATGTCACCGCGCCCAAATCGATTCGCATTGGTGAACCTGTCTCGGTTGGCCGGTGGTTTTGCCCATCCCAAACTTGCCCTGCGATCCGCGCTGGCGGCCGCATTTTTCGCCGCCTGCACGCTTGCCAACTGTCCGCTTGTCGCTGCCCAGCAACCGGCAACTGAGACAAGTAACAAGATCAAAGTCGAGGTCTTCATCCGTCCGGATTCGCCGCGTTGCGAAAAGGCGCTCGAATACTTTGATGATTTGGCGAATCAGCGATCGGGATTGGACGTGGTTGTTCACGATGTGATCAAGGATCAGGTTCAGTTGAAGCGGCTCTGGGATTTGGCCAAGAAAGCCGGTTACGAAAAACCAGCCGTCCCGATGGTTTTCTGCTGCCGCAAAATCCACATCGGATTCGATGACTCGGCAACAACGGGCCCCAAGATCGAGGACTTATTCACGATGCACGTCTACACGCGATGGACGTGTCCGCGCTGCAACAACGCCAAGGCGTTCCTCAGGCAAATGCAAACGCGATGGCCGGGGCTGAACATCGTGATCTACGAGGTCACGGCTGATGTCGCCGCGCGCGACCGCTGGAATTCGTTATCGCAACAATTCAGGATTGCCCCCGGATTGCCCACCATCCATTTTTCAGGCCAGCTGATCGTGGGGTACCAGGGAGACGCGATCACCGGCAAACAAATCGAGTCACTAGTCAGAGAAGCCAGTGGTCAACAGCAGTCGCACCTGGATCAGCAGTCTCGCGTAGGAACGCTTTTTCGGGTCCCCATCGGAATGCCCGTCGTGGCGCTGCAAATTGCGGGCATTCAGGATGATACCGGCGGCAACTCCGATAGTATCGACGACCTTCCGCTTCCGGAGGAAACGGGTGATCTGCCGTTACCGGACGCTGCTGACAGTGTGCCGATACCCGATGACGTTGTGGTCACCGACACTCCCGTGGATGCGGGCGAACAAGATCCGCCTGCAAAGTCCGATATCATCAACGTGCCCGTCTTTGGTGAACTGCGTGTTAGTTCCTTGGGCCTTCCCGCTTTTACATTTCTGGTTGGGCTGGTCGACGGATTCAACCCCTGCGCGATGTGGGTGTTGGTGTTTTTGCTTTCCGTGTTGGTCAACATCAAAGACCGTCGAAAAATGATCGCCATTGCCGGTACCTTTGTGGTTGTCAGCGGCGTTGCCTATTTCGCGTTCATGGCGGCCTGGTTGAACGTGCTGCAACTGATTGGACTGCAGCGCCCGGTGCAGATTGTCTTGGGCTGCATGGCGGTCTTCATTGGACTCGTCAACGTCAAAGATTTCTTTGCTTTCAAGAAAGGCCTTTCCCTGTCGATTCCCGAATCTCAAAAACCAGGGATCTATGCACGCGTTCGTGACATCGTGAACGCAAAATACTTGACGGCTGCGATCTCCGCGGCTGTTGCCTTGGCAATCGTCGTCAACATTGTGGAACTGCTGTGCACGGCGGGACTGCCTGCTTTGTATTCACAAATCCTGATGATGCAAGAATTGCCGAACTGGGCAAACTACTGTTATCTGGGACTCTACAACCTTGCCTACATGCTGGACGATTCGATCTTGTTGGGGATCGTGGTTGTGACGCTCTCCAGACGCAGACTGCAGGAACGCGAGGGACGCTGGCTGAAACTGGTCAGCGGCGTCGTGATCCTTGCTTTAGGGGCCACGATGATCTTCCGCCCCAACTGGCTGCAGTTGTCAACATAGTGTGTGAATCGGGAAGCTGTGTGAATCGGGAGGCTGTGTGAATCGGGAGGGCGAGGCTGGGATGGTGAAAAGAGACGCTTATCTACGTTTTTCTGTTGCGCGTGGGGGACAATGACACAAGTTTCCCAACCGCTGGGAGGGCGACGCTCCCGCGGAGCCGCCAAGCGTTT
>JBFJVZ010000528.1:0-4097 GCA_041623895.1 Pirellulaceae bacterium | reverse complement strand
GGCACACCTTGTTCGCGCGTTCCCGCTCCGGCACTGTCGGACGCAAACACGTTTCAAACTCGCGACACGACCGTATCTAACTGATACGAACAGCCGCGATTGTTGATCGTTGCCCTGCGCAGCCGAGCCGATTTGCCCGTGAGAACACCGCCGCCGCCGCGACCTTGATAGATCGTGCTTAAAGAGATGAATATTGCCCTCGCACATCATTGGTTAACGCACTACCGCGGCGGCGAGAAGGTCTTGGAACAGATCGCGAACATGTTTCCAGGCAGTGACATTTACACTCTCGTCTACCGACGTCAGTTGCAAATCAACGGGCTCCGCGGGCATCGCGTGGTGCCTAGCGTCATTGATCGAATCCCCAGGGCTCCGCGGTTCTACCGACATCTTCTACCTGTTCACCCGGCAGCGATCAAGAAACTTCGAGTAGCGGATCACGTGGATGTATTGCTTAGTTCTGATGCTGCCTTAATCAAGGGCATCACTGTTCCCGAGCATGTAAAGCACATCTGTTACTGCCACTCACCGCCACGGTACCTCTGGGAATTAGGTGATGAGTACAAGAAGTCATCATTTGCGGCGCGCATCGCTCTCGATCGTTTCGCTCCGATGCTACGTCGTTTCGACTATCAAGCGGCGCAAAAAGTGACCAGCTTCATCGCGAACTCGCACTTCGTCTCTGACCGGATTAGCAAGTACTACGATCGCGATTCAAAAGTAGTTTACCCGCCCGTCGCCGTAAACCAGTTTCGCTCCGATCAAAAACGGGAACCGTTCGCGTTGGTAATTTCCGAACTTGTTCCCTACAAACGAATCGATATAGCCGTCGAAGCCTTTAACAGGCTCGGTACAAAACTGGTAATTATCGGCGACGGTCCGGAACGAAAGAGATTGGAATCGATGGCCAAGTCAAACATCCAGTTTTTGGGACGCCAGCCGTTCCTGGCCTTGAAATCGAACTACGAAACCGCGTCTGTGTTCGTGTTCCCGGGGATTGAAGATTTCGGCATTACGCCGGTTGAAGCACAAGCCGCGGGCTGCCCAGTGGTTGCTTTTCGCGCCGGCGGCGCACTCGAGACCATTTTGGAGGATCGTACCGGCGCATACTTTGACGAACAAAATGCAGAGTGTCTGGCTGAAGTCCTCAGCAGCATCAACTTCGAGGCATTTGACGCTAATACGTGCGCAAGCCATGCCGAGTCATTCTCCCCAGACAAGTTTCGAGATTCCTACCTGGCACACGTTTCAAGCGTCCTCTGTGAGTCGAAATGGGCCAAGGTCCGCAACCGATACACGGCTTCGCTACCAGAGGCCTGCTGAGCGGCGAGCACCATGAACACACGAACTGGCACTTGCAATCCCGGATTGCGAAGAACAACGTTGACGATCGTGATGACGCGCGAATCCGTCGTCAACTCGTTGCTGCTTGCCTACGCCTTTTTGACACCCCTGCTGGTCATCCCGGTGGCTGGACTGCTGGGGGCATCAGATTTGCTTTTCATTCCCGCGATTGCAGCAACCGTTTTGGTTGGCCGACTGCGGAAGTGTGTTACTTCACATTTTCTGCTGGCCGCTTTCTTGATCCTGGTGGGAGTCTCCCTGTATCAGACCGACGATCTGAGCTACGTGCTCAAATGGGGACGCTTGATCGGGATATCATTCCCATTTTTTCTGGCTTGCTTTTCAACCCTCACACTTCGGCAGGTGATCCGAGTTTTCTTTTGGAGCGGGCTGTTCGCGATTCTGACCGGAATCGTGCTGTGGTGGTTTGATATCGCCTTATTCGCCGAAGAAGCGAATCAGCGAATTTGGCTGGATAACGGCGAGTCAAGAATCCGAGCGGCAGGCGTTTTTGGCAACAGCACCGGGTTCGGCGCACTGATTGCCATGTGGACCGTAACGTGCGGTATGCAAACCATCAGTGAGGAACGGCCCGACAAGCGTATACTTGCTGCTATCCTGCTGACCTCGATTGTGGGCCTGGCGTGTTCAACATCGCGCGTATCTTTGGCTGCCATTGTCGCCGGCATGGGTGCGGGAGCGAGCTTCATGTTCGCTGCCCACTTGAAACGCCGCGGATTCCGCTTGCGAGGCAGCACGATATCACTGGCAATCCTGGTACTCGTGGTCACCCTGGGGACATTGTGCTTGATCATCCCACAACTCATGGAGCAAGAATGGTTGCAGGTCACGTACTCCAGATTTGATCCACGAGCCCATCATTCATCCAATAGTTTCTTGGCTGGCCGAGTCGCCATTTGGCGGGAGTACCTGGCATCGATTGATCAGTGGGGGGTATTGGGGGTTGGTTACAAGCAAGGCTATTTGCACTTTTCCTCGTCACCCCATAACCAGTTTCTTTCGCTCGCCGCCGAGTGCGGATTTCTGTGTCTCTGTATGTTTATCGTTTTCGTGGCCAACATTGTGTGGAATTCATTTGCCTACCGAATGGAAAAACCGTTTGAAGCCATGATGTGCCTGGCTGTCATCGCAACGTTCATCGCTGACAGCATGGGAGGCGAACCACTGGGTAGTTGGCAAATAACTCCGGTAACAATGATCCTGCTGGGGATCTGCGTCAGTCGTTTTGCAAATCGCACGGTGGCAGATGGCGGTCGTACTGGCTTGGAGTCTTCCAGGGCCGCGTCTTAGTGGCCGTCACAATCTTTTACGAGGTTAGAAATAGCAGACATGACTCTATTGCTCACTGAATCGCCTGAATTGAAACCATCAATCAGCACTACCGTTAAGAAGTTGGACGTCGGTTGCGGCGACGACAAACGCAGAGGGTACCTGGGCATGGACATTGTCCCTCTCGCAGGAGTCGACATCGTTCATGACATGAATGAAACGCCCTGGCCGATTGCTGAAAACGAGTTTGATGAGTTTGTGTTTGATGATGTCTTGGAGCATTCCAAAAATTTCTTAGGGATTCTCGAGGAGGTCTATCGTGCGGGCAAGAACGGCGCTGTCGTCAAGATCTCGGTGCCCCACTTTTCATCCGACAATATGTACTCTGATCCAACGCACACGATTTTCTTTTCGAGCCGAAGCTTCAATTACTTTGACAAGTCGCTGAATTACAAGCACAGCTTCTACCTGCAAAGCGTGAACTTCAAGATCAGCCGCGTTCATCTCTCGTTTCGCGAGTATTTCACTCAAGCCGGGCGTTCCGCTTTCAATCCCTTCAAATGGCTCGGGATCGAATATCTTGTCAACAGATACAGCCGAATCTACGAAAGATTCTTCGCCTGGATCTTACCGGTCGCCGAAATCTATTACGAATTAGAGATCATCAAGGATTAGCCGCTGGGCGCTTAAACGGGACGCTCTCTAACGCAGTCGGCTGATCAGAGTGGCGCTGCGCAGCTGGATTCTATCGAACAATCAGGCAACGTTAACACCCGAGATGCACTCTTGATATAGCTGGAGATGGTCGCGCACGATTCTGTCTCGTGTGAATTCCGTGGCGACTCGTTGCTTTCCATTTTCGATTAGTTGGGAAGTCTTCTCAGGGTCAGCGATCACGGCTCTGAGTGCGGAGGCAAATGCATTCAAGTCCTCGCTGGGCGCGACTCGACCTTCGATGCCATCGCGTACGACTTCTGTATTACCATTCACATCGCTGATCACCACCGCCAGCCCCATGGCCATGGCTTCCACTGGTGCAATGGGCAGCCCTTCCCAGCGACTAGCCAGCAGAAAGGTCCCGGCCTCGGACATGATTTTCAGCGCATCGGGACGAGACTGACTGCCATGCAGCACCACGTTTTTGATGTTTTCCCGTTCGACGCGTCTTCGTATGGGCTGTTCCAATTCGCCTCCGCCGATCAGCTGAAAGACGAAGCCTTCTGCAGCCAGCAACTGGGCCAGGTCCAGAACGAGATCCGGGTTCTTCTGGTAGGCCAGCCTTCCCAAAACGGCAACTTGCTTTCGCTTTTCAGATTCGTCGTCGCGGCACGAATCAAGCCGCGGTATGTCGGCGAGTCGAATGCCGTTTCGAATCACCCGGCTGGACGTGGCATTGGGAATGAACGCCTGATCCAACGCCACGTCTTGGTCGTTTTTGCAGACGTGCACCGTCTTGAAGACTG
>JBFJVZ010000527.1:0-4117 GCA_041623895.1 Pirellulaceae bacterium | reverse complement strand
GGCCAGGACTTGTCCTGGCGCCTTATTGCCAGGACAAGTCCTGGCCTACGAGATATCTGAAAATGCTTTAGGTCCGCAATTTCACGATCGATGCGATTAAGAAACCCAAGCCGACTCCCGTGCAGATATTTCCCACCCACTGCATGGCAATGATTGTGTACAGCAATCCTCTGCCGCCCGGCTCGGATCTGGTGTTAATGATGATCGCGATCACGACGACCAACCCGAGGTAGACAGCGAATAGAACAATTGAAGTCGCGGGCACGGCCACATTGGCTTTCTTCAAACGTTGGAAACCGAGCGTGGCAAAGATGGCAAATAACAGCAGGTGTGTCGCCATCAAAATCTCCAACAACGGAGCTATCAATACCTCGATCGTAGAGCGGCCGAGGAAACTGGATCGGAACATGATGAAATCGTGGGGAATACTATTCTCCGCCAAATAAGGCACGACTCGCATGATCAAGTCGAGAACCGCCATGATCGCTCCCACGATCATTGCGGCAATTGCCAGAGCCATCTGCGGGCCAGGTGAAGCGATACAGATTCCGTAGCCGACAATAGCAGTGATTGTGCCAGCCACCAGCACCGTTCTGCCGATCTTGATGCTCACTTCCATCATTGTCACTAACGACTGAGTTCGTTTGATACGTTGCTCAAATTCGTCTCTGGAGGTCGGCGGGTCTGCGGTCAACGTTTGCCGAAAAAACAGGATGTGCATCGTGGCTTGGCCGAACCCGCTGAACAGCAAACCACCGCTGATGATGCAAATGCCGATCAGCACAACCAGCAAACCAAGCTTGGACGTTGGCGTCTTAGCTTTCCCCGCTCTCGAGCGCGCCGTCGGCGGGGTGTAAGGCTGCAGTCCGGCAGGCGATTGTCCTGCGGGCGTGGAAAAGAAATCGGGCAACGGCTGTGGCGCCGGCTGAACAACCGGCCGTGTAGCGGCTGGCTGTGCAGGAATCGGCTGTGCAGGAATCGGCTGTGCAGGAATCGGCTGTGCAGGAATCGGCTGTGCAGGAATCGGCTGTGCAGGGATCGGTGTCACCACCGGCGCCGCGGGTTGGGGGCTGCCGGGCACAACCAGGTGAGCATTGCACTTGGGGCAAGCGACCTTCTTGCCGGCGTGTTTGGTCGCCACTTTCATCGGTTGTCCGCAGCCGCATTTGATCGTGACCGTGGCATCGCTCGCCGGTGCCTGGGAGACCGCAGGCGCCGGCTTTGAGGGCGGCGGCGCAGCCCCACCGCCCGAGACCGGAACCTTCAGTGTCCGCCTGCATTTGGGGCAGTTGACCGTTTTCCCGGCTGCCGAAGCATTCACACGCAGCTTGGTTCCGCACTGGCAGCCAATCAGCATACTCATCGGTAAATTACGCTACGGGTGTTGCTCGAGGATTTCGAGTTGACCGGCAGACGGAACCCCACCAAAGTCAATTGGGTTGCCTTCACGATCAAAGCCGGACATGGTCAATTCTAATCTTTGTCCGGCAGTTGGGGTTCGAATCGGTATCCGACACCGTACACGGTTTGGATGATCTTCGGATGCTTGGGATCCAATTCGATTCTCTTTCGCAATTGACTAATCGTCTGATCAATGGTTCGGCTATTGGGGATATGGGATTCTTGCCAGGCGATTTTGAAAAGCTCATTACGATCAACCACTTCGTGCGGTCGACTCGCCAACACCTGCAGGATGCGAAGTTCTCGAGCCGTCAATTCGATCACAGTATCGTTTCGCCGCGCGCGAAGTTGTCGCGGGATGATGTGGAGATCGTTCATCCAAAATTCGTCGACGGAGAATTTCAGAGTTTGCTCTTCGTCGTCAGCGCTGCGCAGACAGCGTCGGGCGATGGCGCGAATTCGCGCGACGACTTCTTTTGCGCCAAACGGTTTAACGATGTAATCGTCAGCTCCGAGTTCCAGACCAACGACCTTGTCGATCTCTTCCGCCTTTGCGGTGATGAATAGAATCGGCATTTCCGGATTCTGTGAGCGAAAATACCGGCACAAGTCGTAGCCGCTGATACCTGGCATCATCACATCCAAGCACGCCATCTGCGGCGGGTCGGCATCAAACAGGCTCTTGGCCTGCATTCCGTCAGCCGCCTCAATCACTGAATGACCTTCCTTCTGCAGCAATTCGACCAACGCGGCACGCGTATTCGGATCGTCTTCTGCGACCAGGATTCTAAACGACATCAGACTCATCACCGCTGAATAGGAATGCGGAATTCAAAGCACGCACCACGATCGGTCGGAACCAGTGAAAGCTCACCGCCATGTCGTTGTGCGGCACGCAACGCGATTGTCAGTCCAATTCCGGTACCACTGGGCGCGCTGACCGAATCGTCCAGACGAGCGAACGGCCGGAAAATACTGCGGCGATGCCGCGCGGCGATGCCTTGTCCCCAGTCCGCGACCGTCACAATCAACCATTCGTTATCAAAGCGTGATCTGATCTCAACACGCTTACCGTCAGCTGCATATTTCTCGACATTGCTTAACAGGTTAACCAACACCATTTCAAAAATGTCCACATCGATCTTGACCAGGGCGTCGGCTGCGGCAGACCGATGGACTTCGATACCAGCCCTTTCAAAGCTGGGAGCAAAATGCTCCATCGTCTGCGATATCAGGTCATCAGGGTTCACCAGGTCCAGCTTGGGCTCACGCTGCTTGACGTCGTCGCGAATCATTTCCAGAACACCGGAAACAAGCCTACCCAAACGGCGACTCTCACTGTCGATCACGGCCAACCTTTTCTGGATCGAGGTCCGCGCATCACCAAGTGGAAGCTCTTCCAAATCCGTCTCCGCAAGCTCTGCGTACAGGCGAATGTTCGTGAGCGGGGTTCGTAACTCATGCGAAACCTGACCGGCGAAGCTAACACGATTCCTGGCGGTCCGCATTTGACGCTGCACGCCGGTCAATACATACATCCCCAGCGCCAGCAACACGATGCCAATCCCGGACAGGGAAAGCACCATCGGTAACAGACTGCTACCAGGAAGTAATGCCCCGCCGGCGCGAAATTGCAGTTGCCAGGTCGAAAGTGGCGGTGACAAAGGGATCGATGCCACAACCTTTGCGTCGATGTCGCTCTCATCACCCCATCGATAGAACAGTTGCTGTGATTCGTCGATCAGCGCCGTGAAGCCTGAGAGGCGAAAATCGGAATCCGCCTCTTTGTCCGGACCCGATCTGGAATCCGGCAAAACCGCCGTCAGGTCGGACATCCAACGAGATCTCTCCAGCAGCAAACCCGCACTTGCACCATCCTCATGCGGAAACCAGAGAATCAGCTGCGCTCCTTCGTCCATGTACCACACTTGCCATTGAGGATTTTCGCTCAGTCTTGACGCTTTCGATTGGGGAAGTTTATTCCCGGAAGGCTTGCCGCTGACAATCGCGTCATCCTGGTCAAACAAATCCGGTCGACCACCGATCATGCCGGAAAGCGACGCGTGCAGCGCAATCATCTCAGGATCATCGGCAGTCGGCTTAGCCGGGAACAACAACGATCCATCTTTGCCCACAAAGATGCCTTGCCGGACCACCGGAGTATCCAATTGAATTTGCCGCAACCTGGCGATCGGCTGATTCGTCCCAGCAATCATCCTGGCTAATTGCCGTTCATATTCCTCAAACACCGAGCCAAGATTGCCATCGATCTCTTGCAGGCGGCGGCTCAACAATTCGCGCAACTGGGCCGTGGCAGCTTCCTGTTGCTGTCGCATGGCAGAGGCGGATAACCAGCCAAGCAACGCCAATGGCGCAGCGACAAGTACGATCAACGCGAGCAACAAACGGGCGGGCATGTAAAGATGTGACGCGTAAGACGCACCAACGAGGCGGATTCTTGGTCAGACAACAAAGGAAACGATTATTTTAGCTGGGCAGCGCACTTCAGCTTCGTTAGCGATTTCAAGTTTAACCCGATGCCGTAAGCGAGGATTTTAAAACGGGCCTCTCTTTCTAGGGAGGGTGAAGAAGATGTGTAGACACCAATGCCCGACATTGGTGTCTACAGAAGTCTTCTGGCCCCCTCTCCCAACGCCGTTAAGCGTTTCTTGTTCGCGTTACGCGGGCTGTTCTTCGTAGCCGGAGTCGCCAGACT
>JBFJVZ010000526.1:0-4121 GCA_041623895.1 Pirellulaceae bacterium | reverse complement strand
CCGTGAGAAGTTGAAAAGAGAGTAGACATGTTGTTATGACGATTTTGTCGATTGGAAGCAAGGAAATTCTCCAAATCACCACATTTTGCCCGGTTCTAATCGACCGCAGATCATCCAGTCCCCCAAGCTTTAGTTGCGATGCGCGTTTAGAACTCATCAGCCTGAACCAGACAGATCGAGTGCGTCGCTTGGCACAGGGATCATTTTTCGTCTCGTTTCAAGTGTCATTAATGTTGCGAACAACCAGCCAGTCGGTCAGCTCTGACATCGACAACGCGGTGCAAGGTCTTCTGCGCGAAGACTTGGACTACGATCGCGCTGAAAACCGCACGTCACATCGCGATAGTCTGGTCCGTATGGTGTTGATCGATCGCGGATCTGCAAACGAGCCAGTGGAGGCGTTCTCGCGGAATATTTCCAATGCTGGGATCGGCGTGATCACTACTGAAATGCTACCGGAACGTTGTACAGCCACGCTGCAGATCGAGCGGCTGGATGGAACGATGGTCAAGATCTTGGCTGAGTGCCGTTGGTGCAAATCTTACGGAAAGAAATGGTACATCTCCGGCTGGCAATTCTTGAACCTCCGCTAACTTGACAGCGGGACTTCGTTTCCCAATCACCGAAGAATACCAGCAAGATGGGCGAGCGAGTAAGTATGTCATAACTCGTTCACTCGCTTGCGTTTTTTGATGTTGCGCTTTTTGCAACGCCGCCCTGCAGGGGCCAGAACATGGTAGCCCTGGGTGCTGAAAACAAGGCGAGGTTAGCCCTGAAAGGCAACGCGGTGCGAGCGACAAGGGGTCAGACCCGGGTCAGACCCCTTTTCGCGGCACACAAGAACTGACTTGAAGTACCACTAGCCGCTCTCCTCGTCCTGGCAGCACATCGCCAGGACTGGCAGAGCGTCCGGCTTAGTAGCCCCGAAGTGGGCGACAATTTACATAGCCCAGCTGGGCTAAGCAAACTGCTGGGCCTTCGGCCCGGTCGCCGTCGCCTTAAGCCGGACGCTCTCCTGGTCCTGGCCTACGGAAACGCACCCGATCAAAGGCGCCCGGCATCTTGAGACCGGCTGTCAAATTTGCGTTGTCCAGCTAACATTTGCGGCATGGAAAAGACAAACGTAGCTATCGTCGGTTTGGGAACGGTCGGAACGGGTGTTGCCAGATTGTTGCTGGATCATGGTGACCGGACGGCCCGACATGCCGGGCGGACATTGTGGCTGAAAAAAGCCGTGATGCGTGATTTGGCCAAGCCCCGCGACGTCGACTTGCCCGCTGGTGTTGCCACGGACAAGTTATCCGATGTGATTAATGATTCAGAAATCACCGTGGTCGCTCAATTGATTGGCGGCTTGGAACCCGCCCGCACGATCATGCTGCAGCTGCTGGAAGCGGGAAAAGACATTGTGACGGCCAACAAGGCTTTGCTGGCCGAACACGGCCCAGAGTTATTCACCAAGGCTCGCGAGCTTGGACGAAGCATCGCGTTTGAAGCCGCGGTGGCTGGTGGAATCCCGATCATTGCCAACGTCAGCCAGTGTCTTTCGGCGAATCAGATTCTGTCGATGGAGGGAATCCTGAACGGCACCAGCAATTTTATCGTGACACGGATGGGCGAAACCGGCATGACCTACATCGACGCGGTACGGCTGGCACAACAGCTGGGTTATGCCGAAGCCGATCCGACGATGGATGTTGATGGATCGGACGCTGCGCAAAAGTTAGCGATCTTGGCTCACCTGGCGTTTGGTGCCACCGTCAATTGGTCAGAGATTCCCCGCATCGGGATTGATGTCTTGGATCCTACGGATCTGAAATACGCAAAGGAACTCGGCTACCACATCAAACTGCTGGCCGTCGCCGACCTGGCTGATGACGGATTGGAATTGTCGGTTGCGCCCACACTGGTCCGAATTGGCACACCGCTGGCCGAAGTACGCGACGCATTCAATGCGATTCGCGTCGTTGGCGACGCTGTGGGCCCCGTCTTTTATCACGGACTGGGTGCCGGGCAGATGCCGACTGCTTCGGCGGTTGCGGCGGACATGATCGATACGGCGGTGGGCCGCACGCGAATCACCTTTCGGACCCTTGAGTACTTTTCGATTGATCAGCCACCACGTGTTCTGCTGCGTGATGCCGATACGCTGATGGGGCGCAACTATTTTCGTCTCTCGGTGGCGAACCATCCGGGGACGCTTGCCAAGATTGCCACGGTACTCGGGCAACACGAGATTTCGATTGCATCGGTGATTCAGCACGAGAGTCTGGACGGCCACACACAGTTGGACCCTGTACCGCTGGTGATCATGACGCATGCGGCAAGCGAGGGGGCAACCGCCGCGGCGACGGCTGAAATCGCATCGTTGCCGTGCGTGCAAGGTTCGGTCGTGCGGCTTCGCGTGAAGGATTGAGTATTCCCCCGTCAATTCGGGGAGAAAACTATGTTTTCCTGCAGTCCATGACCCGGGCTTTGCGGCTTGTTTTGAGCTCTGGTTGTTTCAGCCGACAACTTGCCGGGTCAATCTAAATGGGTGGCGTAATCCTCTGCCACAAGGCAGGCAAGCTCCGGCCGAACGAGATCTGAGAGGCGTGGCCTACGGCAAGGGACGGTTTGTTGCCGTCGGCTCTGAGGGGAAGATATTGGCATCGGACCAATCGTGGGCACTGCCAATGCGGTTCTTTGCGTGAGACCGCGGATCCTGACGGTTACGCCGGGGGGATTACGGCGTTTGCCGTCTCTTACCCCGATTGGCTGCTCGAAATCCTGCGGCGGCAAAGTACTTTCGTACAGAAACGTTTCTGCAGCGACAACCCGCCGGTAAAACCGGATCTTTTGTGACATTCGTGACGGATCGAACATGTCGCACGATCGGCTGGTTGCCTCGACCTGAGTAGTCCCTTTTCTATGTGGCCGCATGATTCAAGTCCAACATCTGACGAAGACCTATGAGGACTTGCAACGGGGGCGATTTATCGCGGTTGATCGAGTTTCCTTCAGCGTTCGCAGCGGTGAAATCTTTGGTCTGCTAGGTCCCAATGGAGCGGGCAAAACGACGGTCTTGCGAGTGCTTAGCACGGTACTGGCACCCACCAATGGGATCGCCAATGTCGCCGGCTATGACGTTTCCCGCGATCCGGCCGAAGTCCGCCGTCGGATTGGTTTCGTCAGCAACAATACGGCGATTTATGAACGCATGACGGCCTGGGAAATGGTCGAGTATTTTGGCCGCCTGCACGGCATGCCCAAAGACGAACTAAGGCAGCGATTGGAAACGCTGTTCGAGCAGCTTCGCATGAACGAGTTTCGCGATGTTCCCGGCGCGAAGATGTCGACCGGTATGAAGCAAAAAGTTTCCATCGCCCGCGCCATGGTCCACGATCCACCCGTGCTGATCTTTGATGAAGCAACCCTTGGCCTGGATGTCCTGGTTGCACGAAACCTGTTGGAAGTGATCCGCAGACTCCGCGAAGCCGGCAAGTGTTTGATTTTTTCCACGCACATCATGAGCGAGGTCGAACGCTTGTGTGACCGGATCGCAATCATGCATCGCGGCAGAATCTTGGACACTGGGACGCTGCATGAGTTGCGTTCGCGACATGATGAACACGATTTCGAGGAGCTTTTCTTCGGCTTGTTGAGCCGGCATGAGGCAAGATCGCTTGACTACGAAGACGACATCATCTGCAGCCAAGGAGCCGGGATTTGAGTAGCTCATCCAGGCAACAAAGACGTGATGCTGAACTGCCGGATCGCCCCCGGTTGGCCGCAGTGCTGATGATCTACATGCGCGAAATGCGAGACCAGCTGCGCGATCGGCGGACGCTGTTCACGATCGCGGTGTTGCCGATTTTGCTGTATCCATTGGTAGGCACGCTGCTGCTACAAATCGCTCAATTCAGTCGTCAGCATCCAACGTCCGTTTGCCTGGTCGGCACAGAACATCTGCATGCGGCGCCGCCATTGATCAAAGACGAGTCGTTTGTGGAGGGGCTGGCCGATTCCCAGAATCCTGTGGAATTAATCGAATATCGGTGGGATGAATTGCAACGCCGTGGGGATATCGACCAGCAGACAGCTGATTGGGTCAAGCAGGGCGTGTTTGATGTTGTCGTTGT
>JBFJVZ010000525.1:0-4127 GCA_041623895.1 Pirellulaceae bacterium | reverse complement strand
GCGCGAAAAATCGCGACTCGCATTTCCCGATCCTGTTGTTCGTCGCCGCTTGATTGGGCTTTGGCCATCGCTTGTTCCAGTGATTGCAGCGGTGCTGCCAACTCCTGCAAAATGGACGAGCTGTCGCCTCGCAGCGACGGCAATTCGCCCAAATCGGCAACGCTCACAGGTTTACCAGCCTCGCGTAGTTCCTGAATCTTTGCAGCAACACGACGATTCTTGTTCCAGACAAAAAAGACCCCCAGCGTGATCAGCAACACCACCAGCACGACAAAGATTAAGCCGATTCGCTGAAAAAGATTTTTCACGGTCTGATGCGTGCTCCGATTGCTGTTTGCTCGCTGGTCATCCGTTAGATTGCAGCACGCCGATTCTAACAAGAAAACCTGATCTGGTGCCGCCATATGTCTGAATCGCCAAAGCTTCACGGGGCTTCACTCACCTACTGGATCTGCGGGGCGATCATCGCTGCCATTGTGATTGCCGGGTTGGCTCCGCACTTTGCCGAATCACTGGAAGTCGGCGGAGAGCTCTTTCTGCGGCTGCTTAAGATGATTGTCGTGCCATTGGTTTTCACATCGGTATTGAGCGGCATTCTGGGATTGGGAGATGTTCGCAAGCTTGGCAAACCCGGCGCCGCAGCAATCAGCTACTACCTTTGCACAACAATCATCGCCGTCTTAATTGGACTGACGGTGGTCAACATCATTCAGCCCGGCGTGGGAACGGTCGACAAAGAGTTACTGCAAGAATATTCCGATGCCGAAGTCGGTTCTCCCCGGGACACGATGACCAGGTCGCTGATGAAGCTAACCGGCCTTTCCCGCGAGGAGGTCACGAGCGTGTTTGGTGATTTACCCAGCGGTGAAGCAGAATCGCCAAGCATCGGAACGATCGCCAAGAATCTGTTGTTGATGTTGGTCACCGACAACCTGTTTGTCTCGGCTGCGGAAACGCAACTACTGCCGATCATCGTGTTTGCCATCATCTTCGGCGCAATGTTGACCACGATGCAACGCGAAGTCAGCAGCATCACGGAGTTGATCGTGCAAGCGAATGGGGCATTGATGAAATTCGTGATGCTATTGATGAACGTTGCGCCGCTGGGGATCTTTTGCTTGGTCGCCTCCCGCTTTGGCAAGGCCGTCGCGGAGGGCAGATTCACGCAAGAGTTAACCCAGGTCGGATGGTACTTCGCCACCGTCATCATCGGCTTGGCGATTCACGCGTTGATTGTATTGCCGGCCATCTTTTGGATCATCCGTCGAGAGAATCCGTACGTCTATATGGGAAAAATGGCCAAGGCGCTGCTGACCGCCTTCTCCACAGCCAGTTCTTCGGCGACGTTGCCGATCACGATGGAGTGTACGGAAGAAGCCGGAATCTCCAAGCGATCGAGCGAGTTTGTGATTCCGCTGGGGGCCACAATCAACATGGACGGCACCGCACTGTATGAAGCTGCTGCCGCAATCTTTATCGCCCAGGCGATCGGTCGAGATCTGGATTTGGCTCAACAAGCAACCGTTGCCATCACCGCAACACTGGCCGCCATCGGTGCGGCCGGAATCCCCGAAGCCGGGTTGGTAACGATGCTGATTGTCTTGAACGCCGTCGGTTTACCGGTGGAGTACGTGGGGCTGATTCTAACGGTCGACTGGTTGCTGGATCGATTCCGGACTGCGGTCAACACTTTTGGAGACAGTGTTGGGGCCGCGGTTGTGGAGAAAGCGTTGCCGCCCGAAGCGGCGTGAACGCAGCGTGCTTTTTGAAGTTGCACGCTTTGCTTCCGACCCTCCCGCTCGGAGGCCGTGCAGCTGGCAAGTCGTTTGTTTGCAAGAAATTGCAATACCCTCTGTCTGAGAGGGTCGGACGTTTAAACGGCCGGGGCTTGTTGCGTCCAAGACAACATGAGTTTCCCGGGGGGCGAGGCCTCCGAGCCGAAGCGTCGGAAAACGCTTTGCGGCTCCGCGGGAGCGTCGCCCTCCCGGCGGTCGGGAAACTTGTCCTCCGGCCCTCGTTGCGGAGGTCGGACGCGGTAGCGGCCGGGGAGGGCTGTCGTTTCCGAAAATGCTCTATGCAGCCAACGATTCCTTGACCTTGTCGCAAACGTCTTTAAAACCGGATTGGTCATGAATGGCCATTTCCGACAGCATCTTGCGATCCATTTCGATGCCGGCTTTTTTCAGACCGTGAATGAATTCGCTATACCGCAATCCGTGTTGGCGACAGGCCGCGTTCAGCCGGATGATCCACAAGCGGCGAAACTGCCGTTTGCGGTCGCGTCGATCGCGGAACGCGTACTGGCCACTTCGCAGCAACGATTCCTTAACGGTTCGAGTCAGATTACCGCGGCCGCCTCGATAACCTTTGGCGCGTTTGAAGAGTCGTTTCTTTGATTGTCGACGTGCAGAACCTTTTCGGGTACGCATTGCTGTGCAGTCCTATCGTGATCGCTGGCGAATGACAGTTCAGGCCCCGATGGTCAAAGCCATCGATGTTTTGCCTAACTGTTTGGAATGGTGGGTTTCCTGTCAGGGAAGGTCAGCCGCTGGTTTCAGTGGCGGCAAAAATCTCAATACTCAATAGCTATTGTTGTTCAGGGCTGCTCGGATCGTTTTTTCCATGCAGGTATCGACGGCTTTGGTGCCGCGCAGATTGCGTCGTTGCTTTTTGCTCAGACCGCGAGCCAAGTGGCTGGTGCCGCTTTGCCGGTGCATGCATTTCCCCTTGGCGGTTAGCCGGAAACGCTTTTTGGTGCCTTTATGAGTTTTGACTTTGGTAGCCATAAGTTGTTCCGATGTTTGGCATAAAGTAGCAGGCACGCGCCGTGTGCCGACAGCATTCCAAATTGCTACGGCACACGGCGCGTGCTAGCTACCTTCAGTGGAATCGAGAAAGATACCGAATTATCGGGTTTTCGGGAAGTGGTTCTCGAGCCCGCTTAGCCGCTGATTTCAACGATTTCGGCCAATTGCTCGTTCATTTCCCTGGTCGCCGCTTCGACAGCCGCCTGCCAATTGCCGCGGAATCGATCGCGATATTCCTCGCGATCGTGGGCAAAAATGATGTGCCGCGAACTATTGACCACCGCGCCGAGCCCGGACTTGTCAAATCCTGCGGCGACATCGGCCGCGGCACCTCCTTGAGCACCAAATCCTGGGATTAAGATCCAACTGGCCGACATCGCCTGCCGCAAGTCCGCCAGTTGCGCCGGGTAAGTTGCCCCGACCACCGCACCCACGGGACCGTAACCGGAAGCCCCGATCCGGCTGGCGTTCAGTTCGCTGACGACCTCGGCGACGCGGCCAAACACGGTTTGTCCGGCGGTCTCACGATCCTGCAGCAGACCGCCGCCGGGATTGGAGGTTTTGACGAGAACAAAGATTCCGGCCTCGCGTTGATCGCAGACCTCCACAAACGGCTCCAAACTATCACGCCCCAAGTAGGGACTGACGGTCAACGCATCACTGCCCCACGGACTGCGGTCGCCGGCACCCAGGTAAGCATCGGCGTAGGCGGTCGCGGTGCTGCCAATGTCGTTGCGTTTGCCATCGGTGATCACCAACAATCCACACTTGTTGGCGTGATGAATGACTTCGCCCAAGGCGACCATGCCGGCAGGTCCAAGCTGTTCAAAAAAGGCGGCTTGCGGTTTGACGCACGGCACCAGATCCTTAACGACATCGATGATTTCGGTGCAGAACTGCGTGAAAGCTGCCGCCCATTCATCGGGCAGATCATGCTGAACGCAATCGGCAATGACTTTGGGAAGCTGGGCCTTGCGAGGATCCAAACCAACACAGGTAGCCGATCGGGTTCGGACCACAGCTTCCGCAAGTCGTTCTGCAAACATGATCACCCTCATCGTGCCGGAAGCGATCGATTCGAAGTGAAGTCGACCGGTTGTTGAGGGAAATCTATTGGTGATTGCGGCTTTTGGGAATCCTACTGTTGCTCCGGGAGGAAAATCCGCAGATTCGGAATCAATGTTCGGAGCAGAACAAGCTTATTCACTTTTGACGATTTTCCTCCCGCAGCAACTGCGGCGGGAAGGTTGCCGGTTTGGAGCCGCTTCGCAGGCGAAGGTTCGAGCCCATGCCACGCTTGTGGCTGAACGGCACGCGATT
>JBFJVZ010000524.1:0-4152 GCA_041623895.1 Pirellulaceae bacterium | reverse complement strand
GGGATGTGCACGGCAAAGGGCGAGAGCATCAGAAAGAATGGCTTGTCCTTGTTTTGCTTAATGAAGTCAACCGACAAATCGGCTTCAAAATCAGTTCGGTATTGACCCGGCTTCGGCTTCCAGTCAGTCCGACCTTGGACTCGATACCGTCCCGGTAGATGCGGCCCGCCAATCACGGCGGCAAAATCGTATCCTTGGTTGCTTGGTTGAAAGGCGGCACCGACCCCCAGATGCCACTTGCCGATATAGCCGGTGCCGTAGCCGGCCTCGCGCAAAGCTTCACCGACCGTCACCGTGTCCAGCGGCAATGCCATCGTCGTCAAGGGCGTGATCACACGCTCGAACGGTCGCCAATGTCCGGGAATGTGCGCCGTGATCCCGATCCGCGCCTGGTTCTGGCCCGATTGGACGGCACAACGAGTCGGCGAGCAAACCGCACCGGCGGCATAGAAATCGGTGAATCGCACGCCTTCGGCAGCCAGCCGATCGATCCGCGGTGTGTCGATAAAGTCATTGCCGTAACAACCGAGATCTTTCCAACCAAGATCGTCGATGAAAACCAGAATGATGTTCGGTTGCTCGGCAAACGCCGGCGGCGAACCGCCCAGCAAGAATGCAAACGCAATGAGAATACTTGTCTGTCGCACGGTTCAATACTTTCTCTTCTGTTGAGTGATCGGTGGATCGGATTCTAATCCCGACTAATTCCAGGAAACATGGTCGCGGCCCGGCTTCGACTCAAAGGCGCGCAGATTCGCATCGTTCAATTTGACGTCGATCAGTCTAATCCGCTCGATGTGATCGAGTGACATGAGATCGTCAAACCAAGCGTCCCAGTTGGCCGAACTTTGGATTTCCAACAGTTCCAGGTGCTGGAGGTTGCGGAGTTGCTTCAGTCCAGGCCCCAGGATTTTGTTGGCGGAACTTAATTTCAGTTCACGCAAGCCGCGAATCTGTCCCACTGTCTCCAGTGCCTGGTCTCCAAACGGAGTGCAATAGAACTCCAGCCGCTGCAATCGTTTTAGTTTGACCAGCGGACGAATATCGAAAATCGTTCTCGGATTACAGCAATTGAGCCTGGCGTGACGCAGGTTTTGCCAATTCGCAATCTGCTCGATCACCGCTGTTTGCGCCGGGGCCGAAGACATCTCGAAAGCTGTTAACCCCTGATGCTGACTCAGGTCTGCCAACAAATCTTTTGCCGGTTGTTTGCGATTCAGAAATACTGACGTCAGGCTGGTCAATGTGCCGATTTGTTTGCGTGATAGTTCCGTCGGATCGTGCCCCATCCAAACGCTCAATCCATCGGGCGCATAACCACGGCCGAGCGACCATTGATAGTTTTCCGCCAAAATATAGCCCCGCTCCCCGATGACCAGGAACTTGAACCGATCGCCGACGATTCGAACGACTGCGTCGAACGTTACATCCGTGTCAATGAATCGCACATCGGTCAAGGTGTCCCACGGTAAAGCGACCAGTGTGCGATCAGATAACAGGCACTTGCGAACGTGGAATTCGGGACCAACAGGTAGCGGCTCACGACCATCCGTTAATGCCAACAGGGAATCGTCGCTAATGTCACACTCTTGCAGTCGGGTGATGCGGTAATTGCTGGGAGCGATCAACTTCAGCGACTGTAATCCGGCATTGGTAATACCTTGGCATCGCAATTCGCCCAGTGGCCTGTTCGGCATGCTGGCTAAAAGTGCAAGCCCGCGGTCTGAGTATCGATTGAAGTCATATTTCAGCTCGCGTAACTGTCCCAATTCTGCCAACGACGCCAAACAAGATTCCGTCAATTGCGTGCCGTGGACGTCCAGTGCACGCAGACGTTTGAGCGCAACCAATTTGCCAATTCCGCGGCCGGTGATGTTTGTATGCCAAAGCGCAAGTCGTTGGAGATTACGAAGCTTGGCAATGATAGAAAGGTCATCGTCCTCCACTCGCGTTCGCGCCAAATAAAGTCGATTAAGATTTGGAAAACGAAGCAGCAACTTGAGCGAATCAGAATCGATTCGGCAATGTGACAAATCAACCGCTTCGACGTCACAAAGCTTATCGCCGATCCAGGGTAACCAGGCTATCGCTGATGCGTGATAACTGATTTTCGCGTTGTTTGATGTGACAAGTTGATTCGCGGCCAAGTGCTGACGCCGAAAACGGTGATGGTACGCAAAGGCGATGCAAACAAGCGTCACCACCAACAACAACATACGAAGCGATATTTGCGGGCGGCGTTTTGGTTTTGCCATGATTTGTGCGTTACCAGGTCACCGAGCTCGGAGAATTCGACGACCTTACCATAGTTGCCACGCTGATTCATTGTCCTGGCTATCCAGGCAGCGGGTCATGAAACGGACTCCGTCATGGCCATCGATGACACTTGGGTAAAGTGCCTTTCCAACTTCAACGGTCTCGCCGCTGTCATGTCGCCGCATGTCGGCAAATGCGTCGCGATAAATGTTTGCAAATGCTTCAAAGAATGCCTCGGGATGGCCGCCGGGTAAACGGCAAGCCGCGACCGCATCGGGTAATGAGTATCCCGCGTTTGGATTGCGCTCGTAGATCTTGGTGGGTTGGCCAAGTGCGCGCACAAACAGTTGATTCGGTTGTTCCTGCCGCCAATTCAGGGCCGCTTTCGTGCCGTCGACTTCGATCGACAGATCGTTCAAGCGGCCATGGGTAACCTGGCTCCAAGTCACCAAGCCGGTTGCACCCTGATCGAATTTCACGACCGCGTGGCCGTAATCATCCAATTCATGATGCGGGGAATACGATTGCATTTGGCAAAGCAGCGATTGGGGATTCAGCCCCGTGACGAATCTGGCGAGATGAAAAGCATGGGTGCCAACATCGCCCAGCGAACCAGCGCGGCCATTCAAATTCGGATCGGATTTCCAGCCGCCGCGGGCCGGCTTGGTGGACGGGTCCATGCCCTGCATCCAACCCTGCACATACGTCACGCGGACCGCGATGATGTCACCCAGTTGGCCACCAGCAATCATCTCGCGGGCTTGACGCATCAGCGGATAGCCGGAGTAGTTGTGGGTCAGTGCGAAAACCCGACCGGAGCCGGCAACGGCTGCGACCATTTTGTCAGCGTCGGCCAGGTTCGTTGTCATCGGCTTGTCGCAGACGACGTGAAAGCCTGCCTGAAGTGCAGCGCAAGCGATTTCACAATGCGTATGGTTGGGGGTTGCGATCGAAACGAAGTCGACGCGCTGGTCTGCCGGCATTTTCGATTCAGCGTCTAACAATTCCCGATATGAGCCGTAAGCTCGCGGCACTCCCAATTGCTTTGCCGACGACTGGGCACGATCGGGGCTGGAGGAAAGCGCGCCGGCCACCAATTCCGCTTGCCGGTCAAGTGTCGCCGCGGTGGCGTGAACCTTGCCGATGAATCCGGCGCCGCCGCCACCGATCAAAGCCATGCGAAGCGGTCGTGTCATGGGTTGGTCCGATCTGTTTGATCTGTCTGATCTGCGACTACGTGATGATGTCGTTGATCACGTGACCGTGCACGTCGGTCAAGCGTCGATCAATTCCATCATGCCGCACCGTCAGCCTGGTGTGGTCGATGCCTAAAAGGTGCAGGATCGTAGCGTGGATATCGTAAACCTGTGTCGGATTGTCTCGGTCCAGCGGCTTGTATCCCCAATGGTCCGAGGGCCCGTAGCTCACACCCGGTTTGATTCCGCCGCCACACAGCCAGTTGGTGAACACATAGGGATTGTGGTCGCGGCCTTTACTGCCTTGGGTGCTGGGCATGCGTCCGAATTCCGTCGTCCACAGCACAATCGTGTCATCCAGCAGCCCGCACTGTTTTAGATCTTTCAACAGCGCCGCCGTTCCCACGGCCATGCCACGAGCCAACGGGCCGTGATCACGCTGAATGTCTTCGTGAGAATCCCAATTACGACGTGGAAAACTATTGTCGTTGCCCGACCAGATTTGTACGAACCGCACACCTCGCTGTAGCAGCCGTCTGGCGATCAAGCATTTTCGGCCAAAGTATTCGGCTTCTTCCGCAGGATTGATCTCGTCGGGGTACGTTGCGCCGATGCGATCGAGTCCGTACATCTTCATGATGTGCTGAGGTTCTCCGGAAATATCCAGTGCCTCAGGAGCGCTCAGCTGCATCTTGGCGGC
>JBFJVZ010000523.1:0-4155 GCA_041623895.1 Pirellulaceae bacterium | reverse complement strand
GGTGATGAACGCCGTACTCGCCAATTGGTTTTGGCATTACTTCCAGCAAAACCGCTGGCGGTTCATGCAGCGCACGCAAACGGCGGCACCACCAAGTGATGATTTTACGACCTGGGACTTGACGCGGATTCTGAGCGAGATTGACAAGCAGTTTCAAAAGACGCTAGCGGAGGCCGAATTACTGAAAGGAATCCCTGTTACCGACTACGACGATTTGTTGGAAAAGGGAAACGTTCCAGACACCTACCGGCCAACTTTGTATGACGTGTTGGCCAATAACGCGATCGATTTTTATGCGGCCGGTGAGCAAGCTGGCGCGCGCAGTTTGGATGCTTTCGACCTGAGTGCCGAAAGCCCGATCTTCGCCGCGGCGACTGCGTTCGTTGATTGGACGCCGGAGTCGACCGATGAAACGTCGCCCACATTAAAAGCGATCAAACTGTACCAGGATCTGCTGCGATTTCACGAAGCTGACGATGATCCGACCGCATTCCTGGACACCGATTTGTTGCGTTTGGAATTTGGCAACAACAAAGCGTTCGGCGAAGAAAAAACGGCGCGCTTCAAAGCAGCTCTGAAACGATTCGCCGAAGAGCACGAATCGCATGAAATCTCGTCCCGTGCCCTCCATCTTCTGGCGACAGCCGTGCATGGTGAAAGCGACTTTGTCAAAGCTCGCGAGATCGCCCAGCAGGGCCTCAAGCGGTTTCCAAATAGTATCGGCGGCCGCCGTTGCTTTAACTTGATTGCCCAAATCGAAGCACCCTCGGCGTCCGTCACCACCGAACGAGTCTGGAACGCTCCGTTGCCGACAATCGATGTCAATTATCGAAATCTCACCAAGATCTATCTCCGCTTGCTGCCATTTGACTTCCAGCGAATTGTCATCGGATCCAATCGTTACCAACCAGAGCAACTGGATCATAATCAGCGCCGCGCACTCTTGTCGCAGCGGCCAGCCCACGCATGGTCAGCTGATCTGCCGGCGACCGAGGATTTTCAACAGCGAGTCGAATCGTTGCCGGCGCCGGAAGGCATTAAAAAGGGTTCCTACTTTTTGATCGCCAGCCACAATGCGGACTTTAGTGAACGGAATAACCAGGTCACATTTGCCGAAGTCTGGATCAGTGACCTGGCCATCGTCACGCGAAACCACAATGGCAAGGGCATCGTCGAAGGTTTCGTGTTGGACGCGAATTCGGGCGATCCGCTCGCCAATGCCAAGGTTCGCGGTTGGTATCGCGGCGATCGAAACCAACGAGTTGAATTTCCGGCGACCACGACCGACAAGAATGGTCTGTTTCGCTTCCAATCGGGCGGACGCAATACCCAGCAAATTGTCTTTCATGCGTCACATCACGGTGACGAATTGTCCTCAGCCAACTATTTGTACAACTATCAAAGCAATCCGGCGAAAACAAATGAACTGACGCAGTTTTTTACCGATCGGTCACTTTATCGGCCCGGCCAAACGATTCACTACAAAGGAATCTGTATGGCCCTGGACTATGAAAAAGACAATTACACGACGATCGCCGGTCGCAACATCTCAATTGTTTTTGCCGATGCAAATAATAAGGAAATCTCGCGGGTTAGTCATCGCACCAACGACTATGGCAGCTTCAGCGGTAGCGTTACCGCGCCTCGCGATCGGCTGATGGGACAGATGTACCTGCGCGTCGATGGCGGCCCCAGAGGCCAAACTCAATTCCGCGTCGAGGAATATAAGCGACCAAAATTTCAGGTTGAATTGCAGGCCCCGAAAAAGGCAGCGAAACTGAACGGCATCGTCCAACTGCAAGGCAAAGCGACCGCCTACACCGGTGCCGCCGTCAACGATGCCAAGGTCTCATGGCGAGTTGTCCGGGACGTTCGTTATCCCGTTTGGTGGTACTGGCGATGTTGGTGGATGCCGGCACGGCCCAGCGCCAGCCAGGAAATCGCCCACGGGACTTTGCAAACAAAACCCAATGGTACATTTGATCTCGAGTTTACCGCCAAACCCGATAAGTCGATCGAAGAAGAGAACGAACCAACTTTCCGCTACACCGTTTACGCGGATGTCACCGACAGCACCGGCGAAACACGGTCATCGCAGCGAGTTGTCAATGTTGGTTACACCGCTTTGGCAGCATCGCTGAGCACCAATCATTGGCTAACGGATAACGATCCGGTATCGATCGCGATTCGCACCACAACTTTGGACGGTGAAGGCCAGAAAGCGAAAGGAGTCTTGAAGGTTTATTCGCTGAAGCAGCCTGCCAAAGTCGTCCGTGCCAAACTCGGCGGCCGCTATCACTATTGGCGAGGATCGATCAACCAACCGCCGGCGTCCGATCCCAGCCAGCCAAACTCTTGGGACTTGGACGAAGTAGTCTTCGAGCAAGCAGTCGAGACCAATGAGGCTGGTTCGGAAACGGTCCAGGTCAACCTGGAGGCCGGTATCTACCGCGCGAAGTTCGAGGCCCAAGATCGCTTTGGCAAATCGATCACCGCATTGTTGCCGCTGCAAGTGTTGGACCCGGAAGCGAAGAAGCTGAATCTGAAAATCCCAAATCTGTTCGCTGTGGAAAAAGCTTCGCTCGAACCGGGAGACGATTTCATCTGTTTGTGGGGTAGCGGCTACAAGCAGGCTCGTGCGTTCATCGAAGTCGAGCATCGCGGCAAACTGATTCAGAGTTTTTGGACTGACCCAAAGGTCACTCAGGTGATGATCGAGCAAGACGTCACCGAAGCGATGCGCGGTGGGTTTACGGTCCGCACCACAATGGTTCGCGAAAATCGTGCCTATATGAATTCGCAGCGCGTATCTGTGCCCTGGAGTAACAAGCAATTAAATATCAAGTGGGAACACTTTGTCAGCAAACTGGAACCTGCCTCCAAGGAACGCTGGACGGCGATCATCACCGGCCCGGACGCAAACAAAGCCGCCGCGGAAATTGTGGCGGCAATGTACGACGCTTCGTTGGATGCCTACCTGCCTCACAATTGGGCGAGCAGTTTTGGCGTGTTCCGACAAGATTATTCCGCCGTCAACTCTCAGTTTGAAAATCATTTGAAAACGCTCCAACACATCTATCACAGTTGGGGTATTCCTACTCGTGATGGCTCGCTGACCTATCGACATTTCCCCAATGAGATCGCCGGTAACTTCTGGAACTACGGATACTTTTCACGCGCCAACCGCAGGATGTCAGCACAGGGTGGGTTCGCTGATAGGGCGGACTTGTTCGCGGCAGATGCTGTGATGGAACAGCAATCGGCGGCAGCAATGCCGGAATCAAAAAATGCTTTGGCCAAAGACAAGGACGCTAGCAGAGCAAGAAAAGAGGTATCAGCAGCGGCGGCCCCAGACCTGGACAACGTTGCCGCCCGCAAGAACCTGAATGAAACCGCGTTCTTCTTTCCCCACCTGATCGCGGGCGAAGACGGCACGGTCAAAATCGAATTCACGATGCCGGAAGCGTTGACTGAATGGAAGTTTCTTGGCTTTGCACACGATACCGAGCTTCGCGGCGGCCTGTTGACCAGCAAAACGGTGACGGCCAAGGACCTGATGGTCGAACCGAATCCGCCTCGCTTTGTCCGCGAAGGTGATGTGATCGAATTCACGGTGAAAGTCAGCAATCAGTCGCCGACCCGGCAGACCGGAACCGTACGGCTGAGCTTTGCCGATGCACGCACTGGGGATCCTCGCGATGCCAAACTTGGTAATGTTGACCGCGACCAGAACTTCGAGATCGCTGCCGGTGAATCGACGGCTCTGGCATGGCGAATCAGCGTGCCGGACGAACTCGGCTTTTTGACTTACAAAGCCGTAGGTTCCACCGGCCGGCTCTCCGATGGCGAAGAAGGTTACTTGCCGGTGTTATCGCGGCGGATTCTGGTCACCGAATCACTGCCGCTGCCGATCCGCGGTAAGCAGACGAAAGAGTTTGACTTCACGCGACTTCGACAATCAGGCGACTCCGACACGCTGAAGCACCAATCGCTGACGGTGCAAATGGTGTCCAACCCATCTTGGTACGCGGTCATGGCGCTGCCGTATCTAATGGAGTATCCATACGTATGCACCGAACAGACGTTTAACCGTTTGTACGCCAATTCGTTGGCCCGGCACATCGCCGGATCGGACCCCAAGATTCATCGCGTTTT
>JBFJVZ010000522.1:0-4161 GCA_041623895.1 Pirellulaceae bacterium | reverse complement strand
GACCGTGCCCCAAGCGTAGACCCGGAACGTCAAGGCGGTTGTTTGACCGGTGAATTCCGGCATGCCTTCGACATCAACGATGATCGTCTCAAAGACATCTTCGCTGGTGATCACACCGCTGGTCAGCTTGGTGGCAAAGTTATTTCCAGCGGCACCGGGATCGTTGTCGAAATAAACCGAGTAACTGTTCTTTGAATCTGGATCGTTGCGGCGGATCTGCATGCTGAAACGAGCCGTACTCATCACGTAGCCCGGATCCGGCGTGACGGTGAGTTCAAAGTAGTCTTGTTGTCCGCCAGCTGGCGTGGGCTCCGTTGTTTCGTTGAAGGCGCCACCAAGTGCCAGTCCGTTGGGCGGCTGGCCGTTGCCGGTCCAACCCAGGCTCAGCGGCGACGTGATGTCGCTAGCAGTCGTTTCCGCATGCGTGTCGGTCGAAAACAGTTCAGGCGTTGCGCTGGTGTGATTGGTGAACTCATAGATCGCCATGTTCACACCGGCGGCCAGCAATTCTCGGCGTTCAAGCCGTTCGGCACGAAGTGTCGCGTTGCGGCGCAGTCGTTCGCGTTTGTGATCAGTTCGTCGGCCCATGGCACGCGATTGTAGCTGTCAACGCTGTTTCATGCATCGGATACCGAGAGGCGGACTTCCAAGAGGGCGAAGCTCCCGCTGAGCCACCAGCGCATGCGATGGATTTTGGGAGGGCGAAGCTCCTGCTGAGCCACCAACACATGCGGCTGGACTCTTTTCAGCTCGGCAGGAGCCTCGCCCTTCCGATTCGCCGGCCACATTTAATTGATTTTCAGCGCCTTGGAATCCAGGTTCATCCGTCAGCTGCAAAAGCCCTGAATGCTCGAAGCGAGCTAGATCGTCGATCCGTTCGGGTCGTTCAGCCGGCGCGGGAAGACTTGAATGACACTGTCAGCGAGAATGAAAAGCAAAAAAACTTTGACGACTGCGCTGTGCCAGCCACTCAACGGGCTCTTAGTTGATCTAATGCAAGTTGTGGCCCCTACCCGGAAGACGCGAGATTCCTGTAATGAATACGAAAATTTTGACATCGGCCGTGTGGGCCGCAATGGTTGGCTTCCTTGGTATCGCGGTCGCTGACGACCTGCCGTTTCAGCACAAAACCGAAGTTTATCGCGACAAAGACGGTGATGCACTGGCGTTTACCGTGCGTTTGGAGCAACCATTTCTGGCGGAGGAATTTGAACAAAGTAGCTATCTAAGACTCCGCAGCGACAGCGAGCAAGCGTACCTGATCTATCCCAAGGAAACCAAGTTCGAGCAGAAGCACGCCGAATTCTATGGTCGGCTCCGCGGCGAAGGCAAAGTGCCGCTGACGCTGACCTACGAGATTGTCTCAGAGAACTTGGATGGGAGCAGACGGGTGGAAGTGCGCAGTGGCAAGATCAACGTTGCTATTCCCAACGAGGAGACGGGCCCGCGAAGCATCTTTTTGAACTGGGCCCGCAAGCAAAACCAGTACTTCACCGAGTTGTTGAAGTACTATCCCGACGAAAGTTTTTACCAGTATTGTCTGCTGCAGTCAGCTTCGCGATACGGCATCCAGCGTCCGACACTGCCGCATGCTGTCGACACAACTCAGAAGTTAGAGGTCAACCTGTACAAGACATTCATCGGTTCACAAGCAATTCAAACTCCGCTGCAATTCTCCACCATGAAGACTGGCAGCAGTGTGGGCGACTTAAACCGACATATCAGCAGCATCGCGGCTCCGAATATAAAACAACATGACTTTGAAGAACTGCTGAAAAAGAGCGCAGAAAAAGGTCTCCAGCCAAAGCTTCACGACCTCTCGCGGCTTGTGCCCCGCGATCAGTACATGTTGCTGTTCAACTCTGTCACGGCCTTGGGTGAAATGGTCGACCTAACCGCGCTCTGGGGCGAAGGCGTAACGCGTTTATTCTCAAAACGTGCCCAGGACCATGAGCTACAAGCGAAGCTTGAACAGCAACTGATCTTGCAGCGCAAAGAAATGGAAGAACTCGCCAAGGCAGGCGCGATTGGTGAGATCGCGGTTACCGGCGGCGATTTATTCATGCTTGAGGGCACCGATGTCAGCGTAATCTTTCGCTTGAAAAAGCCCGCCGACTTCGACAAAGCCGCGGCTGGTTGGGTCGCCGATTTGAAAGAGCAGCACCCCGATCTGTCACGCCGCGAATTCAACTATCGAGGTCATCAAATCGTCGCCCAATACACGACCAATCGCATGGTCAGTTCCTTTTCCGTGCGCCACGAAGGCCATCAAATCATTTCCAATTCGCATCGGGCCATTCGCCGAATTCTGGATGCCGCCACGGGTGACACCCCCAATCTGCATGAGCAATTGGATTATCGGTATTTGACAACATTGCTGCCGCCAGCGGACGACGATAGCGGCGGCTATTTCTTTGCCTCCGAATCTTTCCTGCAGCGACAAGTTGGCCCTGAGGCCAAAATCTCCGAGAAGCGGCGGCTGCAATGCTTCAACAATCTTGTCATGCTCAACAACGCATCGCTGTTTTACCGGCTGGAGTACGGGCGATCGCCGGAGACGTTGAGTGATTTGGTCGAAGGTCGCTTCATCGATTTGCAAAAGGTCGTCTGCCCCCACGGCGGCGCTTACGCCTTTGATGCCGACCATGACTCCTGCACGTGTTCCCTGCACAATCGCTTGCGTTATCTGACGCCCAATCAGGAATTGCAAGTCTTAACAGTCGCTGAACGTGAAGCGCAGGAGTACGAGCGGTACAAGAGCCGCTACGCATCATTTTGGCAACAAATGTATAACCCGCTGGCTGTGCGGTTCCACTTCAGTCCGCAGGTAAAGTTGGAGACCTGTGTACTGCCACAACTAAATGGCAGTTACTATCGCGACTTTCAGCGGCTGGTCGACAAACCGCCGCGCGAATTCGGTACCGATCGCATCGCACCTTCCGCGATCGCATCGATTGTCTTGGCGACTGGACGTGAAAAGGCGAGTCAGTGGCTGACCTCCATACCGGGCATTCGTGAGGCCCTGGAAGCTGATCCCACGCTGACCGATTTAAGCTGGATCGGTGATCGCGTTGGGTTGCACTATTGTGATGGAGAAACCGTGCTGCAAATCGATCCAGCTAACTTGCAAGATAAGTTGCCGATGGTGGGTTCCGTCCCGCTTGCCCAACAGATTTTGGGAAGCGGCGTCGTGATGGCCACCGGCATGCCCGTGTATGGCACCATCGATGTGGAGAACCGAGAGAAAGCCCAGCGGCTGCTGGAGTTGATGTCCAAGGAGGTTTTCCTGCAGGGCACAGACAATGCATTCATTCCCACGCAGCTGGATGCCTATCGGCTTCCCGACTACAAGGGACACGCCATCTATGTGTTCAGCATCCAGGCGCACGCTATCAAACTGCGACTTCATGTTTCACTGGTCGGCGACCAACTGGTTGCCGCTACCAAACCGAGCGTTCTACAGGAAGTGATCGATGTCAGCGACGGCGAAGCTGAAGCGGAGACAACCAAAGGACATTTGCTGGTTCGATTCAACCGGTTGGCGCTCAACAAAATGTATGACGAAGTGCAAATGTACTGGGCCGAGAAATCTCGCCTGGCTTGCCATCGCAATACGATCCTGATCTACAATTTGCACAAGTTGTACGGCACACCGATCGACGAGGTCCCGGCATTGGCGGAAGTAAAATACGGATTCCGCCCCTACTGCCCCGACCATGGCGAGTACTCGTTTGATCCGCAGAGCAATCGTTGTGTTTGCAGCGTGCATGGGAATCGCGAGCTGTCTCGTCAAAAACCGCGTGTCGATCGCGAGTCATCGTTCTTCGAGTTTATCGACACTCTGAAAGAAGTGGACCTGGTCCTGCGGTACGGTGAGGACGCCATGATCGCCACCGTCGAAGTAGACCGGCAGGAAGAAAACTGATTATTCTTCTAAGTCGTCGCCGCGAACGAACGTGCGCACGCCTTAGCGTCCAGTTCCTGCCGCGAGAACCGTAGGCCGGGCACAGCTTAGGAATATGCGTGCAGGTCAAATTCGATTCTGAAGAGTGTGTGAGACTAGAGCATTTTCAGATATCTCGTAGGCCAGGACTTGTCCTGGCAATAAGGCGCCAGGACAAGGAGAGCGTCCGGCTTAGTAGCTGCTGCTCAATAATCATG
>JBFJVZ010000521.1:0-4177 GCA_041623895.1 Pirellulaceae bacterium | reverse complement strand
CTCAACTTCAGGTCTTTACCGCAGAGAAGGCGGCCGATGTTGATGTTCCGCAATGATTCTTCCCTCCGCGAACGAATGTTTTGTTTTTCCGTTCCGACGCGGAGCGTCGGACGACAATAAATTCACCGCCTCTCCGCGGACGAACGTTTTGTTTTCACATTCCGACGTGGAGCATCGGACGACAATTGATTCACAGCCTCTCCGCGAACGAACGCTCCCTTACGATTCGTTTGCGGAGCAAACGACGACATACTTTCGCTGCCGGCGAACGAACTCACCATGGTCAACTCTATAATGGCCAGCTTTGAAAAGCCTACACATCTCTGCACGAATCCATGACACGAATTGCCACTGCGCTGCTGATCTGCCTGACGTCCATCGTTGCTCTCGGAATTCAACCGTGCTCGGCAAAGTCCGCTCATCCGAACATTATTTTGGTCTTCATCGACGATATGGGATGGGGCGATTTCTCATGCTTTGGTAACGACGCGGTCAAAACAGAGAACATCGATCGCTTGGCCAGCGAAGGCATCAGCTTTGAGCAGTTCTACGTCAATTCACCGATCTGTTCGCCGTCGCGTGTCGCCATCTCGACAGGCCAGTATCCACAGCGGTGGCGAATCACGTCATACCTGGCCAGTCGCGAATTAAACAACCGCCGCGGTATGGCACAATGGCTTGATCCCAGCGCCCCCATGTTGGCGAAGTTTTTACATGACGCCGGATACGCCACCGGTCACTTTGGCAAATGGCACATGGGTGGACAGCGTGATGTTGGCGAGGCTCCACTGATCAGCGAGTACGGGTTTGACGAGTCACTGACGAATTTCGAGGGACTTGGGCCGCGCGTGCTGGCAATTTGCGATGCCCATGATGGCAAACCGACTCGCCGTCATACGCTCGGCAGTGACAAACTGGGACGCGGCAAGATCACGTACGTTGACCGGTCACTCGTTACCGAGTCTTTCACATCTGCGGCCATCGCGTTCATCAAACAAGCCGCAGCGAAAGATCAGCCCTTTTACGTGAACGTTTGGCCTGACGACGTTCACTCGCCTTTCTTTCCTCCCGCGGCACGTCGCGGCGATGGCGGCAAACGAACTTTGTACCACGGGGTCCTCGATACCATGGACGAGCAGTTGGGTGTGATGTTTGATTACGTGCGAGGAAACGATTCGCTGCGTGATAATACATTGATTCTGGTTTGCAGCGACAATGGACCGGAGCTCGGGGCCGGGCAAGCCGGCCCGTTTCGTGGCCACAAAACAAAACTGTACGAAGGCGGGATCCGATCCCCGTTGGTCGTCTGGGGGCCTGGTTTCACCGCGAAGTCCATGACCGGTAGTGTTAACGCCGATTCGTATTTTGCGGCGATTGATTTGGTTCCTTCGCTTTTGGAATTCGCAGGCTTGCAACCCGACGCCGCTTTTGACGGCGAAGTGCTGACGCAAACCATCCTGGGAAAGTCCGGCCAATCACGCAGCAAGCCCTTGTACTTCCGCCGACCGCCCGACCGGGACAATTTCTATGGCGACAGCGATCTACCCGACCTGGCGATGCGCCAGCAGGATTGGAAATTGCTGTGCGAATACGACGGCAGCGATGCTCAGTTGTACGACTTGGCGGTCGATCGTGGCGAATCGAACAACCTCGCCGCAAAGCATCCTGATATCGTGGAGCGAATGAAGAAACAGCTTCTGGAGTGGCATCGTGAAATGCCCTCGGACAACGGAGCGACGTTCCGGCCGAAGTGAAAGGAAGCAAAGCGGTTTCGCCTTCGAGCGGCCAGCCGCTTCCCAATCCGGGACGTTTCTTTCTAATCGGGATTGACGATTGCGTGCTGCTCCCATCAAGCTTTCAGGATCGATCGCCGCATCCGTACCGCGGCGACGAGTCTGAAACCACCTTTTTCCGAGAAACCATGAGTACCGCCCCCACAGCCAATGTCCAGATCAAGCTTCCCGATGGCACCCTGACCCAACAACCCGCCGATGCGACGCCGCTGGATGTTGCCGTCGGCATCAGTGAAGGTCTCGCCCGCAGCGTGGTCGCGGCGGAAGTTTCTGGAAAGGTTGTCGATGCGGACCGTCCGCTTGGCGAGCTGGCCGCAGACGACCATCCGTTATCGCTGAAACTGCTGACCAGCCGCGATCCCGAAGCGCTGGATGTGCTGCGGCATTCGGCTGCCCATGTGATGGCCCGCGCCGTGATGCGGCTGTATGAAGGTGTCTCGCTGGCTTTTGGCCCGACCACCGAAGGCGGTTTTTACTACGACTTTGACATTCCCCACCCGATCAGCGAAGAAGACTTCCCGAAGATCGAAGCGGAAATGAAGAAGATCATCAAGGACAAGGAACCTTTCGAGCGGTTTTCGCTCGATCGGGATGAAGCACGCAAGCTGTGTCACGATCTTGCCCAGGATCTAAAAGTCGAGCACATCGACACCGGCTTGTCCGATCAAGCCACCGTCAGCTTTTATCGTCAAGGCGAATTTGTCGATTTATGCCGGGGCCCACACATCCCCGATGCCGGCAAGATCAAGGCGATCAAGCTGATGAGCGTGGCTGGCTCGCACTGGAAAGGCGATGTGACCGCGCGTCCACTGCAGCGACTATACGGTACCGCGTTCTTTGACAAAAAAGAACTGAAGGCGTACTTGGAGCAGATCGAAGAGGCCAAACGCCGCGATCACCGCGTGCTGGGCAAACAGCATGGTTTGTTTTCGATCAATCCGGAGGTTGGGCAAGGGCTCTGTCTGTGGCTGCCCAAAGGCGCGCGGGTGCGCGTGACCTTGGAAGACTTTTTGCGGACCGAATTGTTTTCGCGAGGCTATCAGCCGGTCTACAGCCCGCACATCGGCCGCGTAGAACTCTATGAGACCAGCGGTCACTTTCCCTATTACCGTGACAGCCAATTTGCGCCCTTATTCGGCAGCGAAGTCGGCGGCCTGCTGGATGCTTGGAGCCAGCGTTTGGAAAACGGCACCATCGACGCTGACGGCGAAGCGAAATTGATGGCGGCTGTTGAAGTTCTGGGAGTCGAGGTGCCGGGCTACAAGCCGTCCGCCTCCGCACAGGAAAAGCAAGCAGCGATTCACCAGTGGCAAAAAGCTCACGAGCGCTTCTTGCTAAAGCCAATGAATTGCCCGCATCACTGCCACATCTTTAAAGCCCAACAACGCTCCTATCGTCAGTTGCCGTTGCGGTTGATGGAATTCGGTACCGTGTACCGGCACGAACAAACCGGTGAGTTGAACGGTATGCTCCGTGTCCGCGGTCTAACCCAAGATGACGCGCATATCTTTTGTACGGCTGATCAAGTCGAACAGGAGTTTAGCGCGACGATTGAATTGACCAAGTTCGTCTTGAAGTCGGTCGGTTTGGATGATTACCGTGTGCAGCTTTCCCTCCGCGATCCCGACAGTAGCAAGTATGTGGGCAGCGAAGAGAACTGGAATCGCGCCGAAGCTGCACTGCGAAATGTGCTGGAAAACTCAGGCCTGGAATTCAACGAAGAACCGGGCGAGGCGGCGTTTTACGGTCCAAAAGCGGATTTCATGGTTCGCGATTGCATCGGACGCTCCTGGCAACTCGGTACGGTCCAACTTGATTACAACCTGCCCGAACGGTTCAAGCTGGAATACAACGGCAGCGATAATGTGGCTCACCGGCCAGTGATGATTCACCGTGCTCCATTCGGATCGCTGGAACGCTTTACCGGGATGCTGATCGAACATTTCGCTGGTGCATTTCCACTGTGGCTTTCGCCCGAACAAGTTCGTGTCCTGCCGCTCAGCGACAAGTCCGTGGACTATGCGGTTCAGGTCGCCCGACAACTGGAAGACGCGGGTTTGAAAGTCACCATTGACGCATCCGACAGCAAGGTACAAGCCAAGATTCGCAACGCTCAGCTGGAGCTGGTCAATTACATGGCGGTCGTCGGACCGAAAGAAGCCGAAGCGGGCAAAGTCGCACTACGAGATCGCATCGAAGGTGATCTGGGATCGATACCCCTGGCCGAAGCGATCGCCAAGCTGCAGACGGAAATCAGCGACCGCACCGTCCGCCAGGCCGTCAAAAGTACCTTCACAGCCGCCGCCGTCGATTCCGACGCAACAGGCAACGAATACTAAAGTCGTCGTTCGCTTCCAGGCTGTGAATTTATGATCGTCGTCGGT
>JBFJVZ010000520.1:0-4208 GCA_041623895.1 Pirellulaceae bacterium | reverse complement strand
CCACAGGAACCTAGCGAACTAGAGCCTGCAAAGGCAGCTCGGACGCGCAGCATGCCTCGACCGCTTTTTCCCGGCACAGTTAACTGAAAACAGACCGCTGGGAGTTGCCAATCCTGGATTTGACCGCGCCGACAACTGAACAATTGGATCAGGCGACGGAGTTTATTCAACAGCACCAACAGGCCGGTGTGCTGGTACACTGCAAGGCGGGTTATTCGCGTAGTGCGGCAATCGTGGCGGCGTGGCTGCTGAGAACAAATCGGGCTGCATCAACAGAGCAAGCATTTCAGATGCTGCGGTCGGCTCGACCCACGATCGTCATCCGTCCGGAGATTCGGGCGCCGAAAGCCCTCGCGCCGAAGGCACCAAGCGAAGTTTGATTCCATGCCGAGTGTTTACGATCTAAAACCGCGATTTCAGGGACTGCTGCGACCGATCGTAGGCCGCCTGGCTCGTGGTGGTGTGACCGCGAATCAAGTGACGATTTTTGCTGTGGTTTTGTCGGCGGTGGGCGGCCTGTTGATCGCGTGTTACCCGGCCGCGCGGTGGCCGCTGGCGCTGATGCCTGTGATTCTGCTGGTGCGAATGGGCCTGAATGCGGTCGACGGCATGTTGGCCCGCGAGTTCGGGCAGAAGAGCCGGCTTGGTGCAATCCTGAACGAGTTGGGAGATGTGCTCAGCGATGCTGCGCTTTATCTTCCGCTTGCTCTCGTGTCGGCCGTTCAACCATTGTCGATGGTAATCTTTGTGCTGTTAGCTGTGATCGTTGAATTCACCGGTGTTGTTGCCGTTCAGATCGGCAGTGCTCGCGCCTACGACGGGCCGATGGGCAAGAGCGATCGGGCATTTTGGATCGGATTGATGGCCACTTTGCTGGCACTCGGGTGGTTCACCGCAAGCTGGGTTGAAATTTATGTTTGGGTGCTGGTGGGATTGTCAGCTTTGACAGTGATCAAACGTGCCTGGCGGGCTCTCAATGATCAGAGCGATGACGAACGATCCGAGACACCCGTTAGCGATAGCGAGCCTGATTCATGTCCAGCATCCAATGCGAGTCCTTCGTGAGTCAAGTAACCAAGCCCAGTAGTCAACTCGAACGAGAATCGGTGGAAGCATCTTTTGTAGCGAGCGATGGACAAGAGATCTTTTATCGTTACTGGCGTCCGGTCGTTGCCAGCGACCGCGCCGTCATGTTGTTTCATCGCGGGCATGAGCATTCGGCCCGCTGGCAAGATTTTGTCGATACCAGTCAGCTGGATGATTGCTGGTTCTTTGCCTGGGATGCGCGAGGACACGGGCGGACAGCCGGCCAGCGCGGTGCGGCGGAAAGTTTCGCGCGGATGGTTCGCGATGCGGATGAGTTTGCCGAACACATCGTTGCCCAGCATGGTCTTCAAATGCGCAACCTTGCTGTGGTTGGGCAGAGCGTCGGGGCGGTGTTGGCAGCGGCTTGGATCCACGATTACGCCCGGCCGATTCGATCCGCGGTGTTGGCGACGCCGGCCTTGCGAATAAAACTTTATGTGCCGTTTGCGATTCCTGGATTGCGTTTGCTCCACCGCATTCGCCCCAATCGTTTCATCAAAAGCTATGTGCGTCCGACGATGTTGACACATGACAGGCAGCAGGCGGAAGACTATGCGGCTGATACCTTGATTTCACCGCAAATCGCCGTCAATCTCTTGCTGGATGTGTATGACACGTCCACTCGCTTGATCGACGATGCGGGGGCGATTCACACACCCACATTGATGTTTGTTTCCGGCAAGGATTACGTGGTTCGTCAAGATGTTCAGCAGCGTTTCTTTGCACGGCTGTCGTCAACGGACAAGCAGTTGGAGGTATTGGACGATTTTTACCACAGTACGTTTTGGGAAAAGAACCGAGCCCGCGTGATTCACCAGTCAGCTGAATTCTTGCGCGCAAGATTCTCCAGTCCGAGTCCCGTTCTGGGCAGCGATGATTTGGCGATCCCATCGCAACAGAAATTCCAAATGCTGCAGCGTCCAGCCCCGCTGTTCAAACGCATCTGGTTTGGCCTTCAACGCGTGATGCTGAGCACGGCGGGTCGACTCAGCCGTGGTGTGCAAATCGGCTGGGAAAGCGGATTCGATAGCGGCCAGTCACTGGATCATGTCTACCGCAATCGCGCTGAAGGAATCACGCCGCTGGGTCGTTTGGTCGATCGCGGTTACTTGGACTCGATCGGCTGGAGAGGCATTCGTCAACGCAAAGTTCACATGGAACAATTGCTGGACGAGGCGATCAGCAAGGCAGTGGGGCAGTTTGGCGAAGTTACGATTCTGGACATCGCTGCCGGCCCGGGACGTTATGTGCTGGAGACCATCAAGCGAAATGAGCAATTGCCCGTGCGAGCGGTTTTGTGTGATCGCGATCCCGGCGGCCTTGCCGAGGGCCGTGCGTTGGCGAAAGAGTTAGGTCTAAGCGGCCGCGTCGAGTTCCGACAAAGTGATGCCTTCGATCCGGAAGCGATTGACACCGCCGCTGGCGGGAAATCGATCCAGATCGCCGTTGTCTCGGGTCTGTATGAACTATTTCCGGCAAACGAAATGATTCAGCGCTCGCTCGCTGGGCTCGCCAGCGTTTTGGTCCCCGGTGGACAGTTGTTGTACACGGATCAACCGTGGCATCCGCAACAAGAGATGATTGCTCGTGTGTTGCCAAACCGCGACGGCGACCCATGGGTGATGCGTTGCCGCAGCCAGGCAGAGATGGACGCGTTGGTCCGCGAAGCAGGCATGCAGCGCGAGCGACTGCTGTTGGATCGTTGGGGAATCTTCAGCGTGGCACTGGCGCGAATGTAAGCCGCCTACCCGCTGGCGGCTATTGGGGTCTGAACCCTTTTCGCGGCACACAAGAACTGACTCAAAGCAGCGGCTAGGCGACTTGTTTTGTCTGAATGAAATCGGCGAGTCCCATCACGCGTAGCGTGTTGACCGGGTCGTGCCGGGTCGCGATCACGTTCGCGTGCTTTCTCGATCGCTGTGTCAGCTCGTCACGTCGATCGGCGAACTGCTCCAGCAGAGAACGGATTTCGCTGCGGTCCTGGTAAATAAATCCTATCGAACGATGGCCGCCGGCGGCACGCACTTGATCTGCCAGCCAACAGCGGTCCGGCACGATCACGGGCACTCCCCGCGCCATCATTTCCAGCAGCACGCCGCTGCAACGAGCGCCATAACGCTGCGGCTCGTACAAAAAGATTCCCACATCCGCGCTATCCAACCAGCTGTGGTATTGATCGGTCGTCAGATTCGACGTCATGACTTCCAGTGGGCCACGCTCTTCGCCGCCGATCGCCCGTTGATACGCCGGGTGCAAGGATGGCGGCACCATGGACTGCCAACCATGCTCTGGCATGTGCATCGAGAGTCGAAGCCGATTTGATTTCAACAGCGGTGACTCGAGCGAAGCAAGCAGATCAGAGATCGCCGTGCGTCCTTTTTCGCGTCGCGGCAATCCTGCCAGCACCGCTTTGGGCGGATTGCCTGCGTCGGTGCGAATCGCAGATGGTCTGGTCGGATAGGGAATCGCGGTAACCGTCTGCTTTAAGTCTGTCCGCCGCATCTGTCCGGCAAGTGACTGGGTGGTCGCATGTATGTGGATGTCGTGCGGACGAAGCGATTTCACACACGCGTTGACCTGACCGCCAAAAAACTTCAGGCGTGACTGCCTGTTTGTTTGGTTCGCGTCGCAGATCGCAAAGTGAAATGTGATGTCGATACGCAGTGCAGGACAATCGACTTGGCGCATCGCCGCGGCTAACGCCAGCATGGCGAAGTCATCGCCGGTGTTGATCAGCAGCACGTCAGAAGCCGTTGGTTGGAGCTGTTTCAGCAAGCTGGCCAGATCGGCCGACCATTGACCCAGCATCGCGGCCGGTCGACGGGCCGGCCGGCTGAAATAATCGGTCACACGATTCCATGCGTTTTGAATTTTCGTGCCCCCAATTGGTTTGCCGTCGATGCCTCGTTGCGTGGTCGATTTACCGTCGACACCCAGGGACCAATCGACCAATCGGCGGGTGCGAAAAGTGGGGACAAGTTGCCAATCGCGGTCGACCGCTTCCGGCTGATCAAATTCCTGGTTCGGCGCGAGTACCGGCTGATATCCCAGTTTTTCGGCCCCGCTTAGCAGCAGCGTGGCCAATTCGAAATAATGGCCACCGGTATTGCGAATGTTGTCAT
>JBFJVZ010000519.1:0-4223 GCA_041623895.1 Pirellulaceae bacterium | reverse complement strand
CGGAGACGTGGAACAGTCCCTCGAGGAGCTACGGAAAAAGGGTGAAGAATTGCCGGCTGATGCAGCGGAGCAATTAGAAAACTTGTTTCTACTTGAGCTGCAAACGCTGGACAGTTTGCTGAAGGATGCAGAACGAAACTACAGCCTTCGCATCTCCGCGCGTCAGGATCAACAAAAACTGGTCGATGTGATCATCCAATACCGTGAGTATATCGACACCAAAATATTTTGGGTCCGCAGCGCCCCGCCGCTGAGACCGTCGCATCTATCCGACACGAATCAGGCATTCACGTGGCTGCTCAACCGCGCCACGCTGCGTGGCATCGGCGATCAGCTGACACGACGTTTTTTCAGATATCCCGTCCGACTGATTTTGGCCTCGCTCGGTTTGCTGCTGTTGTGCCTGTTGCGACCACGCATGCGGAACCTGCTGAAACAATTAGCGGATCAGGCCTCGACTGTATCCTGTCACACCCCACGCCCGACGGCGCGAGCGATTCTGGTGACCGTACTGTTGGCGGGAACCGGACCTTTATTGGTGTGGGGCGTTAGTTACTTATTGGCAGGCGCTGTCACCAGCCAGGTCCGTGGCATTGCTGATGCACTATACAGAACGAGCTTGTGGTATCTTTCCTTTGAACTGATCCGACAATTATGGCGCGCCAATGGCTTGGCAGATGCGCACTTTGCCTGGGCTAGAGAAGCTCGTCCTGCGATCCAGGATTTTGCGCGGCACAACCTGCTGTTTGGCATTCCGCTGGCATTCCTGTCCGTCGTGTTTCAGCGACACAGCGATCCTGTTTTGCATGCCTCGCTCGGTCGGATCAGTTTCATTGCTCTTCTGCTATTAGTTGCCGCCACATCCTTGCGGCTGTTTCGCCCTGCTAGCAGGTTCTTTACAAGCCAGCTGATTGGCAAGCGGGTTGAGTTAATTAGGCGTTCGTTATTTCCAATTTGCGTCTTGGTGCCAGTTGGCTTGGCTCTTCTGGCGGCGAATGGCTTTCACTACACGGCGGACCAATTAGCCGTAAGACTGCTGTACTCGTTCATGCTGGTTATCGATCTGTTGGTAATCAAAGCCCTTTTGTTTCGTTGGGTCCGCGTCACCAGGCGACGACTTCGCTGGCAACAACTGATGGAAGCGCGAGGGCGAAGCACAAGCGACGAGAGTTCTGAGCCGCGCGAGACCGCAGCGCTGACGGCCAAAGAGGCCGAAACGGACCTGGTTGTGATGGATCGGCAAACACGACAATTGATCACAATGGTGGTTGCGGTTGCCGGTTTGGTTGGCATCTCGTGGATCTGGCTGGAAGTGGTTCAGGCGGTTGCCCCCTTCTTGCAGGAACCTGTTTATTTCATCCAAGTCAGCAAGGACGTGTTCGAACCGATCACAATCGGTTCGGTGCTGTTCGCGCTGTTGGTTGTTTGTATCACCGTGGCAGCGTGGCGCAACATTCCCGGGCTGGTCGACGTGTTCCTGTTGGGGCGGATGGGAATCGAGTCAGCCATCCGTTATGCCATCAGCACGATGCTGCAGTATGCCATCGGAATTGCCGGTGCCGTTATCGCTCTGGGATCACTCGGATTCACTTGGGACAGGATGCAATGGCTGGTCGCTGCAATGGGCGTCGGGCTCGGTTTCGGGCTGCAGGAGATCGTGGCCAATTTTGTCAGTGGTGTGATTCTCTTGTTTGAGCGTCCGATTCGCGTCGGAGATGTTGTCACCTTGGGCGACACCACCGGTGTGGTCGTACGAATTCGCAGCCGCGCGACGACAGTCCGCAATTGGGATCGGCAAGAAGTCGTGATTCCGAACAAAGAGCTGATTACTGGCCGTATCACTAACTGGACGCTCTCGGATCAATTGAACCGAATTGTGCTAACCGTTGGCATCGCCTACGGATCGGATACCGATCACGCGCGGAACGTGATCCTGGAAATCATGAGGGAAAACCCGGATGTGCTTGAGGATCCCGTACCCGGTGTGACGTTTGAACAATTTGGCGACAGCACATTGAATCTTGTCGTCCGTGCGTTTCTTAAGAACCTGGATAATCGGCTGAAGACCATCAACGACTTGCACAACACGATTTACCAACGATTCAACGAAGAAAAGATCGAAATTGCTTTTCCGCAGCGAGACCTGCACATTCGCTCCATCGACAAATCAATCAACCTGCAGCCCAGGGGCGAGGAGGAATCGTGGGCGGAATCCAAGAGAAATCCGGGCGACTGATGCGAATGTTAAGAAATCACGCCCGCCTGTTGGTCGTATCGTAGATTCATCCGCCTCCGATAATCTAAAGACGCTTAACTCGCATTGTTTGGCAGTAAAATCGCATCACCAGGATTGACGGTCAGCTACAATGAAATGGTGCTGACGTCATGGCCTGCTCATCTGTTGAGACTGTAAAATCCATGTCCATTAGCGATGACGACACCGTTGACAACATTCCGGTTCATGTTCCGGATGATCCGATTGATGCCCAGTGGTTTGAATTCCCGGGTATCGAGCTTGCTGCATTAACCAACCGTGGACGAGTTCGTTCAAACAACGAGGATCAGTATGCGGTAGTTCGCAGAACGCGGACCGGATCAGTGCTTTCCAGCAGTCTCTCCGACGCCGACCTGGGGATGGACGAAGAGCAGCATGCCTGGTTGCTCTCGGTTGCTGATGGCCTGGGTGGTCAAGTCTCCGGGGACATCGCCAGCGCGACCGCGATTCGTACGATTTTGAAGTTTTCCAGTAACTTGAGTAGCTGGATCATGCGGCCGATCGATGGGTTGCGCGAGGATCTTGCTGAGCGTGTCGACTTGTATGCACAGGCAATCCAAAAAGAGCTGGCGGAACAGGCAGAGGCGGATCCCACACTTGCGGGAATGGCAACGACAATGACAGCCGCCTACTTGTTTGGAGCCAACGGAATCATCGTCAATGTTGGCGACTCTCGCTCCTATCTTGTGCGTGCAAACTCAATACACCAAATCACCCGAGACCACACCTTTGCAGAGGATTTGAAGAAGAAGGGTGCCCCGCCGGAAACACTACGACCATACAAAAATCTCTTGACTCGCTGCTTCAGTACATTCGGCGATCCAGTCAATGTCGACATGTTTCATGTTGAGCTGCAGCCGGACGACCAGCTGCTGCTGTGCTCGGATGGTTTGTCGGACATGGTCGACGACCAAGACATCTTGATGTTGATGAGTCCCGATGCATCCACGAAAGATACGTGTGAGAGACTTGTGACGGAGGCCTTAGCCAATGGCGGTCGCGATAACATCACCGTTATCACCGCACGCATCAAATAGACCTGACGGCCGTAGCTGCAAGGAATTGCAATACCCTCCTTGCGGGAGGGTCGGACGTTTAAACGGCCGGGGAGGGCCTTTGCGCAGCAATCAAGTTCGTTCTCATCAAACTTCGCTCACCCTCTCCGGGCCTGACAGCCCGACTCTCCCGCAGGGAGAGTGATTCACGTAACCTCTGCATGATCGAAACTGAAAAACTGCACGACCTCCGCGGGGAGAGTGACCTAAAAGCTGTCCGACCTCTGAAGGCTCTGGAAAATGAATAACGCAGCTGCTAATGAAAGCGATCCGATGACTAACGCGAAACAGCCCGATGAATCAACGCGTCGTAGATTCCTGAAAGCGGCCAGTGCCAGTACGGCGATCGCTGTGGCCGGATCCGGCCAATCGCTAAGCGGCCAGCAGCAAGCAACGCTGCTACCCACCAGGCCGCTTGGTAACACCGGCGTGCGGGTACCCATCATTGGTGTCGGCACGGCGACGGCCGGCACTCGCACGCGAAAAGAGGCTGCGGAGTTCTTTTCCGGTTGCTTGGATGCTGGTGTCAATTTCATGGATACCGCTCCCAGTTTTGCCGGCTACGGAATTGCCCAACAAGCGCTCGGAGACGTACTAAAATCGCGCCGTGCCGAAGCATTCGTGGTGACGAAGTGCTGGGAGCCGGATGGTGAAAAAGCACTGGCTCTGCTGAAGTCGAATTTGCGTGAGTTGCAGACCGAACGTGCCGATCTCGTTTACGCGCATTCAATCGGTTCCGACAAGATGGATCTCTCAACGGTTCTCGGCCGGAACGGCGTCATGCGGGCCCTTGAGAGGGCCCAGCGCGACGGATTGGCCCGGTTCATTGGCATCAGCGGCCACAACCGACCAGAGAAACTCCTGACAGTTCTCCGGGAATTCGACGTGCAGGT
>JBFJVZ010000518.1:0-4225 GCA_041623895.1 Pirellulaceae bacterium | reverse complement strand
GTCGTCGACCGGATCGGCACGCAACCGAGGATCACCCAGCGTTAAGGGTCGCCAAGCCTTTCGTTGTTGCAAAACACTCTCCAACGCTTGCTGCGCGGCGGTGGGATCGCTGAATGCAGCCCAGGGGATGATCATGCTGACCAAACGCCAGTTCTCGCCCGACAACAGAACGCAATGTTTGGTCGTTCTGATGGCTTGGAAATCTTCCCAACGACCGTACCCCTGGTAACCCGGGCCGGATGTATAGATGCCTCGCTCGCTGATATATCCTGTTGCCGGTTCCAGCAACCTGGGAGTTTGTCGCAATGCCATTTTCCAATTCAGCCGCGTGCGAATCAGCAACAGCAATACGACCAAACCAACCACAAACAGCACGACGACCGTCGGGATACCTCCCATCCCGAACAACGACAACAGCAATACGAACACGAGCAGAAAGGGACCTGCCGACAGCGGGTTTTTAAAGAGCCGTCGAATGTCACGTTCGCTGAGTTGCAGTTCGAATTCAATCCGTCCGTCCGCCTGCCTGGCCCAGTCGGCTTCAGCCAAGATCGTCGATTCAGCAGGCGGCTGGTAAGGATTCGGAGTGCTGTCCATTGGCAGAATCATAACAGCGTTGGCGAGTATTTTTCGTGCAGTCGATTCGATCCGGTCGTGGCATACTCAACCAACGACGAAGAGCCCGAGGGCGCCAAGGACGCTTCTCGAGCTAATCGTGCACGAGGGTTAATCTTGCCCGAGCGTTGGGCAACCCTCGCAGAGCCTCCGCCCTTCGGAATTTGATTTTTCTTTTCTAAGGTCGTCCTGTTGGTAGCGGTGTTCGCCGCACGGGTTCAGGTGCGTAACTGACACCGATGTTCTCTTCATGGCTGGCCGAAGTAATATCGCCGTCGTCCGTCCGTGGGGTTGATTGCTCGCTCGGTACCAGGATGCTCGGTCCGTTGATCTGGATTTTTCCCGGCGTGTCGTGCGGAGCCGGCAGCGATGAATCGGGCTTGCCGATTCCCGGAGTCACCTCTTCGATGTCTTGCGCGTTCGCGCCGGGTGACAGCATCTCCGCCGGCGAACCCATTTCGCTAAGCGGTTTATCGTTGACGTCGACTGGTTGTCGGTGAGGATCCAACTTCAATCCCAGTCCGTCGTCCCAGATGACATCGCCGGGTGGGAGCGTTTCATCGTGGGAAAGCACTCCGCTGCCGATGGCATGAGCGGCGTGTTCGGCGTTGCCCACCGGTCCTTGCCGGACAACGCTCGGTCGAGTCACGCCCCACTTGTATTTGCGTCCAGCGGTTCGTTCACGAGCTCGCTCCAGGGCATCCCAGTAAGCTTTTTGGTTCCAGGGACCTTCGGCCAAGGTGATGTTGTTGTTGGCCAGCAAGGTTCCTTTCAGGTAGTCCACGTAGTTAACCGATTTGTTGTACTCACCTAAGGCACGGTAGTAGGCGATTTGTGCTTCTGCTCTTCGTTGCTGACTTTGCAGAACGACATTCACGGGGCTTCGTCCGCCTTTGAATTCGGCCAGGCGGGCAGCCACTTCTTGTTCGGCGGCTTGCCAACGTTGAGCGTTGGTCTGAACCAGTTGGAAGTGAGTCGCGGATTTGCCGACCGCATCACTCAGTTGACTGACCAGCAAACGCTCGGCTTCTTGCAAGAAAGCCTTTTCACGTTGCAATCGCCATTGAGCACCGCGAATTCGCGTCAGTTCCCGTCGGGCACCAAAGGCGGGTGGCGTGATTTCCAAGCGGAGCGAACCTTCCTGGAAATTACCCCCGGTCAATCCGGCCAGGGCACTCGTACCTGCGAGCGGCTGGCGATCAATTGCTCCGCGCCCGTTTGGCGGACCCAGAGTGTCACCGACACCAACCCAGCGATAAAGCAGCGACAGATTGACATCGGGCAGGATCTGATTCTTGGCCGAGATCAATTCCAATTCGCTTTGCTTGATGCGAATCTTGTCGCGGCGAAGCTCAGGGCTCAAGTACAGCATTTGGGCGATCGATTCGTTCCAATCGAATTCGACCCGTGCCAGCATCGGTTCATCGACGGGGCGAATCAACCGCCCATCGGTCGCCGCTTGACCCATCAATTCACGCAGTGCCCGCTCACGACCATAGACGCCAAAGCGGTCATCACCGGGAAGATTCGATCCGGCCAGGGCGCCTTCCATGCGGCCCCGGAACTGATAGTACTGTTCCACGGCTTGAGCGACTTCCTGGCGTGTCCCCGTACCATTTTTCAAGTTCAATCGAGCGAACTGGGCGGTCGCGATCGCACTGTTGCGGCCGATGATCGACGTGGAAACATTGCGGTAGGCAACATACAAGTCCCAATAAGCGACCTCGACATCGCGAACCAGGTTGCGAACTTGCACCTCAAAGTCGGCAATCGAGACGTCTTCGTTCAAACTGGCCAGCACAACCGGAATGCGGTTGATCAGCGTGCCTCGATTTCGCATCAATGGATGCTGCACCTGTGCTTCCAACAGCGCGGTCCAATCGCTGGGGATGTTACGCAGTGTTTGGTTCAGAGGTGTGTTGCTGCGATTGTACAAGACCTGTTGCCGCAAGGTCGCGACACCGCCGGTGGCAAGTCGTTTACTGATCGCTGACTGTTGCGTCGTGGTAGTCGTATTGGTTGCCACGTTGACGTTAGTATTTTGCGGACGATCGGTGGAATCGGTGGCAATGAATCCGCTTGCCTGTGCATCGAATTCAGCCAACGCGTCTTCCACACCGCCAATTTGGTTGGCTCGCAACACTCCACGTGGCAGCAATCGATTACCGTTGCCGTCCACACCCAGGGGGACGGATTGAGTCGTTGCCTGGCCAACGGCGACATCGTAAACACTGCCGAACTGATCAGCAGTTCCGCTGGTGAATTGGGCTGCCACGTTTTGTCGGAATTCAGCATTGCCGCTGGTGGTGACAAAGAACTTTGCATTTTGCAGCGCGATCGCCACACACTCTTCCAGCGTCAAGTCCCAAAACTTGTAATTGTGGTTGCCGATCGTAAGCGGCGGCAACGATTCGGTGGTCTCGGGCAGACTATCGACGCAAACGTCGGGATATTCGATGGAGGTCGCCGAGTTCAGATAGTACTGAAGGTCCGGCGACTCTTTTAGAAAGAACGGTTGTGTTTGCGCGCATCCTGTCGACATCAGGATCATGATCCCGAGTTGCAGGTAGGCAGTGATGCGAAACAACGAGCGATTCATGCTCTGGGCTTCCCTGGTTTTGCCGTCCGTGAAACACTCTGGAATTCGCATCAGCGAAACGTGTTCCCGTTGCCGGCCCTACTTGGAAAGCCCCCCACCAAGTTCCTCTGCGGTCACACGACGCACAAAGGACCTCGTCCAGAGAAGGTTATCGGAGGATGACTGGGTAAACTTTGACGGTTTTTCAAAATTTGACGTCAGAATATCGAGGAACGGACAATCACTCGCCGACCTTGCCAAATCCCGCTAAAACACCAGCAAACCCTACTGGGCTGCCTCGTTCATCTTCAAAACATCGATCACCGATGCTGGCAAATCATCACCGTAATTCGGTGCCCTCATCGGCTCAGGCTGAGCCCCTGTACCGTCGGCGGCTGGCTGTTGTGGTCGCGGGCCGATGCTCAACATTTCCCAAGGCTTTGGATAGAAGTACCGCATCTCGGTGCGCGGCATCTTTTCCTTGTAGTTGCCGCGATGTGTCGCGTTGTGCCACGCCATGGCTTCCTGGCTGCTGGGCGCCGCCCAATAGGCCAGCCAGCCGCCAATGTTACTGGGACGGTTGTATTTGCGTCGATGAGCCGGCGGGAGCCGATTCCCTAGAGGTCCAATCAGTCCGTCGATGTGCGGGCGAACCGGCTTGTTCTGGCGATCGGGAAAGTGTGCAAGACTCGTTGAAGCAACGCAGGTCAAGACAACACACAAAATCAACCGAGACATGTTCTTCTTCCGTCCGTGAAACCAACATGTGAAACGCGGCGCGCAATCTGATACGCCGCTAAGTCATGTTGTCGACGTTAACTCAATCGCATGGTGATCGCGCTAACGAATAAGCCGAATTTCCGGGCGGTAGAGCATTTTCATCTTTCACGCAGCCATTTCCGAAGAAGGGGGCGTGCAGTTTTTGAGTTTGGGTAATGCAGAGGTTTACGTGAGTCACTCTCCCGGCGGGCCTTGGTGTCTCCACAAGTTCAAACGCTCGAATCCGCACGAGGCAATGAAGTGAAAAAGCCG
>JBFJVZ010000517.1:0-4250 GCA_041623895.1 Pirellulaceae bacterium | reverse complement strand
GCGATCTACGGCGTTTTCACCCAAAAGTGGCAGCTAAACCGTCAGGCTTAAGCCCTGATCCGTTATCTCAAACGGCACAATTGACTCATCACAGGCACTGCCGCGATGCTTGGCAACATGTAGAGCTCGCCCCATTCGATTGCCGTCCCGTGTCTTCCCCATCAAGATAATGGTGTTGGCGTTGGACAAAACGTCACCCGTTTCCAGCGGACGCGTCAACAGCCCATCCAACATCACTTCGTGGCTGGTATACAACAACAGACAGGCCAACTCGCCATGATCGTACGCATGTTGCGCGATCACCTTGGCGTTTTCACGAAAGGCGACGCGAAACAAGTCGCGTGCAACCCAGTCGTGTTCTTTTCGCAGGATCTGATGGTAAATGTACTCAAACATCTCGAACTGGATCGAATCGGATGCTTTGTCGACCGGTTCGACACCGTCGATCACGCAACGCCGCACGCCATGTACGAAATTGCCGTAGAAAAACGCGATTGCTTGATCCAATTTCTTTGCCTGCTCGTATTGCCACTCACGCCAATCGTCCTCGGACAAGTCGCTGGAAGTGACACGCCGTCCACTGCGGCGAAAGATGTGCATGTAATCACGGCGTACTGCATCACGAACCCAAATATTGGTTAAGTCAGCACGATCGTGCAGCGGCTGTTCGGAAAACTCCCAATCACAGAGACGTATGGCATAATCCGCATGGTTTTGTGAATCCCCGCGGGAAGTCAGATCAAAAATGATTCCCCGTTCGCCTTCCTGTTGACGCCCCTGATTAGCAAAGCTGATCCCAAGTTGCGTCTTGCCGATCCCGGAAGCACCCATCACCACGGTCAGCGAACCAGGCATGAGTCCGCCACCGAGCAGTGCGTCAAGGTCGGGAATCCCGGTACTGAATCGGTTCATAGTCGTCGCATTCTCCGAATTCGACATCAGGAAGCAGTTTTTCAAACGAAGTATCTGGCAATACGCGATCACCGCCAAGTATTGCTATCGAACTGGGAAAGACCGACGACTATCGATCCAGCGAAACCGCTTCGGCGTAGGCTAATTCACCTGTCCGGCCATCGTAGTATTGAAACACAACTTGCGGATGAGGATAAGCGACCAGACGTTTGCCTCCCAGCTGTTTTGGCATGTTGAACACGTTATTGACTTGGACAACACAAAAGTGGGGATATAGCCGTTCCAGGCGAGGCAAATCCGGCAGGATATAACTACTCCAACGAATATCGCACTCACGTGGACCAAACTTGAATTTTCCCGTCGCCGGCCGATCGCTCTCGTCGTTCTTAGGCACGTGATTGACGCTGTTGTGCGGACCGCAACAGAACTCCCACACATTGTCGGTGACCTTGATCGCAAAACTGTTGTGTAAGTCGCCCGTCATCACGAACACCTTCTTGCCAATCTTTTCCCATGCTGCAATCAGCATTTCCCGTTCGTCAAAAAAACCGGTCCAAGCTTCTTCCTTGTTCGCCGCATCGGCTTCAAAGCCGCCCGCGCCGCTGTGAGGAATCATGAACGGCACGGTCGAAATCACAAAAAAGAAATCCGCATCACTTTCCCGCATCGATTTCAGCAACCATTGTCGCTGCGGTTTGCCGATCATCGAAACCCCCGGTTTGTCGCGGTTTCGCACATCGTGCATGTCGCGGTCGCCGCGTGTGTCCAGCATGAAGAACTCGCAGTTGGAGACACGGAATTTTCCGTAGCTGCGGCGGCCGATCGAATAACTCAAACTCGGATCGTCGACTTTGGCACTCATGTGCAGCCGCAACGTGTGCGGACCGACAACTTCCACAATGTCGTAGACATACGAGTTCTTGTTGCCCTCGTCGTTGTCATACTTCATGTCGTTGACGCCTGCTTCTGCCGTGCCCCAGTGCACATGCAGGTTCAACATTTCATCAAGTGGCAACTTTGTGAAATCGGTATTTGGATCGACCAACAGGTCACTGCCCGCTTTCATCGATCCTTTGCCGAAGTGGATCGGATGCCTGTGCTCCATGGGGTTGGCCCAACCCAAATAGTTGTGCCAGGCATACGTGCCGATGTCGCGAAAAACCGTACGGCGATGGCGTTTGCCCGCTTGCGATGACCCCCAGATGTCGTTGACCAATTCGTGATCATCAAATGTGAAATAGCTGGGCACGTTGCGGTGCCACTTGGAAAGTTCAATGCCGCGGCTCAGGTACAGCTTGTAATTCTCCCACACGCCAACAACCGTCGGCATGACTTTCACGGCCAAAGGATAATCCACGACGTTATTAGTCAACCGCCAGGCTTCCGGCGGATAACGACGCAATTCCTCGTACAACCAATCGCCGTTCATGATGTGAAAGTGGATCTTTTCAGCCCAATCCCGATTCAGATGTTCGTACGTGGTCGCGCGATGCCCGCCGCCGTGCAAGGGGTTTTGATTGGCGCAGGAGCCGATTTGGAAACGAAAATTAAACAGACCTTTTGGATTGTGCTCGGCGTTCTTGGACCCTTCGGCATTGGGCAAGGTGCGAAAAGATCCGGGCAATCCATGTGGGCGGCCGTTCACCCAAACCTGGTAGTGATACCGCGTGTCTGGCTCCAGATTCTCCAGTTTCGCGACACCGGTGTTATCGCCTTGGATCGACGTAATACCTGGCTCGCTTTCCTGCGTCAGTGAGTTTTCTTCGGTACCGTAACGAACAAAGAATTCACCCGGCATGCTTGTTCTAGCCCAAACAGCCATCGAGTGATCGGTCTGCTGACCAAGCATCGGACCATGTGTCAGGCGAATCGGATCGGATGCGCGCTGACCGAATAAGGGAGCGGCCAGGATTACGGTCAGCAGGATTACACGTTTGGCTTGACTCATGTCTTTGTCTATTTCTTGCGGCGAATCATTGATTGGACTTTCGTCTGTTACCCAGCCGAAAACTGCCTCGTGCTTTGCCAAAGCTTGATCTTTGGGTTGGCCGGAAAAAAAGGGGTCAGACCCCTTTTTCCCAACTCGCGTTTAAGCCCCCATTCTTAATCCTGACAAAGCACTAACTTCCGTCTTGCGACAGCAGATGTGGGCACACATCATACACGCCCGGCTGCTTCATCACTTGCTCGACTTCGTCTAATTCCAGGGGCGCTGCTGCCGTCAGGTTCTCGACACCACTATCCGTGACGACCACCGTATCTTCGACACGAATATACAGTTGTTCGTCCCGCACCCACATTTGCGGATCAAGCGCAAAAACTATTCCCGGGCGTAGCGGCTGGTCGTGATACGAACCGACATCGTGGACCGCCATCCCCACAGGATGCGTAAGGTGTTTGTCGAACGTCAATACGTCGCGAGCGGCTTGCTGGAACGAGGGCCGAGACCAAGTCGCACGCTCAACGAGCGGCTCGGCTTCGGCGGCGGCCTGATCATAGATTTGCCGCGGCGTGACACCGGGGCGAATCAGCCGCAACAAGATCTTGTGATATTCGACAATGAACCCATAAAGTTCGCGCTGCCACTGGGAATAAGTACCACTGACGGGCCACATCCGTCCAATGTCGCTGGTGTAGCAACCCAGATCCGGCGCGTAATCCATCAACACCAGATTCCCATCGGTCAGCAGACAATCGTTGCGGAAATAATGGGCGTTCCAGATGTTTTCACCGCTTGCCACGATGGGACGATAACCACCGTAACGGGCACCACCGGCCAGAAAAATCAGTTCAGCCGCGGCGGCCAGGTGGTATTCGTATAGATCCGCTCGTGTACACCGCATCGCTTCATTGATCGCCATCGCGGTCAACTGGCCAGCGCGGCGCATCAGATTTATTTCGGCCGGCGATTTGATCAAACGCATCGCCGCCAGGATCGGAGACAAATCAGAAAATCCTGCTTGGGGTGCAAGCTTCGCCATGCTGTGACGAAACTGCGCTTGCCGCGCTTCGGATGGATCCCAGGGATCCGCCTCAATCATCGCTCTTCTGTGGCGTAACGTATCTTGGCAAGTCTGACGACCTTCGGCTTCGCTTTCCGTCGTAAAGATTTGATTCACTTGTTCGAGATGATCGGCTAGTTGCTCGCGATTGCAAACCGTGTCGACACCGGTGACTTCGCAAGCAAGCTCGATATCCTCCGCTGTCAAGCTCGCGCCTTCGCTGCGTTCATGCTTTTCATCGCGGGGCGGCAAGTACAGCGCACTCTTCCGCTGGCGGCCATCAATCAGCAAGTACGAATGCGGAACCTCCACGCCGCACAAGTAGTAAAAATCGTT
>JBFJVZ010000516.1:0-4284 GCA_041623895.1 Pirellulaceae bacterium | reverse complement strand
CCGGGCAGGTCGCCGTCTCAGCGGCGGGAGGGGGAAAAACCGGCTCGCTGTATTGCGGATTGAGTCTAAGAGCGTGCTGAGGTTACTATAGAGCTCTCGCTTTCATCCCACCAAACGTGCTCCCGCCGTGGATTCTGTTCCGATCCGTCCCTTGATCGTACTCTTGGTGTTGCTTGCGGGCGCGCTGGCAAATGCAGCTGCGCCCGAGCAGCAGTCACAATTCACTGCCGAGCAGATTGAATTCTTTGAGTCGAAGATTCGACCGCTGTTGGTCGCTCATTGTTTTGATTGCCACAGCACCGATGCCGAAGAAGTCGAAGCCGGCTTGTATGTCGATTCCCGCGCGGGAATGATCAAAGGCGGCGAATCGGGTCCCGCCGTTTTAGCGGGTAACCCGAATGAAAGTTTGCTGATCGCGGCGGTCAACTACGAAGCCAGCGAGATGCCGCCCGATCGCAAGTTGAAGCCGCACCAGATCGATGCACTGACCCGGTGGGTCGAAATGGGCGCGCCCTGGCCGCAAGTCACTTCGTCTCCCGGTGTCCCGGCTGCCAGCGAAACCGATTGGGATAACTTGGACTGGCAGCGTGCACGGCAAAGCCACTGGGCCTGGCAAAGTGCGATCAGGCCGGAGATTCCAGCAGTAACAGACGAACGGATCAACAACCCCATCGATAACTTTGTGGCCGCACGACGACAACAAGCTGGACTGAATGCGGCCCCGATTGCGACGTCCTATGTCTTGGCGCGGAGAATCTATGTCGACTTGATTGGCATTCCGCCGACGCCGGAACAGGTGAAAACTTTCTCAGAAGCAGTCTCCCACGATCGACAGCAGGCAGTGCAGTCTCTGGTCGATCAGCTGTTGCAGTCACCGATGTATGGTCAACGTTGGAGCCGGCATTGGTTGGATGTCGCTCGCTACAGTGATGGCCACGGCGGTTTTTTGGACAACAATGCTAACAAAGACGCCTGGCGTTATCGCGATTGGGTCGTCGATGCCCTCAACAGCGACATGCCGATCAATGAATTCATTCGTCTGCAAATCGCGGGTGACTTGACCGGTGATCGCAGCGACGCGATCGCGACCGGTTTTTTTGCGCTCGGTCCAACTTATCGATCCGACGGCGGTGATCCCGATAGCGTCGCGCAAGCCAAAAGCGAAACATTGGATGACAGGATCGATACACTCACACGGGGATTGCTGGGAGTGACCGGCTCGTGCGCGCGTTGTCACGATCACAAATTCGACCCGATCCCGCAAAAAGACTATTACTCTCTGGCTGGCGTGTTTAACAATTCTGCCACGCACAGCCTGCCGTTGGCGGCGGACGATATCGTCAAACAGTTCAACGATCACAAACAGGCTGTGGGTGAGTTGGACAAAAAAATCAAAGAGCTGGAAAAGAAGCTGAAAAAAGAAAAACGCGAGGCGACCGGGCAAGAGCAAGCACAGCTGGATGGTTGGAAAGCGGAATTAGCAGAAAAGAAACAGTCTGCACCACCACCGCTGGACGCCGCACACACGCTGCGTGAAAGCGGCAGCGGCGATATGAAAGTCGCGCTCCGCGGCAACCTGCGAAAGACCGGCGCCGATGCACCGCGCCGTTTCTTGCGCGTCCTGGCTGGCGGCGATCCGGCACGATTCAGCAAAGGTAGCGGCCGCGAAGAACTGGCTGCAGCGATCATTGATCCTGAAAATCCGCTCACCGCTCGCGTCTTTGTCAATCGCGTTTGGATGCATCATTTTGGTGATGGACTGGTGCGCACGCCCAGCAACTTTGGCAGCTTGGGCGAAGTCCCGACACATCCGCTGCTGCTGGATTGGTTGACGTCCGAATTCCTTGCCGGCGGTTGGTCGCTGAAATCACTGCACCGTTTGATCATGACATCGGCGACTTATCAAATGAGTAGCCAGCATGATGACAACGCGGATCGCGTTGACGGCGACAATCGTTTGTTGTGGCGCATGAGCCCGCGGCGAATGGATGTGGAAGCGTGGCGTGATTCACTATTGGCCGTGACCGGCGAACTGGATCCTGCACCGGTTGCAGCATCGCTGGATAACATCACCAGCAGTAACCGGCGAACGCTGTATGCCAAAGTCAGCCGAAACGGTGACGTCTTTGCCTCTGATCGGTTCCTCCGCCGTTTTGACTTTCCGCTGATGCGTGCGACGGTGGCCAAGCGTCCCAATAGCATCGTGCCACAACAATATTTGTTTCTTTTGAACAGTCCTTTTATGGTGGATCGAGCGAAATCGCTGGCCGCACGCCTGCATCAAGCGGAGGCGACCGATGAAAAGCGGATCCAGATGGCTTACCAGTTGTTGTACAATCGGAATCCCGAATCGGCAGAGATGGAAATCGGCTTGGATTTTGTCCGTTCGGCAGTAGACCAAGGCGGCCTATCCGCTTGGGATCGCTATGCACAAACGTTATTGAGCGCCAACGAATTCATGTACGTGAGGTAAAGGAATGTCGTCGTTCGCTTCGCAAACGACGACGATGCAAGCCTGAATGAAAGAAGTCACCATGTTTCACCGCAATCCTTTGCCACCGCTCAGTCGTCGTGATGCCCTCCGTCAAATGGGTGCCGGTTTTGGGTCACTCGGTTTGGCTGGCGTGATGTCCGGCGTCGGGGCTGCCGGCGAAGCCCACACTGCTTCACCGCTGGCACCCAAACTTCCGCACTTTGCTCCCAGAGCAAAACACGTCATCCAACTGTTCATGCCGGGCGGGCCATCGCAAGTCGACACGTTCGACTACAAACCCGAGATCGAAAAGCACGCCGGCGAGCGTCCGGAATGCGTGGACCGCAAGTCACTGCGGAACACCAAAATGGGATTGATGCCGTCGCCGTACTCGTTCAAGCAGTACGGGCAATGCGGCAAGTATGTCAGCGAGATCTTTCCGCACGTGGCCGAATTGGTCGACGACATTTGTTTCATCCATTCGATGCACACCGACATCCCGGAGCATGCCGGCGCGATGATGATGATGAATGCCGGTCACTTGCAGCCCAGCCGGCCCAGCATGGGAGCCTGGTTGGTGTACGGTCTGGGAACTGAGAATCAAGACTTGCCCGGTTTTGTCGCCATGAGCCCTCGGGCACAACCACGAAACAAGCTGGCTAATTGGGGCAACGCCTTTTTGCCGGGCGCCTACACCGGCACCTATGTCAACATTCACGACATGAAGCCGGAGCGGATCCTGGACGATTTGAAAAACGGCTGGCTGCCGGCGGCCGACCAACGCGTCCAGGCGGACTTGCTGACCAGGCTGAACCGAATCGATTTACAGCGGCAACAACAAGATGCACAGCTGGAAGCCAGCATCGATGCGATGGAGATGGCATTCCGCATGCAGTTCGCCGTGCCCGATGCGTTCGACACGACGCAGGAATCGCAATCGACGCTGGAGATGTACGGAGACAGCGAATACGCCAAAGGTTGTTTGCTGGCCCGTCGCTTGATTGAACGCGGCGTTCGTACCGTTCAGTTGTCGCATTCGATTGACGGCTACGACATCGCCTGGGACACCGGCCACAACGACATCGTCAACGGCCATCGCAAGTTAGCGGTGGCTTGCGATCAAGGTATCGCGGCGCTGTTGAAAGACTTAAAGCAACGCGGGCTGTTTGAGGAAACGTTGGTGCTCTGGGGCGGTGAATTCGGGCGGGCGCCGACATCGGAAGGCCAAAAGGGCCGCGATCACGACCATTACGGATTCACGGTCTGGATGGCGGGTGGCGGCGTCAAAGGCGGCATGACTTACGGAGCGACCGACGAATTTGGACTGACCGCCGTGGAAGATCGCGTCCACGTGCACGACCTGCACGCCACGATTTTGCACCTGATGGGCCTGGATCACGAAAGACTCACCTACCGCTACAGCGGCCGCGACTATCGCCTGACCGACGTGCACGGCAACGTCGTCAACGACCTCATCGCTTAATGTGCCTGCTACGTGCAGCGAGGCAGCTGCGTTATCTCTTGGCCCATCGTCACAAAGGCCGAACCATGATCGTGTTCTCGCGTATTGTTGGCTCTCAAACGAGGATCATAATTCCTGTCCGTAGTTTTCCGGTTTTAGAGCAATTTCATCATTGATCATCGGTAGGCCAGGACTTGTCCTGGCGCCCTATTGCCAGGACTTGGAGAGTGTCCGGCTTAGGAAGTAATTTGAGCCTGGTTTTTCTCTGGAGTCACGGTAGTTGGAGGCATCGACGTGTTCGTTCATCACAACCGTACGACAACTGCGTAGCAGTGGCAGCGTAGAGCCT
>JBFJVZ010000515.1:0-4292 GCA_041623895.1 Pirellulaceae bacterium | reverse complement strand
CCGCCATCGTCACCACGCCGCACCATCTGCATGCGGAACAGTCGATCCACTTCTTGCAACAAGGCATACCCGTATTCGTCGAGAAGCCGTTGGGAATGTCGGCTGCCGAAGTCACACAGATGCTGGATGCGGCCACCTCAGGTGGCACGACACTGATGGTCAACAATTGTCGACGGCTGTTTCCGGCCTATCGCCGCGTCGCCCAATTGCTGCATTCCGGAGAGTGTGGAGCGATCGTGAATGTACGCATCAGCGACGGCAGTCCATTTGAGTGGAACAGTGTGTCCGATTTCTATCTTCGCAACGCGCAGCTGGCCAAAGGCGTGTTCCTGGACCGTGGCGCGCACACGGTGGATGTCCTCTGCTGGTGGTTAGGCGGCCAGCCGCAAGTCGTCGAGGCCCGACACGACGCGTTGGGTGGCGCCGAGGCCCGGTTGAACGTACAACTGGCCCTGGGCGAGACTGCTGTTCAGCTGGATTTCAGCCGGTTTTATAAGCTCGAGAATTGTTACACCATCGAGTGTGAGAAGGCAAAGATAAGTGGCCGGCTGTTCAATGCGTCAAAGTTTGACCTTGTCCGCGATGGCCGGGCGGAGTCGATCCAGGCCGGCAAGCCGTTGCTGTACCACCAATACGCATGGCAGTTATTGGAGAACTTCATCGAAGTCGTTCAGCAGACCGCTGCTCCGCTGTTCACCGCCGCCGACGTGGCCCCCTCGATTGCTTTGATCGACGAAACGTATCAAAGGGCGATCCCCTTTGATTTGCCTTGGTATCAGAACGATCCCAATCTTGCCCTGCTGCGCAGCAGCGTAGCGAACCAGAATTCTTGATCCGTACGCGTTGTTGCTCTGAGTTGAACCCATGCAAAAAATACTGGTCACTGGTGCTGCCGGATTCGTCGGCGCTTGGGTTGTCGAGAGCTTTCAGCTGAGCGGTATTCCTGTCCGGGCCGGCATTCGCAGTTGGAGTAGCGCCACCCGCCTGGCTCGACGAGCGACGGAGATCGTTCCCTGTGATGTGTTGTCCAAGACTCAGCTGCGGTCCGCTATGGAGGGATGTGATGCTGTTGTTCATTGCGCCGTTGGCAACGATGACGTGACGATATCCGGCACTGAAAATGTGTTGACGGCGGCGCACGAGCTGGGACTTCGGCGAGTTGTCCATATCAGCTCGGCCGGCGTGTACGGTAATGCGGCTGGGCTGGTCGACGAGAATGGTGCCCGAGTGGGACGCGGGAATGCTTACGCCAAACGAAAAATCGCCGCCGAACTGATTTGTGAGCAGTTCATGGCGCGCGGTACTCCCGTCGTCGTGCTCCGTCCCACGATCATTTATGGTCCCTTTAGCTACACCTGGACGGTTAGCTTCGCAAACCGGCTGTGGTCCGGCCAATGGGGGACGTTTGGGCGAGGAGGCGAGGGCAAATGCAATCTGGTCTATGTTACCGATGTTGTGCAGGCAATCTTCCGGGCACTTCAATCAGAGCATGCGGTCGGCGAAACATTCAACGTCAACGGCCAGGAGATCATCACTTGGAATGACTATTTCGTGCGCTTCAATGAGGCGCTCGGTCGAGCTCCGCTGCCGACGATGAACACCTGGCCAATCGCCGTCAAAAGTCGCTTGTTGGCCCCGATCCGCGTAGCCGGCAGGTTCGCACTGACACGGTTCAACAGCACGTTGATGAAGCTGCATGCGAAAAGCTCGCTGGCGGCCAAGTACATGAAAGTCACAGAATCTTCGCTCAAGTTGACGCCCACCAGTGACCAGCTGAAGCTGTTCGCACTGGACGTCGAATACACGATCGACAAAGCACGCACACGGCTGGACTATTCACCTCAGGTGAGTGTGTCCCAGGGACTTGAATTCTCGGTCGCTTGGCTGCGTCAGCAAGCTCTACTGTTCTAAGCTGAATCGGAATCTGGAGGATTTGTTGCCCATAGCGAACATCCGTTGGTTGCGTCCAAGACAACATGAGTTTCCTGGAAAGGCGAGGCTCCCACCGAGCCGAAGCGTGGGAAAACGCGTTGCGGCTCCGCAGGAGCGTCGCCCTCCCGGCGGTCAACACGCGTAACAAAAAAACGTACATGCCGGCCACTATTCACCATCCCAGCCTCGCTGGAAACATCCGTTTGTTGCGTCCACGACAAGATGAGTTTCCTGGGACGGCGAGGCTCCCGCCGAGCCGAAGTGTGGGAAAACGCGTTGCGACTCCGCGGGAGCGTCGCCCTCCCAGCGGTTGGGAAACTGGTCTTTCACGAATAACAGAAAAAGTTAGATACCCGTCTCTTTTCACCATCCCAGCCTCGCTGAAAACATCCGTTTGTTGCGTCCACGACAACATGAGTTTCCTGGGAGGGCGAGGCTCCCGCCGAGCCGGAGCGTGGGAAAACGCGTTGCGGCTCCGCAGGAGCGTCGCCCTCCCGGCGGTCAACACGCGTAACAAAAAAAACGTACATGCCGGCCACTTTTCACCATCCCAGCCCGACTGCCCTGGAGGGAGAGTGATTCACGTAACCTTTGGGGGAGCAGTTGTGCAAAATGCGCCCCTTTGTGGAACAAAACTTGCCGCGATGCACCCCGTTTGTGAGTAAAATGGGGTTGTCTCTGAAAGAGCCGTGTTAGGCTAATGGTGCTCCTAGCGATGGAGGTGAGCCAGCGGGTTTCTTTCCGTTGCGAAGTGCTAAACGGATGTATTATCAGCAAAGAACGGATGTAAAAACTGAAGAGGTGGATGGTGAGACGATCGTGCTTGATGACCAGAACGGTTACATCCATCAATTGAATGAGTCAGCGAGTTTTGTTTGGAATCAGTGCGACGGCAAATCATCGTTAACGGAGATCGTCCGACGATTTGCCGAAGCGTTTGATTTGGAAGAAATGGTAGCCGGCAGAGATGTGTCAGAAGTGATCGAGAAGTTGTGTGAATTGAAGCTTCTGAGCGAATGATCTTTGGAACAAATATGACTAAGAAATCGTCGAGAAGAAAATTTGTCAAAACGGCAGCCTACGTGGCGCCGTTGATTTTGACGTTGAAAGTGACCCCTGCCGAGGCAGGAACCGGTTCGGCAGGCTCGGATCCCAGAAACCGTGGTCGCGGTCACGGACGGGGACGCGGTCGCAATGAACGTTGCGGCAAGCCTGGACGCGGTTGGTTCTAGCGAATCGTGTTCTTTCGCAGCAGAAACGTCCGTCCCGTCATAGGCTCAATGCAGCAATCACTGTAATCGGATGGGATCGTACGACTCGTTCTACCGCATCCTTGGCGTAAACGTTGCGGTCAACTGCCCGGATCCCGAATTGCGAACACTGGTTCAGACACACTGGGGCCAGTTGGCCAGTTCTGAATTGCACGGCGAGCTGACATATACCGTATCACGACATGCATCGACGTCGGCGATTTCGATCACAAGGACCGGGCAGCCGACAAAATGGACCTCGGATGAAGGGGAGTTTCTGTATGAACTGGAGGCAGACGCGAACATCGCAGTTCAGCGGCTGCGCCGGGATCTTTATTTTCTTCATGCGGCCGCGGCTGAGTTTGAGGGCGGGGCATATCTGTTTGTGGCCGAGTCTGGGGGCGGCAAGTCGACAACCCTGTGGGGGCTGTTGCATCACGGCTGGGGTTATCTAAGTGATGAACTTGCCCCAATCGAGCTCTCGTCGATGCGCGTGCAGGCATACCCGCGGGCGCTTTGTTTGAAGAGTTGGCCTTCGCGGGCATATCCGTTGCCGGAGGCAACTATCCACACACCTCGGACATCTCATATTCCGGTCAAGCACTTGCCCCAAGTTTCGCGGATGGAGTCGTGTCCTTTAGTGGCCGCCTATTTCGTCAATTATTGTCCCGATGCCAGCGCGGCGGCTGTCGCAGCGATTACCGCCGGCGAAGCCGCTGCGCGGTTGTATGCGAATACGCTCAACCAACTGGCACACGCCAACGCCGGTTTGGATGCGGCCGTTCAGATTGCCAAAAGCATTCCCAGTTTCGCACTCGATTCAGCGGATCTGGCTGCGACTTGCGGCTTAGTTTGTTCACACGCGAGCGCATGTTTCGAGCAGAAGTAGCGCTGCGGTTATTGTGGCAATTGAGTAACCGCGGCCGCACCGCTGGCGCTTCCGCGTTGAAAGGCCTGGACGAAAATGTTGAAGTTAAAGAGATCGTTTAGATAGCGCGACACCGATTCTTGTCGGGTCTCCTGTAGAATCAGCACATCGCCCGGCTGGACCAAAATGCGTTCGCGTGGATCGGTCAGGGCGCGATTCAAATCCACCCGGATCGGAATCTG
>JBFJVZ010000514.1:0-4312 GCA_041623895.1 Pirellulaceae bacterium | reverse complement strand
TACCGTGACTCCAGAGAAAAACCAGGCTCAAATTACTTCCTTAAGCCGGACGCTCTCCGGGTCCTGGCCTACTTTGATTTGAATTAGCCGCGTGGCAGTTCGTCGAAATCGATGTCGGGATGCCCCTGGGGCGTATTCGCGCGGGTGAACGTCTCGCCCGCACGCCCCGTGTCGTTAAAGAACCCGCAGTTTCGCAGGAAGAAGTTTTCAGCTTCGCTGCCGCCGGCGAAATCAAGCCGATGGCGGCCGCCACCCGTGGCGTCCACAGAAAAACGCCCGCGGGTACATTCATGCCATTGACCTTGGACGTCGCGGACCCACACGTTGCCGTAAAAAGCACGCCGCTCGATGTGTCCAAACGTCGGAGCAAAGCTTTCCAAAAATGAATGAAAGCCGCGCAGATGAGTATCCGTTTTGGGGCGGCGAAAACTCGCGATCAGACGCCACTGACCAGCCGACTTGTCGCCGAACCATGATGTATAGGTCGTGCTCCCCTGGCCATCCGGTTTGACCTCGGTCAGGAAGCGATAAGTCTTGCCCGCCTGCCATGGATAAACCAGAAAACTTTGGCCGCCGGAGCCTTCGTTGCCAAATTCGCCAACTCGCACTTCGGGGCCTTTAGCCAGGGCGATGATTCGCTGATCCTCGGGGATCTCGCGCGGGTTGTCAGTCTTGAACGGGCTCCACACGGAGAACAGCACCCGCCGCTCCTTCGCGCTGTTCACTTGAATCCCAAAATACCCCTGGCCAAAGCCGTTGGCCATGAAATAAGAGCCGATCGGATCCTGCCCCGGCGGCACGGTGATTTCACTGTAGGCGTATTGCAGTTGGCTGTCCCGCGGCACGTTGTAGCTGAGGTGCACCGACGGCCCGCGGCGTCCCCAATAGAACATGTTGCCGTCGTTGGTTTTCACGAAATCCAGCTCGAGTCCTGCGGTCTCCGAGGAGACGAGCAAGTCACTTACATGGGCATATACCGCTCCCCTCCGCTTCTCGCCCTGCAAATCGACACGGACGTATCCGGCCTTGGGGACTTGGAGGCGGCCAATCTTGCGCGGTTCCAGCTTCGTACCTTCGATCGATGTGTTGAAGCTTTCCCGGTCGACGCGAGTGACCAGAGTCGAGCGACCCTCTGGAACGCGGGCAAGGATTGCTAACTCAACGGCCGCGGGGCGATCAACATGAAAATAGATCGAGAACACGGCCTCCGGATCGCCCCAGGCGACCGTGCCGTCACGCTGAAACCCCTGGCCACCCGGGGCCGGAGCGCTGCGAAAGGCGTTCCCCGCCAGCGGAATCGACCAATCGGCTGCGCCCAGGGCATCGACCTGCACGAAAACTGCCAACAGGGAAAGCAGAAGAATGGCGAGCTGTTGAAATCTGTGGTGCATGGCCTGACTTGTTGTGCGGTCTACCGTTCTTGCAAAGCTTCCAACTTCAATTGTCGCTCGGCGAGTTTCGAATGTAGCGTTTTGACTTCTGCAGTCGCCGTTTGCAAGAGCGCGTATGCCTGCTGGCTTTCCTCGGCGGTCACGATTTCGTCGCCTTGCAAGCCGAGAAGTCGCTTGTATTCGCTCCGCCGTAAGGTTTCGATCTGCTCGGCCACTTTCAGCTGAGTTTCCAGGCTGTCGACAAGTGCTGCCAACTTTTTGATCTCGACTTGCTGCTGTTTTAGCATCTCGCGACTGTATGCCAGCGCCAACTGGGCTTGTCGCTTGTAATCCCGATCATCCTGCGTTTGGTAAGCCGGCCGGGGGATTTCCCAGGCATCGACAAACGCGCCGAGCAGCCGATAGAGGTGTTGGCTGTTCTTCTTTCCATCCACCGCGTCGGTTAACAGCCGAGTAAATAAGGCGCGCGCCTGGGGCGATTTGTATTCGGCCAAAGCGCCATACATCAACAGCGGCGCCGAGACATGATGGCGATCGAGAAGTTTTTCGAATTTCTCAATGGCTGCTTTCGGTTTCACATCGGTCAGCGCACAGGCGGCCGCCGTCGCAATCTCGAAATTAGCGTCGTCCATGTGCTTCAGCAAGGTCGGTACGGCCTCAGCGCCAGCCCAGCGAAGCGACAGCAACGTGATCAAGCGGCGTTCCAGATCAGTTTCCTGTTCCAATATCTTGATCATCGCATCGGTCTTGAATTCGTGCCCGGCGCGAAACAATGCCAGGATACAGACCATTCGCACGGTCGAGTTTTGTTGCCCGTCATCGGCAATCTTCTGGATCATCTGCTGATGCCCATTCTTGATAAGCTCCGCCAGGATCCAAATCGTTTCATAGGGAAAACTTCCCCTGGCGGGCGGATTCGCTCTCCCGTCCGATCGATATCCGCTGGGTGCCAACAGCAAAGGGATCATCACAGGATGCAACGGCGAGATCTGGACACGCTCGTACGAGGAGGAACTGTCGAGCACTCGATAGTAGACATTGTGGTAAGCGCCGTATGCCGAATCGGGTTTGCCCCCCGAACCGGTGAAGTCACCGTTGTAGCGAACCTCCTTCAGCATGTTCGCTACCAACACTTGCAGTTGCCCCGGACTCATCTGGGCGGGATCGGTCACCAGTTCGGTTTTTGCTTTCCGCCACCAATCGTCCATGATGTCCAAGACTTTGGATCGCATGCGTGCTTCCAGATCCGGTCCCGCTTCATACAAACGCGGCAATTCATGGCCGGAGATGGCGGCAATCGTTTTGCGATATTCCGGAATCATCACGTGGCACGAACTTCGCTTGGAATGCAGCACGATATAACGCAGCAGCAGTGGTATCGCGGCCAGGTCCCGATCACGGCGCAGAATTCGTGTGGCTGCCGAATAATTCGTCCAATGCGAACTGTCGTTGGTCGCGATCAATAATTCTTCCGCTGCCAAGAGCTGATCGGCATGAGCTGATTTTTTCAGCAAATCGACAAAGTCCTGCTCCAGCTCATGCAGCAATTCGTCCTCCACCGGCGTTCGCAGCTTCTGTCGTTCTTTTACCTTGTCTGCCGAAGTCGGGTCTTCGCCGCGCACACCCTCGGGAACCGTCAAGCCAGCAGCTAACAGCACAACAAGAAACGTGTTCCATCGATTCCGTGCGATCGGTCCGCTGTTATCAAATAATGCACCCATGACTTCAGCTCCTCGCCTACGAATCATCGCTGACTATAAGACGATTGTTCTGGCGGAACGACAGTGAAAAAGTCTCGAGAAGTGACGTTTTAAGATTAAACGGCAGCAGAGTGGTCGGCAAATCGTCTTGTCGACATTCTTCCCACACGTCGCAGACGCTAGCTCGACGAATCCCGTTACGGTCGGCCAGTGATTGGCGGCATGGCAAAACCCTGGGGCGTCGACCTTTCGCTTTGAAATCGGAGCCGACAATTGGGAAAGGCCTGTCGAATACGCTGCAGGCCATCTTCTGTGATTCCAGTGTTGGACAAGGAGAGCGACGTCAGGCGCTGGAGCTGGCAAACATGATCCACGGTTGCATCCGTAAAGGTGAGCCCGTTCAGCTCTAGATGAACGACGCGATCAAAGAGCTTGATGTCCAATCGATCGAGCAACGATTGCAAGCCATACGGACCGTTGTACTGCACCGACGCACGGCCGGCACGAGAGGTCGCTCAGAGAAAGACAGGCAGGACGGGCGCAGCTGCTGCATTGCCGCCGCTTCCCGCCTGCATTTGGGCAGCCGAAAAAACATTGTTGAGATTCGCGTTGTTGAGCCAAACGCTGGCAGCCGCGGGAGGTGGCGACACGGCTGGCATCGCAACTTCGCGGGAAACGTGGACTCCGGGTAGCTGCGACAGCGCACGCTGCTCACGAACCGCCGCGCGAGATGCTTCGTTTACATAGGCGAAGACAACGGACAGCACGAGCATCCCCAACAGTAGCTGTCGGATGCGGAATCTCAGTAAACGTCGAAACAGAAAAAAACGCTGCATGACCACCTTACGGATTCTGCCAGAAAAGGTTCGACCTTTTCCAACGCATTCTCGCCTACCGCTAGTTTCAATTCAAGTTTGGGATTTCCAACCCAATCGATGTGCCATTTTCGTCACATTGAACATTGAAAACGTTTGATGGCATTTTGATTTCCGGGATGGCAATTCAGGACTGCGGTCGCGCGAATTGGCGCAACGGAGCTGGCAGCAAGGAGATGCGGCAGCAAACGAAGGATATTTGGCACAAGCCAGCACCCCGTTTCGATGCTCCGGTCGATGAAGCCGGAGCAGGCTGGCGAAGCCAGTTTCGGCGCGTCGGTCTCCTAGAGTTCGTGACACCGACGCGAGTTCAGGCGAAAGATTCGAGATAGCGGTCGATGCAACC
>JBFJVZ010000513.1:0-4339 GCA_041623895.1 Pirellulaceae bacterium | reverse complement strand
TCGTTACGGGCAAGAGCGAAGCCGACCCCGCCAGTGTTGCTTTTCAAACCGTCGACAAGGCGCTGGAGCTTGGTGCGGACGTTGCCATCATCGACACAGCCGGTCGGCTGCAAACCCAATCCAACCTGATGCAACAACTGGACAAGATTCGCCGGGTCGTGGCAAAGAAGATTGAGGATGCACCTCACGAAGTCCTGCTGGTTCTCGATGCCACCGCCGGCCAAAACGCCATCAGCCAGGCCAAGGGCTTCAGTGAAGCAGCGGGTTGCACGGGGATCGTGTTGGCGAAACTTGACGGCTCTGCCAAGGGCGGCGTGATCTTGCCGATTCGCCAGCAATTCCAATTGCCGGTCAAGTTTGTCGGGCTCGGGGAGGGCATCGACGACATCGCCGAGTTCGATGCGGGTTCGTTCGCCGAAGCATTGTTTGCCGAGTGAACTTGAATGCTGCACCTACAATCCGAATCGACGCGTCGTTGGCTGAGCCAAGTCGACAACAATCTGCCGGAGGTGTTGATTGACCACGCGCACTGTGAGCGCAAGGCGGCATCCACGGCGATGAACCTGATGAACGCCTACACCGAGAATCGCCAACTGTGCCGTGAGATGACACGGATCATTGAAGAAGAGCTCGAACATTTTCATCAGGTACTGGGGATACTTGACGCCCGTGGCATTGGATTTCGGCGGCTTGCCAGCGGCGATTACGGACGGCGTCTGAACGCCCTCGTCCGGCACGCCGAACCGGCGCGAGCAGTTGATCGGCTGTTGATTGCTTCGCTAATCGAGGCCCGAAGTTGTGAACGGTTCAGCTTGTTAGCCGCACATATCCAACAGCGCGACCCGGAATTGTCAGCGTTCTATCGCAGCTTGTTTGAAAGCGAGGCCAGACATCACACAACCTATGTGCGACTGGCTGAAGAATTCGCCGATCGCGAGGAAGTCCGACAGCGGCTGAACCAACTGTCCTGCGACGAAAGTCAGATCATCACTGCTGGCAGCAACTTGCCGCGAATGCACAGCTAGCGGTCTGTTTCACGAAGCTGTCTGATGCGCATTTCATAGCCGCGGCGCGGCGACATGCCGTAGCCTGGCGTGCCTCAGGCTACAACCAACCGTGCCTCCGGTACTAAAAAACCGCGACTATAAAACGTGCCGTTGCCGGCTCACGATTTAGTTTCACACGCTCAGCGTCGCATCTGGCAACGCCGAAATTGGGAAAAACATTTTCGTGATCGCTTGTTCTGCGGTAACGCGCGGCTAATCTTGCTGTGCCAAGGGAATCTCTTTCCCTGTTGGCCCCTTCCTGGGATGGAAGTGGCGTTTGGTCGGTCATGCTGATGCTGATGGCCACATCAAACTCCGGAGGATCCGGTGGACAGCGTTTTGTGCTACCGCCCGGCTCGATGCTGACGCGGTTCCCAGCTCTCTCGCTTCAGAAAGGATGCCAACCGATGTTTGGAATAACGCCCGCGAGATTCTCGACCTTGTTTCTGCTGGCCTTGACCGCTTCGCCCGCGCTAGCGACCGGTGCCGTGATTCGCTTCGATCTGGCTCCCACGATCGCGGCCAAACCAGCCGGCGATTGCCGAGATCATGACAACATCGTTCAGTGCCAGATCCGTATCTCGTCGCTGATCGTCGCTCCCGACTCGCCACAGATTGATCAGTGGCTGGTGGTTTGTCAGCCGCGTGGCGGTGAATTGGCCATCGTCGACTACAGCCCGAAGACCAATGCCGAAAGCAACATTGAAGGTCCCATCGAAGTCAAAATGACGGATGAATCATCTGCCGCAATGGGCCTGTCGCTGGACGGCAACTACGGGCACGTCGTCAGTACCAACATCGGCGCCGACAGGGGGAATAAAAAAATCGATTCGCGACAGTACGCGCTCGCCCCGCCGCGGAAAACGGTGACTGCCTCCGGCACGATCAACCGCGGCCGCGGCGTGTACTTCAAGCTCCGCCGCTCGCATCGTCAAATCTTGGAAGGCGACAAGACATTCACGTTGACCTTTCGCGTCTCCGCTGACTGGAGGGGAAGTTTGATTGACGTTTCCGTGCTTGCCCAGTCGCAGCATCAGGCGCTGGCGGGCTTTGATAAACAAATCAAAACGATGGGGCAGTCCAACTTTGTGGTCGCCGCCTATCGCGAAGGCGATGCGGAAGCGGCCTTGGTTTCGCGGCAGTTGGCGGATGCCGAGCAAGCGCTTCGCCAAATAGCAGACGAAAAGTTAAGCAACAATCGATCGACATCACTGTCTGGAATTCTGCGGCGAATCGCGATCACGCTGGATCTTGATGCCCCGCAAGATAATGGTCAGTGGATTTGGCGACTGCTCTCCGGTGACGCGGACCCTTATCTGGACAAGGAAATTCAGCGGTTGCCGGTGGAGGTTCGTGTTGCCGCTTTGGATTATTGCGACGTCCGCGACCAATTCGTTGGCTTAGCGCAGCGACCAAGGACGAAACAATCTGACCGAGTTGCCGCGTACAAATGATGGCGACCTTGCCAGTGCCTTGCCGCTTTTATGAACCGGAATGGAATCCGAGTTCCGCTATGAAATCAGTTGTTGCTGAATCCGATTGCCAAAAGCGCATCTCGTCCCAGCGGATTCTTGATGAATTGCTCGTGGCACTCGGGACATAAGTCATACTGTCCTTGATGGCTAGTCTCGGGTGCAATGTAGTCGAGTTCGTCTTCACTGATACCTTCAAGAATCTGATGCAATTCTGAGAGATGATCGATCTCATCTTCGCATCCACCGTTTGCTCCATCTTGTGCAACCTGAATGTCGATCTGCACAACATACCGCGTTTGCTGAGTTGTGTTGATCTGACGCTTGCATCGATCACAGGTGTAATGAATCATTGGCCACCCAATCCTGCTGCGTGAAGATCCCGACGACGCGATCGGCCACTAAGCGCGATCAATCAAAGAATGAAAAAATGAACGTCGTGAGATCCTTCCATGTTACTGACGCTGCGCGGGCGTTCGCAAGGCAAATACAAGCCACTTTTTTCCAACAATCTTTGTCGCTTGACAGCGACGCTCTGACGTCTTAGGGAAGGGATTTGGAATCATTAAGCAAATGAATCCGCCACTGCTGGCGCAACCAACTTGACGAAACAAGCCATCGGATCAGATTTAAGGCGACTGGCGAACCCTTGTTGACTCGGGCGGTCGTTTGGTCCGCCGCTTGCATTGATCACAGGCTTTTTCGCCTTGGACCCGATCAAGCTAGCGGCCGGGCTTCCCGGAATTCGACAGGCGGATCTCGATCAGCATCCCGGGCAAGAAATTTTCCTCCAGATCATCGAGTGAGCGATCGTCAAGGATTTTCAGGGCGTATCCCCGCAGCTGTGCTGCGGTTTGCAACCTCCGGATGGCGGGCACGTGACCATACGCCAAGAGACAACGACCACCTGGGTTAAGGTGCTGAGGCAATCCATCCAGCAAAGAATCCATCAACGCAAAGTCGGGATCGTAGTACGCATGATCGGCCGCTTCGACTACCTTGCCGTGCTCCCACGGGGGATTGGAGATAATCAAGTCAAAGCGTTCACTGCTGTTAATGACTGCGAATGCTGCCGGTGAATCCTTGCTGACCTGGCGTACGTCCAGGTCCATGTCCGTTGTCAACATCGCGGCGTTGTAACGCGCATTGGCAACTGCTGCCGGATTAATATCGGTGGCAACCACTTTCTTCGCGCCGTTTTGCAAACACAGGATGCTGAGAATACCCGTCCCCGTACCGATCTCCAAAACATCGCGGCCCGCGGCGCATTGATCGGTAATCAACTCCCTTAAGGAAACCGTATCGTCCGGTTCCCAAAACACCGACTCGAATTGAACGATTTGCCCGCCGGCCAGTCCGTCGACCGGCCACGTTTGAGCGACGTTGTAAGAGTAATCAAGGTCTTCGCGATAACTGCGCGAGCAAGCAGGTGTCAGCAGGCACGCCACGACGACAGCGAAACGAAAAAGATAATGGCTCATGGGACAAACATTTCCACTTTGTTGTCCAGTCATTGTAGATGAACGTCAGGCAGCAGGCACACTCCCGAGAGTGTGAATTTACTAAGTCGTCGGACGCTCCGCGTCCGAACGGGGGATAGTCGTCGTTCGCTCCGCGAACCTCGGCGTCCTCTGCGGTAGTCCCTTAAAAACTATTTACCATTCCCTTCATCCCGTCTTTCAATCGCATGCCCTTCCTCGGCGGAACTCCGCGTCCTCGATAGTGATGCTAAGATTTTTACCGCAGAGGACACGGAGTGACGCAGAGAAAGCGGCCGATGTTGATGTTCCGCAATGATTCTTTTTCTCCGCGAACCTCGGC
>JBFJVZ010000512.1:0-4342 GCA_041623895.1 Pirellulaceae bacterium | reverse complement strand
GACCACCTCGGCTAGCCGCGGGTGGAGACGGATGGCCAGTGGAATGAGAAAGCCCACAGCCAAGGGAATCGCCACTAACAATGGAATCAAGTTGTTCATCCTCTTAGTTTTTTGATCTTCCTAATATCGAAGGTTCCGCACCGCTGATGCAGCCTGATCGAGAGCGCGACCATCAATGCCAACACGCCCAGGCCGATCACGATGGACGTCAGCACCAGCGCCTGCGGCAACGGATCGACCGTCTGTTGCAGCCACAACTCCTTTTCTATGCCGGAGTCGACGATCGGAGGCACGCCTCCTGTACGATATCCCTGCACGACCAGAAACAGATGGATCCCATATTCCATGACCAACAAACTGATCACGATCTTGATGATGTTGTGCCGTGTCAGAACACCGTACAAACCAATCAGGATCAACACGAACGACAATAGGTAGATCACGATGCATCCTCCGGTGTGCTCGGGCTCGAACCCGGACGCTGCGTTGTCAACACCAAGAGCACCAGGTACACCGAGGCACAGACTTTTAAGCCGATCCCGATGTTGCTGGGCGGAATGATGCCGCCGCTAAACAGCGTCAGCCGAGCGGACTCGGGCGTCGTCAAGAAATTGACAAAAAACGTACCCACGACAAACAGACCCAACACGGCCACCAGCAAAAAGATCAATACGCCTAAACAATCCCAGGTCGAAGCGGCCTTTCGAGAAAAAGACTGCAGCGCTGACTGCTCTCCCTCGGCCAGCATGATCAACACAAACGCGGCGGCAGCGATCACACCCCCGGCAAACCCTCCGCCCGGCGTAAGGTGCCCGTACAGAATGACATGGATTCCGTAAAGCAGAATGAATCCTTTCAGCCAGCCGCACGCCGTTTTCACGATCATGCTCATGCCTGTACGTTCGCGCGGGTCATTCATAGTTCAACCTCCGCGTCTACTTCGTGCAAACGTTTTTTCGCCTTGGGGCGAAGCACGCTGATTGCGCCTATGACTGCGCAAAACAAAACGGTCGCCTCGCCCAAGGTGTCGTACGCTCGGAAATCAAGCAGCACCGCAGTGACAATGTTGGCGGCACCGGTTTCCTCCAATCCGTCGCGCAGGTAAGTGTTCGATGGGGCGTCCGCAAAGCGATCGATCACGGGTCGCCCGAATTCCGGAAACTCGGCGAACATCCGTGCGCTGAAGATCACCAGCATGATCACCATGACCATCGCAGCCAACCTGCCCGCCGATAGCCAGTGACCCGGTGACGGGTCGTCACGTTCGCAGCGGATTGTGGCGCGGAGCAACAGCACGAGCGCGACAACTTCCACCGCAATTTGAGTGATGGCCAGATCGGGCGCGGAGAGAAAGAGGAAGACAATGGAGAGCAGAAAACCGACAGCGCCGACACTGATCACCGAATGCAGCAGATTCGGGGTCTCGATCGCTACGAGCGCTCCCACGATCATCAGTAAAATCAAGACGATAATGATGATTTCCGTCATGCTAGGGAGTTCCTTCCATCATCACGAAAAGGATCCCCAGCAGGCCAAGCACAAACCAAGTGAGATACAAGGGGAGCGACCCGGTGTGCGCATTGCGCAGCGAAGTGCTCAGCCAGTCCGAGACGGTTCCGGCAGTCTCATAGATATCAAAACTCTTCGTTTGCGCTGTTTTATAAAATCTTTCTAGTAGGGGAAGCTGTTCGATTGTGTCATAGAAATCAACACCCGTTACTTCCACGTGCCGCTGGGCGCCGGCAGGCACACCTGGAATACGCGTTTCGTCCATCCGTTCGCCCCCAATGTAGGTGGGAACTTTACGTAGTTTTCCGCCGCGAAGCGCCAGTGCGTAGGCAATCCAGCCGAGTGTAAAAGCGATGAACAGCAGGCCTGTTGCTTGACCTGCCAACCAGGTACCTGTGAAGTCCAGCGGTGGGCCAACCGCTGGCTCGATCAGATACCGCAAGGGAATCGCTTGAGCAAAAACGCCGAAGATCACACACAAGAATGCCAATAGCATCATCGGCAGGGACGTCGGCCACGTGGCACGTTGAATCTTTGTCTGACGGACTTGCGGTGACGGCTTGCACAAGAAAACGCTGTGCAGCACTTTTGCAAAGCTCGCGAGCGTTAGCGCCGAACCGGCCACAGCAGTCGTTAGCCATACGACCCACAGCATGTTTCCGCTGAGCTGGCCTGATTCGATCACGGCTTGGTAGACCATCCACTTGGAAGCAAATCCATTCAACGGAGGGATTCCGGATATCGAAAGAGCTGCAACCAAACAGACTGCAAAGGTCAGCGGCAATCGTGTCGCCAGTCCTCCGAGACGATCAAGATCGACAGTGCCCGTCTTGTGTTCGACCACGCCCGCAACCAAAAAAAGACACGATTTGTAAATGGCGTGATTCAGCATATGAAACAGGCCACCGGCCAATCCTAGAACCGTTCCCGTACCGATTCCCATCAGCATGTAGCCGACTTGGCTGACAGCATGAAATGCCAGTAAACGCTTCAAGTCGTGTTGCACGAGTGCCATCAACACCGCTCCGATGATCGTGATCGCACCAAGAAACATCAGCAAGCCATTCATGCCGTCGGTCATTTCGAAGAGCTCGGTGACCACGCGTACCAAAAGGTAGATGCCCAACAGTTTGTCGAGCGAGGCGGGCAAGTAAGCCGTCACCGGAGCGTGAGCTTTTTCACCACAGTCGGGAAGCCAGCTGTGCAAGGGGACGGCACCGGCCTTTGCAAAAGCGGCGGCTAGGAAACAGAGAAAAGCGATGAAAGCGGCCGCTGAGTCGAGACTCACCGGGCCCGCGTCCATGCGCGTTGAACCGTGATGCACATACAGCAGCGCGGCAGCGAGCAGGAGCAGGGAGTCGCTTCCACCGACGATGATAAAAGTCTTTTTCGCGGCTTCGGCCGAATCCGATCCCGCCACGCCTATCATTAGATACAAGGCCGCGGCCAACAGCCCCCAGCAGATGACCAGCAAAACGAGATCGTTGGCCAGAATCGCACCTGCGGACAAAGCAAGCGAACCGAGAAGACAGGCATCGTAGAGCCGCTGACCCTGTTTGCCTTTCATGTAGTCCACCGAGTAAACGGCGATCAGCAATGCAAAGACGGCAGCGGCGAGGAGGACGAAAGCGCTGAGCGCGTCAACACGAAGCAAGAGCCAGCCTTCCAGCACCCGGTTTTGACTGCCGCCGGCCAACAGAGGCCAGACCACAAGTACTGTCGCTGCCGAGGCCGCGACTGTAATCCAAGCCCGCACCCGTCCCCATCGATTCGGCAGCAACAGGCAAACAAGTCCCGCCAGGAGTGGAATGACGACCGGTCGTAGTAGCGGCTCGAACATCAACTCATGATTTCCATTTCAAATCGGGGCCCTTGTGCCCCAAGTCGGCTTTGAGCCACTCGGTCTTCTCATGGGCTAGCCTCATCAGCTCTTTGCCGGCGACGACAACTTCGTCGGTTTGCGGATCGACCACGGCCGCCATCCGTTCGGTGCAGCAGTAACAGGGATCAACGGCGGCCAGAATAATCGTAGCGTCAGCAATGGTTTCGCCAATCACTGCCTCCTGGTTAGTCGGCACGTTCATGTAGCTGGGCGCGCGGATCTTGTGCCGGACCGGCCGGTTGCTGCCATCGCTACGGATGTAGTGGAATACCTCGCCGCGCGGCGCCTCGTACTGCCCGATCCCTTCGCCCGGCTTGACTTCTTTTGGATTGGCATCGATCGGTCCCGAGACGGTTTCCAAGTGCGACAAACATTGGCCGATAATGCGGATCGACTCGAACATCTCACGGATGCGGACCATGATCTTGTCGAATATGTCGCCAGCCGACTCCAGAATCACGTCCCACTCGACGCGGTCGTAGGCAGCGTGCGGGTGGTCCCTGCGCACATCGATGTCAACTCCGGATGCTCGCGCCGTTGGCCCGAGCGCGCCGAACTTACGGATCTGATCTGGAGTCAAGATTCCGATCCCCTTGGTGCGCGCTTGAATGAGCGGATCGTCCGCGACCGTGCTGCGAAAAAGGTTCAGCGGTCTGTCGAGCGCATCGAGCATTTCCCGGATGCCCGGAATCTCCGAGATGCCGACGTCGCGGCGAACTCCACCCGGTTTCAACATCCCGTAGTGATTTCGGTTGCCAGTGACCCGCTCGCAGATATTCAGCACTTCTTCCCGATACCGCCACGCCCACATCCAGACGGTGTTGAATCCGAGAAAGTGCCCGGCCAGACCGAGCCACAGCAAGTGTGAATGGATACGTTCCAGTTCGCCGATCAACGAACGAATGTAGAGAGCCCGCTCGGGGACTTCAATCTCGCCGGCTTCCTCGATGG
>JBFJVZ010000511.1:0-4379 GCA_041623895.1 Pirellulaceae bacterium | reverse complement strand
TTTCTGGGGCTGCGGAATGCTCGCTTAGACGAGCAATCCTGACCCCAGGCTCTACGCTGCCACTGCTACGCAGTTGTCGCATTGTTGTGACAAACGAAATCGTCGATGCCTACAACCACCGTGAGTCATCAAGAAAGCCTGCCTTCAATTGCTTTCTAAGCCGGACGGCCATCGGCTCACGTTTGTGAAAAGTCCCTTCACTTTGGGGATCGAATATGTCGCGGCGGGCAGTTACGATTTAGGTTCTCCTTGACAATCCTGCTTCGCAACGTGCACTCATGCCGGTCCCCAATTCCGCTCTCGCAATTGTATTTTTCGGGCTGCTTTTCGGTACGGCAGCCGGCGCGCCGGTTACTTACCTGGAAGACGTCCAGGGGCCGCTTAGCGGGTCCTCTTTCAACCCCACAGCGCTTGGCATCTTCGAGGTCGGGACAAACGTGGTCGATGCCGGACTCCAGGACGGCACCGGCCCCAATGATGTGTTCACCTTTGAAATCGGCGCGAGTACCGAATTGATTGCGATCACGCTGGCTTCGTACACCGACGAGAACAACAATCCGATTATCAACAACCGCTTCTTCTTTGGCATTCACGATGACGTAGTCTTTCCGGTCGATGAGTTTGACATGCTGACGGGCAACGCGATTGGCAACGAGTTTTTGGGCGGCTTTCTGCTCGGTAATGAGATTGGCGTGAACATGCTGCCTCTGATCGGCAACAACAATCTGTTCATCGGTACGGGTTTCACCGGCCCTTTGGGTCCCGGTTCTTACACGGTGTTTGCGCAACAAACGGACCCGCAAAACAGCCAGTACAACCTTGAGTTCCAGGTTGCGGCCACCGCGATTCCGGAACCATCATCAACAGCCGTGTTGGCTTGCCTGACTGCGGTCGCGCTGACCATCGGATATCGCCGCCGTCGCAAAATCTCCGCTGACAAAACAGAAAGAGGCTAGCGGAAGTCGGAAGACTTGCGCTGAGCGTGGATCGGAATGCTCCCGAATTCCGCTACGGCATTGTGTCTACATGATTCTCAAGCAGCGAATCGCAACCCAGCCAAACGATAGCCAGGAAACGATTGCGATCATCAGCGACGCAGGAAGCCACCATGGTCGATACACAAACCGCACGTGCCAGTTCCCGGGACTGAGCATGATGCCTTGTTTTAAGAAGCTGATTCGATGCACTCGAGCCGCTTCCCATTGCTGCGAATCCGCGGGTCGTATCTCAGCCCTCCAATGACCATCCTGCAGTACCGGGCGGGAAAGGACTCCGCCGCCGTCGGTTTCGATGTTCACTTCGTCGTCGCTGATCGGCGTGATCCGGTACTCTGCCTTGGTCTGCAATGATTCTTGGACCAATGCTTGATCCCTGGAGTGAATGATCGGATCGGGATTTCCGCCGGCTTGATCCATGGCTTGCAGGAATTCCGCGAAAGCATCCAGATCCAGGTTGTCGTTTAGCAACCACTTTGAATGAAATCGAAAGCGAGGGGCATCGTCGTTCTCAGTCCGCCGCGTCACATCCACTAAGCTGGCATCCATGGCCTGCTTGGCACTACTGCGCGCGATCACGACCGAATTGATCGATAGCCAACGACGAACCGATTGCCAGTATCTGGTCGACTGATCATCAGATTGATCTGCCGTGACTCGCTCGCACGCTTGCCAAAACAGCGCAATTTGCTGGCCTTGGATTGACGTCATGTTGTTCAAAACCGCTTGCCGATCCGCCAGGTGCCAACGCCCGAACCAGGCCAGTCGCTCGCTTGCTGCGACTTCCAGCAATCGACTGCGATTACTTGTCTGCCGCCATGCTGAAGGCCATCCCGTATGCCGCCGGACGCGCAGCCAAGTGGACGTTGTCCGCAGTGGTTCTTGCCGATAATGCGATAGCAAAGTTCGTTCGTCGGATCGTGACACACGGGCGATCCATTGATGATCGCTGAATCCCAAATCGATCCCGGTAATGATGATCAACAGAACGAATATCGGCGGGCGTCGTTGGCGGCACAGCGCGCGCAGTGTGAGCCCCACCACAATCAGCGCAATCAACGAATGACCGGCTGACCACCAGAGGTTTTTCAAGCCACCCTTTAGATCAAGGGGCCCCCAAAAAACATCATTGTATGAGGTTGGCTGCTTCGCCAGAGAGCACAGGATTGTTCCCGCCGCGAGACAAGCAATCAGCAGCACTGCCACGATCACACAGGTTGTTTTGATGGTTGGCCACTTCGCCGAATCGATCCACAGCGAAGTTGTCACGCTGATCGCCAGCGCAAAGAACGGCAGCCACTTAACGGGGTATCGAAATGAATCGTAGCCCGGCAAAAAGCGGTACAGGAACCAGTAGGGCCCACCGATGGCGCTGTCGACGTTCGGCAGAAATGCGGGCATTTGCTGTAACAGCCAGACAACGCCGAAATGCCCCAAAGACAAAAGAAATGAGGCAATCGCGATCGATACCCAGACGTCAAGTTCTCGCCGCAGCATGCGCCCCGTGATTGCCAGCGCCGCCAGCAAGCCAAGGTAAATGCTGGGCGTCCAGATGCGGCCATCCCCTGGCATCATCACACTGATTCGCTGGTATTCCGGGAACAGGCGGCCCCAGGCATTCGGCGTTAGCAAACTTGCCGCATGCCAGGGGGGGAGAGAAAACTGGAAAACGTCGCGCCGCTGCGTCCCCAGCGCCGGTGGTTCATGCCACGGCTGTGTGTCCTGGGAAATTACCCGCGCACTTTGACTGCTCCACGACAATGAGGCTGCCAACTGGGGTGCCGTCAACAAGGCAGCCACAAATGGGGCCGCGATCAAGGAAATCGCGATCATCCGCCGGGTCCCGCTGGTGTCCGGGTGACGAAGACGCGCAGCGTAGACAGCGGTGGCGATCAACATGGCGTGCAATGCTGATTGCGGATCGCCGCCCAAAATCATCATCGCCATCGCCGGCGCAGCAACCAGACAACGGTTCCGCGCCGACATGCTTTCACGGCTGACCAGCGCGGCCACAACCAGCGGCAGCCACGATGCACCGACTAAATACGGCGGGTTGGTGTGGAGAAAAAAAACGCCACCCGATAGTGGGTAGATCACGCCGGCCAGCGTCGCCGCCATGGGACTGGCTCCGGATCGTAAGGCGGCCCAACGCGATGTGAAAGAAGCAAGTATCAAGTGCAGCGCGACGTACCAGCCGAGTGCTACTTCACTGGGCAACGGTAAGGCAAAAACCAGATATCGGATTGGATAGAGAACGGCGGTCGTGGTCTCACCGATCAGCGGCATCCCGGTTTGATCCAACGGATTCCATAGCGGAAGCCAGCTCTGACTCGTTCGCGCCGCGACGTAATCATACAGCGGGAGGTAAAAATGACTGACGTCGCGAAACGCCAACCGATCGATTCCAGCAAGAGTTGACGCCAACAAGATGACAATCACGACCGGCGCGATCACGACGCTAGTCCGGTACAGTGTCATGATTCTATGGCGGCGAGTGTGAATGATCGGATTGGAACAAGTCCAATTGTACGGCGGGGCGGCAGCTTGCCGTAGCACGACCTGGGTGCGGCCTACCGCCGTAGCAGAAATGCATAGCGGGCACGGCGAAAGCCAAGTTTACGGCAAGACTATCGGGGCGCCGTGATCACACCGGTCCGAGACTGACTGCGGAGTGCATCCCCGCGGCCGACGACCTCGTCCGTTGGCTCCAGTTCTCTTGGCACCAAGGTGACATCAATGATTCGTTCGTCGCGAAGCTCGCCCGGCCAAAGTGTCTCCGAAATGAAATCCAGGCCCGGTATCTGATACCACGGCGGTTTGAATTTTCGACGAATCGTTTCCGTGCGAAAGCCATCTTTTTCAATGCGAAATTCGCGAGTTCCGTAATACGTGAAACTGCTGGCGGCTGGCGTCGTGCCAATCACCTGGTTATCGACCGAAACCGTAGCCCCCGGCGGGTTGGTGCGGACCGACATGCGGCGGCGAACGCAGCCACAGGTCGCGACCGCTGTCAGCGCCAGTAGGGCCAGCAAACGGGGAATGAGTGATCGTCGGCTTGGCAACGGAGACCTTTGAAAGTGCGCGGTCCTGTGAACAAGGAATGATCTTGATTAGCAATCCAAGACGGTTGGAATCTAGAGCGTTTTTGTTTTTCATGCCCCCCAAGTCACGACGTAGGCCGGGACTTGTCCTGGCGATGGCGGTGCCGGAACAGGGAGAGTGTCCGGCTTAGTAGCTGCTGCTCAATAATCATGGAATAAGATAGCGGTGGAAGCGTAAATCTGGACCGCCCCAAAGAACAGGTTCGCATCCAATAAGCTGCGGAGCAGCGAAAGCGTAAAGCCTGGGGTGAGCCAACGAGCGACAGCGAAGTTGGTGTAACCC
>JBFJVZ010000510.1:0-4397 GCA_041623895.1 Pirellulaceae bacterium | reverse complement strand
TCTGTTTGCCTTGATTGGTGCGGTGGCTATTGCGATCGGCGGACTTTTATCATTGGCATCCTTGCTGGTCGGAGCCGCCGGACGGAGCGAGGCGGTCGGCTGGCTGCTGGCTCCCACGGCTGTCTTGCTGGTATTTGGAATCATCTCGCTGGGCAGCGTCTACTGCTTGCACGTGGAAAGCTCGCTGGCCGAGATTTTGGGACTCCAGCCGACCACCGCCGAAGTGGTTGATGAAGCGGAGCAGGAGCCGCCGGAGACGACTTCGGAACCGATTCGGGTGACCAATTGGGAAGACGCCATTGCCGCTTCGGGATCGCAGAGTCGGATTGGAGACGCGATTCGTAGTGTGCTGGCTGATCACGATCCCGCGACGTTGGCCGGAATTGTTTTGTTGAGCGATGGACAGAGTAACGGTGGCAGCGATTCAACGGTGGCGATGACTTCGGCGCGGCGCAGTGAGGTCGCTGTCTTTCCCGTTGGGCTGGGCAGCAGTGATGCGCCCGTCAACATCCGCGTCGTCGACTTGGACGCACCCCGACGCGTCTATCCGGGCGACAATTTTTCAGTCACGGGTGTGCTGCAAGCGAGCGGCCCCAGCGCGATCGAAGTCGAGGTGCAGTTGCTGGATGCTTTGGACGCCGATGCGAACACCAGCAAAGCCCCTGACGATGCCGGCAATGGTGAAACCGCGGGCCCGCCAAGATTCAGTGGCGACGTGATCGATTCAAAGAAAGTCCAAGTTGCCAGCGACGGCAAGTTGACCGGAGTTCGCTTCGAGTTGGAGCCAGAATCGGTTGGCCGGCGTCGCCTGGCGATTCGCGTGATTGCGCCGCCGGAGGACCAAAACCGGCAGGACGATTTACGCGATGCCCGCTACGAAGTTGTCGCACGCAAGCTTCGCGTGATGGCCGTCGCCGGCGGTCCGACGCGCGAATACCGCTTCGTCAGAAACTTGCTTCATCGCGATCAGTCGATCGAGTTGGACGTCTGGCTTCAGTCCGGACAAAAGGGAATCAGCCAGGACGCCAATCGGGTTTTGGAAGGATTTCCGTCTGCCGCGGAAAAATTATTTGAGTACGATGCGATCGTCTTGTTTGATCCCGATTGGACGGCATTCAGTGCGGATGCCCTGGATATGCTGGACCGCTGGTTGGCACAGCAAGCCGGTGGCATGGTGATTGTGGCGGGACCGGTGTATCACCCGCGTTGGACGCGGATCCGCACCGATCCCAGGGTCGGCCGCATCAGTGGTTTTTATCCCGTCAATTTTCCCACCCGCGGTCCGCTTTTGGCTGGCGGCCGACAGGGCGGCGATAATCCATGGCCGATCGACTTCACAGCAGAGTCGCGCCGCGCGGAATTTCTTTGGCTGACCGATGACCCGCAAACTAGTTTTGAAGTTTGGGAATCTTTTGGCGGCGTGTTCGACTACGTGGGAATCAAAAGTCCCAAGCCAGCCGCCAAGGTTTACGGCTACTTTTCCGACCCCACGACCGAGATCGGGGACAGCTTGCCGGTTTATCTGGCATCACAGTTTTACGGTGCGGGACGCGTTTATTTCCAAGCCAGCGGCGAAATGTGGCGACTGCGTGGCGAAAGCGACGCCTACTTTGACAGTTATTACACCAAATTGATTCGCTGGGTCAGCGAAGGCCGATTGTTGCGAGACAGTAATCGCGGAGTGGTGTTGGTCGATTCCAGGCGAGCGATGGTGGGTGACACAATTACGGTCCGCGCGGTGTTGACTGACGAGCAGTTTGAGCCGCTGGATGTGCCCGAAGTTCCGGCAAAATTATTGGCGCCGATGGGGCGGATCGATGAGATTCGCTTGCTGCCGCTAAAAGGCGAGCCCCGCGCGGGAACCTATGGGGGCCGATTCATTGTCCGCGAGGCGGGAAGTTATGAATTACGGGTCACCTTGGGAGACGCGTTGGACGAGCAAGTGCTGCGGCAGACCGTTCAAGTCGGGTTGCCGCTGGTGGAGCTGGAGCGACCGCGGCGAAACGATGCCGAATTGGAACAGTTTGCCGCCATGACGGGCGGCCAGTTCTTGCCGGTCGAACAAGACACGACGACCGCCAGCATCAGCGCACAACTACTGGGGATGCTTCGTCCCCAGCCGCAAACGACGATCCTGCCGGGGACGCCCGATCAAGACTTCAACGAGCGACGTAATGTTATTCTGATGTGGTTGATTGCTACGGCGTTGACCATGGAATGGGTGACCCGACGCTTGCAACGGCTGGCTTAAGAGAGTTCATGTCCGCAACAACCTATCTCGATCCGCAACTTTCGACGCTGCTCGGTTCCCTGCGCCACCGCGTCCGCCGTTACGTTGTCTGGGATTCTTTGCTGGCGATCGGCGTCGTTGTCCTGGTTGGATTCTGGATTGGCTTGGCGCTCGATTACGTGCCAGTGACATTGGGCGGTACGGAAATGCCCAGATTGGCACGAAGCATCTTATTGATTTTCGTCGCCCTCTTGATCGTAGCGATCGTGGCCAGGATGCTGATTGGCCGCTTGGGGCGGGCGTTGCCGGATGACAGTTTAGCGCTGTTGATCGAACGGCATCATCCCGGTTTAGGCGGTCGCCTGGTCACGGCAGTTCAATTAAACGAGCCCGGTCGCAGCGGCGACACTCATTCGCGGGCGCTGCTGCGAAGAGTTCATATCGAAGCGGCTGCGGCGGTAGATCAAGTCGATCCCAACCGCGTCTTTCGATGGCAGCCGTTGCTGCGCAAGGCTTTGATTGTTACGCCCTTGGCATTGCTAACCATCGGATTTGCGGTGGTCAGTCCGCAGGCCTTTGGCCGCGCCACATCGCGGTTAACTCTGCTATCGGACGAGCCTTGGCCGCGGCGGGCGGATTTGCGGATGGTTGGTGTCGAGTTGCCGGTAGTCACGGCCTCGGAAGAGCAGACCACTGAGCCGGAATTGTTGGCTTTCGAGGATCGATCACTGAGACTGCCGCGTGGCAGCAACGCCACCTTGCGGATCCGCGCCGAGGCGGAAAAGGCAGAACTGCCTGTCGTCTGTACCGTTTACTATCGCACCGATGGCGGTATTCGCGGTCAATCAAACATGCGTCGCGTTGGCCGCGTAACCGGCGGATATCAATCGGTTATTTTGGACGGGCCGCCACTAAGCGGCCTGAGTGAATCATTTGACTTTAGTGTTCACGGATTGGACGATCGTTTGGACGGATTCCGCATTCAAGCGGTGGAGCCGCCGGCGATCACGCAAATGCAGATTCTGGTTCAATACCCCGAGTATCTGCGCAGCGATGGCAGCAGCCGGTTCGATTTGCAAACCGATTATCAGGCCGGGCTGCGAATCGCCGAAGGTAGCAATGTGACGATGGTCGCCTCCAGCAGCGAGCCGTTGGGGGATGCCGACGTGATGTTGAAAACCGACAGCGGGGAATTGATCCCCAGCATCAATTATTCGGACGATCGCCGGCAAGTCCGCTTAACCTTGGATCGCTTTGCTGCTGCGTCCACGATCCGTCTGGTGCCCAAAGATGAAACGGGAATTTCCGCACAGGCACCCTATCGCTATTTTTTGGGCGTGGTCTTGGATCAACCCCCAGACTTGGAATTGAGACTCGATGGGATTGGTACGGCGGTTACCCCAATCGCCAAACTGCCGATCAAAGCAGAAGTCGCTGATGATTATGGAATCGCTGAACTTCGTGTTTCCGTCGTCCCATCGGCGGAGTCGGAGGATCAGGCCGTGGCCAGCGTGCAGCCGCGGCCGGACCGTGACGGCAAAGCCGAAACGATGTTGGATCTGAGGGATCTTGTCGCTGACGAAAAGTTGTCCGCCATCGCTCCCGGCGATGCCATCAATGTCTTTGCCGAAGCGACGGATCGATACAACTTGGGCCGGACCCACCTGACGCGCAGCGAAGTTTTTCGCTTGCAGGTCGTCACTCCCGAAGAATTGCTGGCCTTGCTGGAAGGCCGCGAGTTGGCGCTGCGAGCCAGATTGGAGCAAACGATTGACGAGACGCGGAGTCTACGCGACACCTTGGATTTGCTGCGGCGTCGCGGCTTCGAGGATCAGGACTCCGCAGGCGAGACGATGGACGCTGCCGAACGCACGCGGCAACAGCAAGTCAGACGCCTGCGGGTCCAGCAAAGCGGCTTGCAAGCCCGCAAGACATCCGAGGAGTTGAGCGGGATTGCAACCTCGCTTGACGACCTGCTGGAGGAGATGGTCAACAATCGAGTCGACTCGGTGGATCGACGTGAGCGGATTGGTGGTGGGGTCCGCGACCCGTTACGGCAAATAGTGTCGGAACCTTTGGCCCGCCTGCAGGGTCAAATTCTGGAAGTCGAGCAACTGCTGGCAAAACCCCCGCAGGCCGCAAAAAAGACGGCGGAAGCGGTGCAAAC
>JBFJVZ010000509.1:0-4398 GCA_041623895.1 Pirellulaceae bacterium | reverse complement strand
AGTTGGATCGTGGCCGTGATCATCAACGTTCCAATCGTGCGGAACATCATGGTCTTTGAGATACCGTTGCATTCGCTGGCTGATCCGAATCAGACCATCTCGCTTGCCGCACGAAAGCCAAAGCAATTTTAGTTTGCTTTTTACTTCAGCGGCGTTGGGAATTAATTCCTCCGGTGCCTTCGTGTTGGGTGCCGCCGAGAACGCGCCGACCCACGCGAACGTATCCAGGTGTGCCAGGCCGAAGTTCAGCGACTGGCCACCACCCATAGAAAGCCCCGCCAGTGCGCGATGTTCGCGATCAGCCTGGACCGAATAGCGTGACTCGATCGTGGGAATTACGTCTTGCAATAGATCTTGCTCGAACTTGGCAAATGCAGGCGCGGATTCAAACACATTTCCTTCTGCCCGATCGTTCTTCTGTGCGCGACCGTTGGGCATCACGACGATCATTGGTACGGTCTTTTCGTCGGCAATCAGATTATCGAGCAACACATCGGGAGTGGCGAAGCGTTGCCACTCTGTTTCATCACCGCCGATACCATGCAACAGGTAAAGCACGGGATACTTCTTGTCCGCCGAGTATTCAGGAGGAATGTACACATTCATCTTGCGATTCGTTCCGACGGTCTTTGAATCGTACTCGATCATTTCAAGCTTGCCGTGCGGGATGCCGTCTCGACGGTCGCTGATGTCATCCGTTGGATCGGGATAAGTTTGCTTATCGTCAGGGCCAAGCTCGATTGGGCCGGCGAATCCGCCTCGAGGCCGATTCTGAGCCTTGGCATGAGGCAGATCCACAACCACAAAAACAACCAATGCAGCGAAAATCCACTTGCTGCACAGTCTCAAGGTAAAAGCTCTCATCGTGCTCTCAGTTTTCATGTGTCAGTCAACAGATGTTGCCATGTTGTCGCTCATCGCGTAGGCGACTTTGTCGAGCGCGCGCAGCAGCGCATCACTCTCACGTTCGCTCAGTTCAGACAAGAGAAGTTCGCGAAAACCTTCGGTCTCGCTACGAACGCGCTTGAACGTCCGTCTACCCTTGCCCGTAATCCCAACGAGCCAAGCCCGGCCATCGTTGGGATCGGGTGCTCGTTTGATAAGTCCTTTCTCTTCCAATGATTTCAGCATGGGACGAATCGTATTTGGATCTGAGGACGCACGGTCCACCAGATCACGTTGCGGAACGCCATCCCGCTCATCCAACAATGCCAGCAGAACGAACTGATTCGCGGTTAAATCGAACGCCGATAGTGAAGCGTCCGCCTGGCGATGCATTGAGAGATAAGCACGACGCAGCGCCATCGCTATTTCGTGCCCTTTTGCCATTGCAATGCTTGTTTTTCTTTAGACTTCCCCAGTTGTACGTATGCGTACTAACTTAGCGATGCCTTGATGGCCTGTCCAGTCCTGCTGCAGTTCTTCCGCATTGTTTCTACTTTCGGCGGAACCTCGAACAAAAGTCACAAGTTAAAGACTTGTGCGCAGTAACATGCCAAGTCAATCACAACTCTGGGTTTGAAAACGATGAATAAAATCTATGCCTGCTTGCTAGCGGTCGTATTGTTCGGTCCGCCATTGCTTGCGGATGAGTGGCCGCAGTGGCAGGGGCCAGATCGAAATTCAGTCTCGAAGGAAAAGGGCCTGCTACAACAATGGCCTGAGCACGGACCGCCACTGGCATGGAGAACTGATGGGCTTGGTGGTGGAGACAGCGCGCCAGCTATTGTCGGCGGCAAGATTTATGGCATGAGCAATCGTGACGGAAAGGAAATCGTATGGGCTTTGTCTGAAACCAGTGGCAAAGAAATCTGGGCGACTCCGCTCGGTGATGCAGTCGAACAGCGGATGTCGCAATCGAAGGAAGGTCCTGGTGGCACGCCCACGGTCGTCGGGGAGCAACTGTACGTGATTGATAAATCAGAAGGGCAGGCATTAATCATGGTTTTTTGCTCTTGGGAGCACATTGCAAACTATAACGGTGCGAAACCTACTGAACACCAGGGACCTCCATTATGCTCGCTTATCGCTCGGCTTTGAATCTTTGCGTCGTTTTCTTGCTTCCCATTGGCATGAACGCCTCAGCGGACGACGGCAACTGGACTTCGTTGTTTGATGGCAAGACGATGGAGGGTTGGGAAAGGGTTGGCAACGAAAAGAGTGTTTGGGAAGTCAAAGAAGGCGCGCTTTCAGGGTCCGGTCCCGCTTCGATGTTGGTCAACACATCAGGACCATATAAGAACTTTCGCTATCGAGCCGAAGTCAAAATCAGCGACGGCGGCAACTCCGGACTTTATTTCCGCACTACGCGAAAACCCGGATTCAGCGATGGTTACGAGGCGCAGATCGATAGCACTCATCGCGATCCGATTCGTACTGGGTCTCTTTACGGAATGTGTCACGTCTACAAACAACTTGTCAAACCCGATACATGGTTCACCTACGAGATCGAAGTCCGCGATGACGTTTGGCGCGGACGCGAGCTAACGCGGATCAAAGTCACGGTCGACGGCAATGAACTGTACGAGTTCATGGATTTCGAGAAGACCTTCAAGGAAGGTCACTTTGCGTTCCAGCATCATGATCCCGGCAGCATCGTGCACATCCGCAAAGTAGAAGTAATGTCGTTGCCGTAGTGTCCTCCACGAAGAACAACAGCAGCACGCAAATGCGCCTTATGGAATCAAGAGAAAGATCGAGATGATAAGACCGTTGGTTGTTGTTTTCAGTGCAATCCTTATTTCAGGCAGCGCCCGTGCTCAGGACGCCAGCTTGCCGCGCAGCACGCCGGAGGCTCAGGGCGTTTCGTCGGCCGGGATACGCGACTTTGTCGAAACGGCAGATCGTGAGGTGGACTCGATGCACAGCTTCATGCTTGTGCGTCACGGCTATGTCGTTGCCGAGGCGTGGTGGGCGCCCGAGTCAGCGGAGAGGCCACACATTCTTTGGTCACTTAGCAAGAGTTTTACCTCGACCGCTGTTGGTCTGGCCATTGCCGAAGGAAAGCTGAGCATTGACGATCCCGTGCTGAAATTCTTTCCTGACGACGCACCCCCCGATCCCTCAGCAAACTTGAAGGCGATGCGGGTTCGTGATTTGCTGACCATGAATACCGGCCATCAGGATGAACTCAACTGGAGAGAAGCCGGCCATTGGGCAAAGGCGTTTCTGGCCCATCCTGTTCCGCACAAACCTGGCACGCACTTTCGGTACAACACACCCGCGACCTACATGCAGGCTGCGATTGTTCAGAAAGTGACAGGCGAAACTGTGCTTGACTATCTCACGCCGCGTTTGTTCGCGCCGCTCGGCATCGAGAAGCCCACGTGGGAAACCAGCCCGCAGGGAATTTCGATTGGCGGCTATGGGTTGTATCTTTGCACCGAAGACATTGCCAAGTTTGGGCAACTGTATTTGCAGAAGGGCCGCTGGAATGGAAAGCAACTCATTCCAGAATCCTGGATCGACCAAGCGACAAGCAAGCAGGTATCCAACGGCAGCGATCCGAATCGGGACTGGGATCAAGGTTACGGTTTCCAATTCTGGCGTTGCCGCCACGGAGCCTACCGTGGTGACGGAAAAGACGGACAGTTTTGCATCGTGCTGCCAAACCAGGATGCCGTGATCGCAATCACCGCGAATTCTCGCGACATGCAAGAACAGCTGAATATTGTTTGGGATAAACTGCTTCCCGTATTCACCAATGAGTCGCTGCACGCGAATCCCGACGAACAGGCGAAGCTGAAAGCAACCATCTCAAACCTCAAAGCTTCTCGGTAGTCGGAACGTTGATTTTGAAATCAAAGGGGGCGGCCTCTTTGCTACACTCAACCCTACCCGCAGACCACCTTGTCGCAACCTACAAAACTGCTTGCAGTTATTGCGCTCGTCGCAACGATAAACGTTTCGGTCGCGTCCGCTGGTGAGCAGCACCGTTCGACTCTTACGATGGTTCGCCTGCCTTGCTGTGATCTTGCCTGTGACCGCCGTCATCGGCAAGGACGATGATGCGACCTTCGCCGGAGACACTTCCGATTCAACCCGCATCATTCGCTTGTCCCGGTCGATCGATCGCGTCATCGAAAAACGATTGCACGACGAAAACATCCCGCCGGCTGAAATTGCTGATGATGCGTAGTTCCTGCGCAGGGTGACTCTGGACCTCACCGGGCGAATTCCCACCTATGATCAAGCCGTCGAGTTTCTGGCCAGTGATGGCCGTTGAATCCGCGCCGATTTGGTCAACAGAGGCACATTACAACGCACCGGCTTAGGAGATGAGATCGCGGACGACGCGGCCGTGGACGTCGGTGAGACGGAAATCACGACCGGCGTAGCGATAGGTAAGCCGCTCGTGGTCGATTCCCAGCAAATGCAAGATGGTGGCATGCAGCTCGT
>JBFJVZ010000508.1:0-4411 GCA_041623895.1 Pirellulaceae bacterium | reverse complement strand
GGGTTACACCAACTTCGCTATCGCTCGTTGGTGCACCCCAGGCTCTATGCTGCCACCACTCCGTGGTTCTTTTTCATGCTTGTTGAGTTCGCACTTTCTAAGTCGGACGCTCTCCCTGTCCTGGCGTTTATTGCCAGGACAGGTTGTGGCCTACGAGATATCTGATAATGCGCCAGCGAACCAACAGCGCGGGCTGTTCAGCTCGGTGCGCAAAAAAACAGCCGCCTTTTTGGGGCGGCTGTTGGCGTGTTGTGTTGTCGTCCGTTGATCAGGAGAACAACTGCTGGACGATCTTGCCGTCGCGGACCAGCGTGATCGGCCGGCCCGTGCTGGTGTCGTACTCCAGCGTTGGGTCGATGCCCAAGTTGTAGTAGAAACTGGCGGCCACATCGTCAGGCGAGATGCCTTCGTGGCGTGGTCCGGATGCGGTGTCATCGCTTTCGCCGATGACTTGACCGCCACGCACCGCACCGCCGGCCATCAGCATGAACATGCAACGCGGATAGTGGTCGCGGCCGCCTTCGGCGCTGCGGGTGTTGATCTTCGGTGTCCGGCCAAACTCGCCGGTCACGAAGACGGCGGTCGACTCCAGCAAGCCGCGTTGTTCCAGACCGATCAGCAGACCGCTCAAACCGGCGTCCAACTTCGGCAGGTTGTTTTCCTTCAGACGAGTCCAGTTGTCCTGGTGCGTGTCCCAGCCGCCCAGTTGCAGGCTGACCAGACGAACGCCGGCTTCGACCAGACGCAGTGACAACAAGCAGCTTTGGCCGAAACCGTCTTCGCCAAATTGCTTGGCAAAGCTTTCCGGTTCCTGGCTGATGTCGAACGCCTGGCGGGCACGCGAGGAGGTGATCATGGAGTAAGCCTGATCGCCGAACCGATCCAAGCCGTCCAACAACTGATCATCTTTTTCCAGCTCGGAGAAACGCCGATCGAGTTTCTTCAGCAAGCTTTGACGCCGCTCCACTTCGTCAACGCCAATCCCACCCGGCAGTGAGATGCCGCGCACGGAATAGGGTTGACCAAACGTTGGCGTCGATTTGGTTTCCAAGGCTGCATAGCGAATGCCCAGGAATCCAGCACCATGACCGGCGCGGGGAACAGCGACATGAGCAGGGATGTCGCGATCGCTGGGACGTTCTTTGGCGATCACAGCACCGTAGCTGGGATACTCCAACGCCGGAATCGGCTTGCTGCCGGTGTTGACGTACTCGCGTCCCAATTGGTGAGCCGCCAAGGTGTGGCTGACGCCGCGAAGGATCGCGAATTTGTCGGCACAGGTTGCCAACTTGGGCAAGTGTTCCGAGATTTCGATTCCCGAAACGTTGGTTTTGATCGGCTTGAATTGGCCGCGCACCTCGTCAGGGGCGTTCGGCTTCAAATCAAACGTATCCATGTGCGAGGGACCACCGCTGAGCTCGATGAAGATGGCCCGGTCGGCACGTCCTGATTTCAGTTCGCCCGCTTCGGCCATCTGCAGGTACTGGCTGAGTGTCAGTCCACCAACGGTCAGAGCGCCGGCCTTCAGCATGTCGCGTCGGCGAACGCCATCACAGGTACGATGAATTTCCATGGTTGTTTTCTCGCTATCGGTTTTGAAATGGTTGGTTTGGTTGGTGGGCCATGATTGGCCCCGTCAAGTTGCCAGGACGGGTCCTGGCCTACGGTTCATTGCCAGGACGGGTCCTGGCCTACAGGTTTCTATCTAGTGAGTGATGATGAATTCTTTGGTATTGACCAACGCCCACAGCAGTGACTGAACGCCGTTAGCCGTTTTTTCCGACTCGTTGATGAACGAGACTGAGGTTTGCAGCTCATAATCATCGGGATATCGACTCAAGGTTCGCAGGTAAGCATCCTGGACGATGTCTTGGACGGACGCGGACGTCGCTTTCCCGTTATCGCCACCGGCTGGTTGCAGGTCGGCCGCCAGCCAAGCTTGCGGATCGTCAAGGATTTCTTTCAGCGGTGGCACGCCAAAGCCGTATTGTTTGAATCTGGCGGTCAATCGCTTGTGCTCTTTGACAAGCTGCGGACGCAGTTTTTCTTGCCGGGCCTCCGGAACATTTTTGAACTGCTTGATGCGGTTGATGAATTGACGTTTCAAACCCAGCGCGGCGCGTTCGATCTGAGCCTGCTTGGGATTGCCGCCGACAGCGGTCGGTCCCGGCACGCCGATCGTCTTGCAGGCCTGCGCGACCCAACCGTCTTTGTCGGATAAGCGCTGGTACATTTCCGAATCGTTACGCAGGTAAATCGACTGCAACAAACTGGGCGAATCACTGCGGTCGCAGTCGCAATTCGTTTCCCGGATCGATTGACCGAAGACTTCCAGGGCGAAGACCGCTTGATTGCGTTGCCGCGGCATGCCTTCGGCGATCGCCATCGCATCGATTTCGCCTCGCAGCTTGGTGTTCTTGTTGTCCGATCCGGTTGCCAAATTGATGGCGTCATAAATGACTTCGGCGGGCAATCGTCGCGGCACGTGATGCGAGAAGTTAAGGCGATCCATCTTGTTGGTTTCGTTCGTGTCAGCGCTGCGTTGATACGTCTGGCTGTTGCAGATCTCGCGGTGCAGCCATTTGAGATCGAAGTCATGCGCGATCAATTGGCTGGCCAGATGATCCAACAGCGGAGCGTTGCTGGGCGGATTGGCCAGGTTCATATCGTCGGTTGGATCGACGATCCCGGCACCGAAGTAGTTGCTCCACATCCGGTTGACGATCGCCTTGGCAAAGTACGGGTTGTCTTCGCGACGAAGCCAATCCATCAACGCCGGCCTGGGGTCTTTGTCCAGTTGCAGCGGTTCGTCTTGGCCGAGAATCGTTCCGGTGGGAATGTTGACCGGCGGAAGTTTGCGGCCTTTCTTTTTGGCCTGTGCGCGTTGCTTCTTCTGCTGTTCCGTCAGGCCACGCGTGTTGACGAGCAATTCGCCGAAGGGCACGACTTCGCCGTTTCTGCTGGCATCATAAATGGCGCGGCGAAGATCTCCGCCTTTCAATTCTTTGCCCTTGGTGATCTTTTCCAGCAGTTTTTCGCGTTCGTCTTTGGCGTCGTTGCTGACCTGATTCTGGTTATATCGCATCACGCCGAACAGCTTTGCAAATTCCTCAAAGTCGTTTTTGGACCATTGGTCAAAGGGATGTTTGTGGCACTGCGCGCACTCGATGCGGACTCCCAGGAAGGTGTACGCAAAACCGATGGCGCGTTCTTCGGGCCTGGCAAAGTTGCGCCGACCCCAGAACATCGGCAGTCCTTCACGTGCGGCGAACACCTCTTCGTTACCCGGCTTGCAAGCTTCGGTCATCGACTTGCAGAAATCTAAATAACTTTCGCCTTCGTTGCGGCTTTGAGCTTCGACAATGCCGGCCACGATTTCGTCATAGGGGACATTCTTGTCCAGCCGTACACGCAGCCATTCGTGCCAAAGTCGGGTTGCGGCCCCGCGGACGGGCAGGACGTTATTCAGCTGCGCTTCGCTATTGCCCGTCCAGTCGGAAAATCTGGTTGCCCACCAGGCACCGTAGCCGGGCGAGTCGAGCAGTTCGTCAATCAGGCGTGCACGTTTATCAGCGGAGTCGTCGGCAAGAAAATCACGGACGCGATCCGCAGACGGCAAAATACCGGTGATATCCAGCGAGGCGCGGCGAATGAATTCGGCATCCGTGCAAATTCCCGAGGGAATGATTCCCAGTTTGTCCAATTTCATCTGCACCAACTGGTCGATCGGCTTGTCAAGCTTCGTGGGCTCTTTGGGCAGCGCGCCAACCGGCCGCAGGACGGGAATCGGAACGACGGCGTTGTCGTAATAAACCACCACGTGGGTGTCGCCGCGTGCGCCGGCTTTGACGTGACCCTGTTCGTCAATCTCGGCGATGGCGTCATCGTTGGAACTGAAACGGCACAATTCGGTGACATCTTCGCTGATCCCGCTTTCCCAATGCGCGTAGGCTTTCAGGTCAACCGCTTGACCATCCTGCTCAAAGAGAATTTCGGAGGGCACGACTTCCAGCCGTTTCAACGTTTGCAACTCTTTGGTGTCAAAATTGGCACCTGCTGCGATCCACTGCTTCAGCACGTGATGTTGCCAACTGCCTTTGTCGAATCGTTTTCCGCCCTCATGCATGTCGGCATCGCTAGGTTTGGCCAAGATCAAACTTTCGTCCACGTCGTCGACATCGACACGACCGGTTTGCTCGTCCAGCAAAGCCTCGTGGTCGCCTTGGAAGTCGTAGCCAAACAAGGAAAGCTGAAACCCGCCGCGGCCTTGGAACGATCCGTGGCAGGCGCGTCCGTTGCAGCCAAGTCGACCCATCAGCGGCACAACATGACGCTGGAAATCGGGGACATCTTCGCTGTCCGCTTGGGCAAATCGTTCGCTTAGCGGTGCCGTCACCTTCGCCTTCGCTTC
>JBFJVZ010000507.1:0-4414 GCA_041623895.1 Pirellulaceae bacterium | reverse complement strand
TAGGTGTTGTCGATCGACAACATGGGAACGGCGTGAGCAACTTGTTCCAAGTGATCGACCGGTGCGTCACCGACGCGCTGCGTCGGCGAATCAGGCGACTGGAACTCGGGATGCTCTTCCTCCAGTTGCTTCAATTCCTCCAGCAAGCGATCGTACTGGAGGTCGGTGACAGCCGGAGTTGCCTGGACATAATAAAGATGATCCAGACGGCGGATTTCGGTACGCAGTTCTTCGATGCGCTTTGCAACGGAAGCCGACATGAATAACATCCCCGTGAAAAGCATTCTGGTGGAACGAAAACGGTTGCCCAATATCGTCTACGTTTCGCGGGTGCGAAGCAACTGGTAGGTTGGGGAGGCAAGTTTCAGGTATTCAGTTACCGGTTTCAGCTACAGCGAGAGATTCTTTTTGACGATTTCTGACGTGATTTCCGTGCGTGGCTGCCGCGTCCACAATCTTCAGAATATTGACGTCGATATTCCACGTGGAAAGCTGGTGGTGCTTTGTGGCCTGTCCGGCAGTGGGAAGACTTCATTGGCGCTGGACACGTTGTATGCGGAAGGCCAACGTTGCTACATCGAAAGCTTTTCTGCCTACACGCGGCAGTTTCTGCAACGTTTGGACAAGCCCGATTGTGATTCGATCGCGGGCATTCCGCCGGCGATTGCCGTGACTCGCAGCGGCGGTTCGCGGACCAATCGCAGCACCGTCGGCACGACGACCGAGATCGCTGATCATCTGCGGTTGCTGTTTGCCAAGGCTGGTGAATTGTTTTGTCACGGCTGCGGCAAGCCCGTCCAGCGAGACGATCCGGGCTTGGTCGCCCAGCAAATGTGTGGCCGTGGCGGCCGCAGCATGATTGGTTTTGCGGTTTGGCTTCCCAGTCGCCGGGCGGCCAGCGAGATTCTGTTGGGACTGCAGCAAGAAGGCTACCTGCGCCTGATTGCCGGCGGCCAATCGTTTCATCTTTCCGATTCGGATCGTACCGCGCTGGCAAAAAAAGTCGGCCGCAAAGGCATCGAGTGCATCGTCGTGGTGGACCGGGTCGGTGAGGATACGGATCTGTCGCGATTGACCGAATCACTGGAAACAGCCATGAACGAAGGCCACGGGCGCGCTGTGATTCTGAGCGAAACAGGCGCCGAATCCTCAGCCAACCGGCTAGAAATTGATGGGCGTGCCTGGTCGCGGCAAACGATCAGCCGCGATCGACGTTGTGATGGTTGTGATATCGACTTTCCCGACCCGGTGCCGCGTTTGTTTAACTTTAACAATCCGCTCGGTGCGTGCGCTGTTTGCGAAGGTTTTGGTGAAACCGTTGACGTCGATATGGACCTGGTTGTGCCGGACAAGTCGCTGTCACTTGCCGAGGGCGCGATCGCGCCTTGGAACACGCCAGCCTATCAGCATGAATTGGAAGAACTGCTCGAGTTGGCCGAGGATTACGAATTACCGGTTGATATCCCCTACTCCAAACTGAAAAAGAAACATCTGAAACTGATTCAGCGAGGCGTTCCGGAACGGGACTTTGGCGGCTTGGATGGCTTCTTTGCCTGGTTGGAGCGAAAAAAATACAAGATGCATGTCCGCATTTTTGCTTCGCGGTTCAAGAGCTACCGGATTTGCCAGCAGTGTGGGGGGAAAAGATTTAAGCCGGAAGCCTTAGCGTATCGCGTTGGCGGTAACACCGTGGCCGATGTGCTGAACATGCGAGCGGATCAGGCGGAAGCGTTGTTTGCGGAATTGCAGTTACCCGAGCGGGAAAAAAAGATTGCTGCGGAACCGTTGCGGCAGATCAGAGATCGAATTCGCTACCTGCAACAGGTTGGACTGGGCTACCTGCAACTTGATCGCACGCTGCGCACACTTTCCGGCGGTGAGACCCAGCGTGTCGCCTTGACGTCGGCGCTGGGCAGCAGTCTGGTCAACATGCTGTACGTGCTGGACGAACCAACCGCAGGTCTGCATCCGTCCGATGTGAAGACATTGACCTCCGCGATCACGGGGCTTCGTGATCGAGGCAACACGGTTGTCGTCGTCGAGCATGACGAAACCATGATTCGGATTGCGGACCGGATCATTGAAATCGGTCCCGGGGCCGGTACCGCTGGCGGTCAAATTACGTTTCAGGGAGATGCGACATCGTTGTTGACGGACGAAGACAGCCTGACCGGCCAATTCTTATCCGGCAAACGGGGCTGGACGCTCCGTGATCATCAGCCTCGCAGTCCGCGGGGCGTGATCTCACTGAAGGGAGCATGCGGCCATAACCTGAAAAACGTCGACGTCGAATTTCCTCTCGGAGTTTTGTGTGTTGTGACCGGCGTCTCGGGCAGCGGCAAGAGTACTTTGATTCACGATACTTTGTACGGCGCGATCGCTCAGCGAAAGATGTCGCAAAACATATCCTCGTTGCCGTTCGATTCGATCACGGGACTCAGTCAGATTGACGACTGCGTACTGGTTGACCAGTCGCCGATCAGTCGCAGTGCTCGAAGTTGTCCCGTCACTTATGTCAAAGCGTTTGACCCGATACGCAAAGTTTTCGCAGAGACGATTGAGGCTCGAACTCGCAATTTTGCTGCCGGACACTTCAGCTTCAACAGCGACAAAGGGCAGTGCAGCCATTGCGAGGGCGCCGGCGTGCTGGAAATCGACATGCAGTTCCTGGCCGACGTAACGATGCGTTGCCCGACTTGCCGCGGCAGGCGATATCGAGACGAAGTTCTGGATATCCGCTATCGGGACCGCACGATTGCGGACGTTTTGGCGATGACGGTCCGCGAAGCGTTTTCGTTTTTTCGCGGGCAGACCAAGGTTCAGGCAAGGTTGAAACGCTTGATCGATGTAGGACTCGATTACATCGCGCTGGGACAATCCGCGACGACGCTGTCCAGCGGGGAAGGTCAGCGATTGAAACTGGCGGCTTTCCTGGCATCCAGTAAGCGACGGCGAACGCTGTTCTTGTTGGACGAACCGACAACGGGCTTGCACTTTGCCGACATCGTTCGCTTGGTGGATTGTTTCGATGCACTCCTGGCCGATGGGCATTCGCTGGTGGTTGTTGAACACAATTCGCTGTTGATGCGGGCCGCCGATCATCTGATCGATCTTGGACCCGGGGCTGCTGACCAAGGTGGTGAAGTGGTCGCCAGCGGCACGCCCGCGGAAGTAGCAAGATCAAAAAAGAGTCGCACGGCAAAAGTGTTGCGACAAGCGATTGTGCGTTAGCCCACGGTTTATTCGTGTAAGGCCGCAATAATCGGGTGCTAACGGACTGCGGCTGTTACATCCGCTACCAAAGAATTACTTTCGTTCGGCGACGCGCAGTTTTGCGCTGCGGCTGCGGGGATTGCTGGCGACTTCTTGTTCGCTTGGTCGAATCGGTTTTTTCGTCAGCACATTCCAACGATCGTCTTCACGGAATGCGTTCTTGACGATGCGGTCTTCCAGCGAGTGAAAGTTGATCACGGCCATCCTGCCGCCAGGCCGGATCCAGTCGGGTGCACAGTTCAACGTCCGCTCCAGAATGCCCAGTTCGTCATTGACGACGATCCTTAGCGCTTGAAATGTGCGAGTCGCCGGGTGGATGTCATGGTTTTTGCTGCGGGGAACAGATTGCCGGCAGATTTCGACCAGGTCGCGAACCGTCTTGACCGGCCGTTTGTCTCGAGCGCGGGCAATGACCATGCGGGCGATGCGGCGACTGTATCTTTCCTCGCCAAACTGATAGATCGCATCGGCTATTTCCGTTTCGCTGTGTCTGGCCAGCCAGAGGTCAGCCGGGATCCCGTTTTCCGGATCAAACCGCAGATCAAGCGGCCCATCGGCGGCAAAGCTGAAGCCGCGTTGCTGATCGGCAAGCTGGTCGCTGGAAAGGCCCAGGTCCAGCAACATCGCATCGATACAATCCAAACCCAAGGCGTCCAGGGCTTTGGGAACTTGCTGGTAACTTCCCAGGAAAACATGTAGCCGCGGATCGAGCGATTCCACTTCCGCACGCTCGCTGACAGCCGGATCGCGATCCATGCCGATCACACAGCCATTATCTGGAAGCGATTTCAGTAACAGGCTCGAATGCCCGCCGCCTCCGTAAGTCCCATCAACAATCACGCGGGGCGATATTTCCCCGAGCCACTTCAGCACCTCGCCGGGCATCACGGAAACGTGACAGGACGGAGACGGCGAATCCTTGGCGGGCTCAGCCGACACTCGCCAGACTCTTGCTGCAATGGAGCGCTTCTTCCAAGTGCTGGTTGACTTCTTTTAATCGATCAAGATTTCCACCACCGACTTCGGCAGCCAACCAACCGCTGAACTTGATGTCCCGCAATGCCTTTTCCACCGACGGCCAATCGATATCCCCTTCGGTGATCTTGGTGAACTTGCCTTCGGCTCGCGAAAATCCTTTGAT
>JBFJVZ010000506.1:0-4425 GCA_041623895.1 Pirellulaceae bacterium | reverse complement strand
TTAGCATTCCCTGGTTATACGACATCTTCAACGTGACGCCGTCGCAAGTGCCATCACTCTGGAATTGGGATTGATGGTGGCGTTCGCACTACGCCCAGAGGTCGTAGCCGGAGTCGCCAAACTTCGGTCAAGAGTTGGAAACCCTGACTTCTGGCGAAGCCAGCTACGATGAGAAGTTGGTAGCCGGAGTCGCCAGACTTCGGGGGTCACGCGGCAATACACTGAAGTCTGGCGACTCCAGCTACGATGAGAACGCCAGAATTAAAGTTGGACAAAGCACTACATATGCGGAGTGAAACACTAAGTTGACAGCTACGCTGCCACGCTCGTTGATGTGGATCCTGGTGCTGGGCGCGCTCGTCCGAATACTGGTTTGGGGCGTCTTTGCGGGCGACGAGATCTATGTGGGTGACGCCAAAGACTACGACCGGCTTGCCGTTGGTCTCGTGGAAACCGGAAAGTACCTGACCGCAGCGGGGGAACCAAGTTCGCTGCGTCCACCGCTTTATCCTTGGCTGGTCGCGGCGGGTTACCGGCTGTTTGGTCTGCAGAATCACGATGCGATTCGCCTGATTCAAGCTGTTTTGAGTTTAGTCAATGTGGTGATCGTTTTTCGCCTTGGTTTGCTGTTGTTTTCTCGGCAGGTAGCGGTCGTCGCCGCCGCGCTGTTCTGTTTCTACCCCTCGATGCTGGGATTCAATAATCTGATTCTGTCGGAGACGTTGTTCACGTTGCTTGCCTCGTTGGCGATTCTGCTGACCGGCGAAGCGATCCACAGGCAATCGCTGCCATTGCTGGCGGCGGCAGGCATCGTTATCGGCTTGGGTGCGCTGACGCGTAGCATCCTGTGGTTGTATTTGCCCTTTTTGTCGCTGTTTCTGCTATTCGTTTGGCAAGGTAATTGGCGTGCCAAGGCAACTGCGGGGCTGGTGGTCGCCACGACCTTTGCCGTCACGATCGCGCCCTGGGCCTACCGCAACACGAAAATTCAAAAGACCTTTACATTGATCGACGTCATGGGTGGTCGAAACGTGATGATGGGCAATTATGAACACACGCCCTTGGATCGATCCTGGGCGACCATTGATATCGTGACGGGTGACAAGTCGTGGATTGTAGTCTTGGTACGTGAAAATCCCGCCAAGAATCGGCGGACTCAGGGCCAAATCGACAAACTCGCCATGCGTCATGGGATCAAATTCATGCTCACGCATCCGGGTTTGACAGGCAAACGTACGCTGGTTCGTTTCTTTAATTTCTGGCAGTTGGATCGAACCTTCGTTGCCGGGTTACGTGAAGGTCATTGGCAGCAGCTATCCAAGCCAACGTTGATCATCGTTTCGCTGATTCTCGTTGGCTATTATGCGATGTTGATGTATGCAGGGATTTTTGGCATTATTTTCGCAGAACCCAATGACCGAGTGATTCACTGGTTGTTTCTATTCAGCATCGCCTTTCCCTGTCTGGTCCATTCGGCAATTTTTGCCCATTCACGGTATCACCTCCCCGTGATGCCCTTGGTGGTGATCTATTCAGCGATCGGGATCGTCTCTTACCGACAAATCCTGGATTCATCAAGACGATGGCAGTGTCTGATTGGACTGTTGGCGTGCGCCGTCCTGACGGTTGGTTGGATTCGTGAGATCGTCGTCGTCGACTTGGCGCGGATGGCAGGTTCTTCTTAACCAGTGCGCGATCCCAACGCACCGCTCGGTGGCCAGAAGAAGATTCTTCAACTACTGCATGGGCTCAGTACCGGGGGAGCAGAAGTACTTGCCGATCGATTCGGTCGACGACTTGCTGACTCGTACGATGTCGAATTTGCGTGCTTGGACAACATTGGTGAAATTGGTGAGCGATTGCAGGCGAGTGGTTTTCCGGTCACACACCTGCATCGCGGCTCAGGGATCGACTTCGGGTGTATTCGTCGACTCGCCAAGCTGATCCGTACCGAATCGGTCGACTTGATTCACGCGCATCAGTACACGCCATTCTTCTATTCGCTGGCAACCCGATGGCTGCGTTCCAGCTGCCCGATTCTGTTTACCGAACATGGCCGATTCCTTCCCGATTATCCGCGACGAAAGCGAATGCTGTTCAATCGGCTGATGTTGGGCAGAACAGACTGCGTGGTCGCGGTCGGCAATGATGTCAAGCGCGCACTTGTCGAGAACGAGGGACTGCCGTGTGACCGGATCGAGGTCATCTACAACGGGATACCGGTTGAGACGTTCAATCCCGAGGGCCATCTCGGCGCGCGGCAGCGATTGCGTGAAGACCTGGGCTTGCCAGCCGACGCGATGGTGGCTGTGCAGGTGGCTCGACTCGATTATTTGAAGGATCACCTGTCCGCGATTCGCGCGATTGCAAAGACCACCGCTGCTGCAAACATTCATCTCATCGTCGTTGGCGATGGTCCGGAACAGGCAAAAATTGTCCAGGAAATAAACGCCTGTGAAATCGCCGATCGCGTGCATCTCTTGGGGCTCAGGGACGACGTCGCAGAGTTACTTGCCGCCGCTGACATCCTGTTGCTGACCAGCATTAGTGAAGGCATCCCGCTAACGCTGATTGAAGGAATGTCGGCCGGGCTGCCAATTGTGTCTACGAACGTCGGAGGTGTTCCGGAAATTGTGACGGACGGAGTTCATGGACTGCTGTGTGCTGCCGGGGACTCCGCTGCGTTGGCAGCGCACATGATTCGACTGGCCGCTGATCCTGAACTACGCCAGCGGATGGGAAACGCTGGCCGCTGCGAGGCACGTGAACGATTTTCGGAAGACCTGATGCACGCCAAGTATCAGCAGGTCATTGCATCCATGCTTGGTGAGCAGTCAGCGACATGCCGATGAGCAAAAACACGGAACGAAACCGTAAACCAAAACTTCACTCGCCCGAAGGGGATTGGTGTCTACACAACTTAATTGCGTTCCTATCGAAGGGGATCTAGCTGCGGAGCAGCGTGCTATCGCCGCTCCGCGGCTTTTTCACTTCATTGCTTCGTGCGGATTCGAGCTTTTGGACTTGTGTAGACACCAATGCCCGTCGGGCGGGTCGGACGCCTTAGCCGCCGGGGAGCGTTCCCTCTCCGGGCCTGCGAGCCCGACTCTCCCAAGGGGCCCAAAGGGAGGTTGTGGGTTTCTTGTTTCGTTCTTGTACTGCCAAAATAGTTTTCAAGCGAATCACTGGAGAGGACCAATGGAAGATCCACAGGTAGAAGTTGATTTCATGAATCTGGACGAGACCGATTTTTCATCGCTGTCCAGACCTGAGCAGATTCGGCATCTTGAAGTGGAAGGATACCTGGTGATGCCGTCGATTTTGCCCGGTGATCTGATCGGGCGAGTGAAAGACGAGTTGTCCGACGCCGAGATGTCTCATACCAGTTACAGCACGCAGCAAACACGCGCGGTCACGCAGCCGCAGTGGACCAGCCGCACGGTCGCGGAACTGATCGGTTACCCACCGATGATCGATTTCCTGAGTCAATTGATGGGCCCTGATATTGTTTTCACACGAGGCTTCTTTCAGCGAACGCTGCCCGGATGTCCGGGGATCTCTTTGCATACCGACGGGCAGCCACATGGTTCCAACTTGTTCGGTTACGAAGGCAGTTGCCCGCGGTTGCTGCGCGTCCTTTATTACTTGGACGCATTGACCGTGCAGCGCGCGCCATTTCGCTTGGTGCCGCGGTCGCATCTATCGTTTCACGCTGAAGCGAGTCCTTACGTGCGGTACAAGTGTCATCCGGAAGAGATCACATTGACGTTACCGGCCGGTTCGGCGGTACTGATCCCTTCGATGTTACTTCATGGCAGCCATCCCAATCGCGACGACAAACCGCGGGAATTATTGCAGCTGGGTTATCGTCCCGCCTGGGCGGGGCCGATCCAGCCCGTGGAAGAATGGGATCCGGAACTGGTCGCGTCGGCGCCGGAAATCGCCAAGCCGTATCTGCAGAGTCTGAACACAACAGGCCAGGCTTGGGAACAGGAACACAAACCGGCAGGCATGCGCAGCGAGGCTCCCGGCATCAACCCAAGCCGCTGGGGGTAGGCGTTCCGGTCGGTTTGACGGCGATGAATCGGACTCGGACGCGGCCCGGCGTTGGTAGCTACAATATCTGCCTTCAAACCAAAAGCTCGCACCAGTCCCTGGGAGAAATTCTTGATGTCGTCATTGACTCGTCGCTTGGCCCTGAAGCTATTTGGAATCGGCGCTGCGTTATTTGGACTTGAAAAACGTTCACAAGCTCAGGGCAAACCCGAAGCAAAGTCCAGCGATCCAACCGTCTCCTGGAGCAATACTCATGATCGCGTGTGGCTGGGTGCCGATTGCTGGGCCAACCCCATGGAAGACTGGCGAATTGTCGACGGCGCAGCCGAATGCCAGTCGATCGGCGGCGACCGCAACATTCACTTGATC
>JBFJVZ010000505.1:0-4431 GCA_041623895.1 Pirellulaceae bacterium | reverse complement strand
CGTTGCGAAGCTGGCACCCGAAGACAGAGACCGGATTTTCGCCGCGAGGTTTCTGATATTTGGATCAATACTGTTCTGGGCGCGGTTTGAACAGGCAGGTTCCTCACTGAATCTCTTTACAGATCGTAGCGTCGATCGGAACATTTTCGGCATTGAAATTCCTGCTTCGGTTTTCCAGTCAATCAACGCAATCTACATTGTTTTGCTGGCACCGATATTTGCGCTGATCTGGACCGTTCTTGGTCGGCGCGGTCTCGAACCATCAGCACCCGCCAAGTTTGGGCTGGGCTTGATGCAACTGGGCGCCGGTTTCCTGGTGCTGGTGGCGGGTGCTCTGTCGGCGGGTACCGGTAATCTGACGCCGGTTGTCTTCGTATTTCTCATTTACCTGTTGCACACAACCGGCGAGCTTTGCCTGTCTCCTGTTGGGTTGAGCGCCATGAACAGATTGGCGCCGCCTCACATGGCAAGCCTGATCATGGGTACCTGGTTTTTCGCTTCGGCGACAGGAAACTTTGCTGCCGGGTTGATCGCTGCAGCGGTGGGTGCGGAAGATGCGGGTCCTGACCACGTGCTGGAAGTCTACACCTCTGTTGGCTGGTTTTCCGTCGCGGTGGGTGTGGGCGTGATTGTCATTTCTCCGCTAATCAAGCGACTGATGCATCTCGATACGCTGACGGACGACAATGTTGATGACAGTCTTGCCGGACAAAGAGAAGTGGGGGAGCCACAGGCAGCGGGCATCCATCCGGCAACCAAGTCGTAGCCAGATTTGAAACGGGATTTCGCCTGCCGTGACCGAAAAGGTGGGCGCCGGCGTTGCAGCTTGATATGCCAAACAGGCTTGCCGTGAATCGGTAACGGATTGAGGCACTAGCGGTCAGGTGACTGGCAGCTTACGGCCAGAATTGGCCATTCAGTTCGAATGTTTCTAGCTGACGTTGTGCGCTCGAATTGAAAAAGTTAGTAACACTGATGCTACCAAACCCATTACGACATACATAACCGTGAGAAGAAGCGGAGGGTTACCCGGCGTATTCGTTTGAACCGTGTAGGTAGCGTAACAGAGCAATACTGAGTAACCAGTCGAAACAGACGGCAGGAGCACCGCGTATGGTTGTGCTGACTTACGAAAGGATCCAATGACCATATAAATGGTAGCGAACCCTGCAACGAAAGCGCCGCCGCCAAGTGCCTTCAGAAGGCCAAGTATCAATCCTTGAAAATTAATGTCCAACTCCGACCAGTCGGCTTGAACTGCCTCAGAGTGGTAAGGCATGAATTCGTCAATTGAGAGGTAAAGTACTCCGATAAAGAGCAGGTTCAGTCCAAGAAGCAAAAAGATAACAAGTGATGATTTGAACAACTGTCGCTCCGTTAAGACATTTAGAAAGGAAATCTAATCTGATTCCATGATCGTGCGAACAAGTTTGTTTACGCCATCGGTCAATCTGCAACTGGCGAATGGCCACTTTGGGTCATTAGCGGCCCTTCAGACCAAGTGTAGCCGAATGTCCGGTTTCGGGCGTAAAGCAGTCATGCAATCAATGAGCAATCAGCAAAACCGAAGGGCTGCTTACGGCCAAAAACTGACATCCTTCTTTTCAACATGTCACTTGTCACAGGCGAAAAAATCCCAAGTTAGACTTCGAGCAGAGACTTTCTTATTACCCATACCCTGCTAGCCGAGTCAGTTCGATATGCTACCCTTTGCTTGACTGTTCGCGGAGGTGGACCATCATGAAATCCCGTCAAATTGAACGCCGCCGCCTGATCGCGGCAATGGTTGCGGCGGGTTTTACGCCGTGGCACCGACTACTTGCTGAGGGCAGTTTGCTGCCTGTGACGCCTGCGGATGCCGAAGGCCCTTTCTACCCGGTGGAAATCCCAAGTGACAGCGATAACGATCTATTGCGTGTCGTCGGCATGAAAGGCATCTCACCCGGACAACTAGCCTATGTGCACGGTACGGTCGTAGATCGTCGTGGAGAGCCTGTCGACGGCGCACGGGTGGAAATCTGGCAATGCGACGAGGGCGGCGTCTACCATCATCCTGGCGACGGCGGTAAACCCGACATGCGCTTCCAAGGTTTCGGCGCGATGGTAACGGACCGTGCCGGGGCCTACCATTTCCGCACCCTGCGCCCCGTGCCATACACTGGGCGTACGCCGCACATTCACTTTCGCATCAACGGGCCGGGGTTCGACCGCCTGACGACGCAACTCTACGTTGCCGAGGAAGCAAAACGCAATGCGCGAGACATCCTCTACAAGGACCATACGCCGGACGAGCAAGCATTGTTGACAAGTGCGTTCCGCGCAGTGGACAGCAGCAGCGTTGCCGCGGAATTCAATATCGTACTCGGTTGAAAGACGCAATACGATGACGTCCGCTTTGGGTCAGTAGCAGTCAGTCGTCAGTTTATCACCTGGGCGGCTGGTATCGGCCAGAACCGGCCCTACGACTTGGATGGAGCAGTCTTCCAGCTCTGCTTCATGACTACGCCCAAGAGCAGAGTCATAACAACAGTGACCATGCTTACGGGCATGTTGCCGTCCATCAGCAATAACACTAGAGAAATAAGGAACGTGATCGCCACGATTGCAGCTCCAACGAATCTTGTTTTGCTGAATGGTAGTAAGAATCCGCCAATCAACTGTACAGTTCCATAAATGAAAATGAGCATATTAAAAAAGCCATACTGACCAAAAAAATCAACATCCCGCTGCATTAACAACACTTTTGTGATGCCAGAGGAAACGGCCAGAAAAGTCAATATGACCAAGATTATCGTATATGCAACTTTCATATAGTTGTCCAATGCTATCGATATTCGATAAATGTCGTTACCGATGTTATGTATTGCGAGTGGCTGCAATGGATCATTAACAGTCAGTTTCAGCGAGTATAGCGGAATGGCCGGTATAGAGCGGATAGCAGACACTCTAGCTATCCGAATGTCTGCTCTCGCCGATAGCGGACGCTCAACAGCCCCGGGTTCGTCTATTTCAAACGGCAGCTAACGGCCACGAAAAGCCTTTTGTCAGGGGCATTATTGATAAATGAACGCAAGGGCTGACATGCCGAGGCAGACACTTGTAGCCCACAACAATACGCCGCGAATCAAGGTCCTCTTGAGCTGGTCATGAATCTCAATAAAGTCGGATGACGTCACATAATAGTCGTCGTTAGAAGCCTCAGGATCCCAATCATAGATTAGGTCGAAGAATTCCGGACAAAGCTGGTCTTTCGACAATACAGTCGCAGCTGCTCCAGACATAGGATTTTGCCGAGAGCGAAATTCTGGGGCATCTTTAATGAGATTATTGTGTTTCTCTAGCTTCAACCGACCAACTCCGCGATTTACACCGTGGCAAAATTACGGCAATTCGACCGCCATGACGTTGTCATGCATCACAGAATGGTCGAGATTTGCCAGACATCAGAATTGCCTGCGAAGCTCCGCTTCGGATCAGTAGCAGTCGTTCAGACTGAGTATAGCGGAATGGCCGGTATAGAGCGGATAGCAGACACTCTAGCTATCCGAATGTCTGCTCTCGCCGATAGCGGACGCTCAACAGCCCCGGTTTCGTCTATTTCAAGCGGCAGCTAACGGCCAGAAGCGGGCATGCTCCTGTCGATTTGCGGCTTCAGATTCTACCTGTCACGCGGTCCCGAAATTCATCGCGATCATTAGTCCGGGGAAAGGCTCCAACGTGCACCGGCGGGCCGAACAATTACAGAAGTCACTGAACTAGTCCCCCTAACGCTTCTGAGCATTTCCTTTAGCTGCCTCGACGGTGTACCGGGCAGCGTTTTTTTGGACCTTATCCGAAATTGCGGTCTGTAAATCGATGTCGAGCCTGTCCGCCAATCTCAGTGTGTAAATCATGATGTCAGCCAATTCCTCGGATACGGCATTTAGCTGCTCAATCGTCAATGATGCACGAGACGATTGCTCCTCGGTCAGCCATTGAAATATCTCTAGCAGCTCACCAGCTTCGCCCGCGAGGGCCATGCTGAGGTTTTTCGGGCTGTGAAATTGTTCCCAGTCGCGTTCCTGAGCAAACTGGGCCAATTCAGTCTGTATTTCTTTTACGTCCATATGCTTTTCCAGCAGATGATTCGAGGCTCAGTCATCAAATTAGCTGTTGTTCGACAATGACTGCTTTGGGTCAGTAGCGGTCGTTTAGACTGAGTATAGACGAATGGCCGCTTTGTAGTGGTTGGCGGACATTCGCTAGGTCCATACAGGAAGTCCAAAACTTAATGTCCGCTTTTCCCAATAGCGGACGTTCAGCTCAACCAGAAATGACCAATTCAACCGTCCGCTAACGGCCACAAGCGGACTCCGCGGGATAAATCAGGTGGTCCAATCTAATCAGGACACACCAACCGGCCAATTGCGGACATAAGAAAATCCCGCCACG
>JBFJVZ010000504.1:0-4484 GCA_041623895.1 Pirellulaceae bacterium | reverse complement strand
TTCGTGGTCGCCGAAGTCGAGTTTTTCGCTGGCCGTTTTTTCGCCGCTGGCCACGCGCAAGGCACACTCAAAGAACTCGTCACCCACGGTCTGCAAATCTTTTCCCTCCATCACGACACCGGCGTTCAAGTCCATGTCTTCGCTCATCGCCTGAAACATCGGCGTGTTTGAGGCAACTTTGATCACCGGGGTTGGTTTACAGCCAAAGCAACTACCGCGTCCGGTTGTGAACATCACCAAATTGGCTCCACCGGCCACTTTGCCGGTCACGCTGGCCGGATCAAACCCGGGTGAATCCATCACGACCAAGCCTCGGCTGGTGACCTGCTCGGCATATTCGTAGACCGCTTCCAGCGCTGTCGATCCGCTTTTGGATACGGCGCCGAGTGATTTTTCCGTGATCGTTGTCAGCCCGCCGGCTTTGTTGCCGACGGAAGGATTGTTGTCGATCGCGCCGCCAAACATGGCCACATACTCTTTCCACCAATTGATGCGGTCCAAAAGTTTTTGCGCCACTTCGGGCGTGCGGCTGCGGCGCACCAACAGATGTTCGGCACCGTACAACTCCGTCGTTTCTGACAGCACGCTGGTGCCGCCGCACGCGACAATTCGATCGGAAACGACTCCCACGGCCGGGTTTGCCGTCAGCCCCGAGTATCCGTCGCTGCCTCCGCACTCAACGGCCAGTGTCAGATGACTTGCATCCGCCTCCGATCGTTGAAACTGGTTGGCGCGGTCAAGGATTTGTTCGAGCAATGCTTCGGCGTTGTCGATCGTCGCCCGCGTGCCTCCTTCGGTTTGCATGGTCACCATGGGAACGCCGTCGTCACGAGTCAGCTGTCGCCCATCGGGTGCGTACAGGGAAACCACGCCGTGATGTTCCGCCAGATATCCTGCCGTCGTTTGCTCGCAGCCAAGTCCGACCATTAAACAACCACCAACGTTTGCATGTTTGGCATAGCCGGCGATCGTCCTGCCCAACATTTGATGCTTGATGCCGTGATATTCCAGTGCGCAGCCGGTCGTGTGGGTCGCGGCAAACACTCCATCGACATTAGGCCAGCGCTGCATTCGTTCGGCGTCAAAACGTTGGGCAACTTTGTGACAAACGGTGGCGCTGCAGTTAACGGTCGAGATCAAGGCGACGTAGTTTCGTGTGCCGACGCGACCGTCCGGGCGATGGAATCCTTGAAAGCTACGCTGTAGTCGCGGTGGCGGCTCCGGCGGCGCGGTATGGCTCACGTCGCTAACGATCACATGATGGTCCGTCAGGTTGTGGAGGTGGACGTGATCACCGATTTCGATATCAACCGTGGCCAGGCCAATCGGCTGGCCGTATTTGATCACGGCAGCACCGGCGGCAATCGATCGCACAGCGATCTTGTGGCCGGCCGCGATGTTGGCTCGAGCGGTGATCGAGCGGTCGGACGCTTGGACAGTTTGCCCGAGAGAGATCGATTTGATGGCGACTGCTACGTTGTCCAGCGGGTCGAGATGCACCAGCGAGGCCATTTCTTGCCTATGGTTCCTAGTACGGAAAGTGGTGCCTATATTTTTGCACCTGTAGGCCCGGCCGATCGCCGGGCAGGTTCCGAGATAACAATGAACGATAACTGACCGGCGATCGGCCGGGTCTACAATCAAATGAAGATCCACGAATATCAAGCCAAGCAGCTGTTCCGCCAAGCGGGGGTACCCGTTTTGGAAGGAATTGTCGCCACCACCCCCGATGAAGCCGCTGATGCTTTTGCGACTCTGGGCGGGCAAATTGCTGTCGTCAAATCACAAATTCACGCCGGCGGTCGCGGCAAAGGAAATGTGATCGACAACCCCGACCAAAAGGGCGTGGTGCTGGTCAAAAGTGCCGATCAGGCGCGCGAAGTCGCCACGGGCTTGCTCGGTAACAAACTGGTCACGATTCAAACCGGTCCCGAAGGCCAGACGGTTGGCAAAGTCTACGTGGAAGCGGGTTGCGACATTGCACGCGAATTGTACTTGGGCATTGTGCTTGACCGCGCGGCGGCCAAACCCGTCCTGATGGTCAGCACCGAAGGCGGAGTGGAGATCGAAAAAGTCGCTGCAGAAACACCGCACCTGATTCACAAAGAACACTTTGATCCCGCCGTTGGATTGGACGGCTACCAGGTCCGCAAATTGTGCAAGAAGTTGGACATCAAGGGCGCAGCGGCCAAAGCAGCGTTTCGTTTCATGCCGGCGATGTGCCGCTTTTTTGTCGACTACGATTGTTCGCTGACCGAAGTCAATCCGCTGGTGATCACGGCAGACGACCAGATGATCGCGCTGGATGGAAAAGTTACCTTCGACGATAACGCCTTGTTCCGCCACAAGGATCTTGAGCAGTTCCGTGACCTTTCCGAAGAAGAGCCAAGTGAAGTTCGTGCCACCAATGCGGGATTGAGCTACGTCAAACTGGACGGCAACATCGGCTGCCTGGTCAATGGTGCCGGCTTGGCGATGTCGACGATGGACATCATCAAGTATCACGGGGGCGAACCGGCTAATTTCCTGGACGTTGGCGGCAGCGCCGATACCGATCAAGTCACCGAGGCGTTCCGGATTTTGCTTGGCGATCCAAATTGCAAAGGTGTGTTGGTCAACATTTTTGGCGGAATTGCACGCTGCACCACGATCGCAGCGGCGCTGATCGAAGCCAGCAAAACGGTCGGATTCAATGTGCCCCTGGTCGTCAGACTGGAAGGCACCGAAGTCGAAGAAGGCCGCAAGATGTTGGAAGACAGCGATGTCGACATCATCAACGCCACCGACTTGACAGACGCTGCGAAAAAGGTTGTCGCTGCGGTCGGCTGATCACCTTTTTAGATCCATTCCAATCACGAATTTCTTCGAGCTTAAATACGAATCGAAAATGAGCATCCTGGTTGACAAAAATACCAAAGTCATCTGCCAAGGCATCACCGGCAACGCTGGAACCTTTCATTCGTTGGGTTGCCGCGACTACGGTACCAACATGGTCGGTGGAGTCACGCCCGGCAAAGGAGGACAAACTGTCGAAGGCATGCCTGTCTTTGACACCGTCGAAGAAGCGGTCGAGAAAACCGGCGCCAACGCCACGATGATCTTCGTCCCGCCACCGTTCACTGCCGATGCGATCCTTGAGGCGATTGACGCCGGCATCGAAGTGATTGCGGCGATCACCGAAGGCGTGCCCGTCTTGGATATGGTCCGCGTGTACGAAAAAGTCAAAGCAAGCAAGTCGGTGCTCATCGGCCCCAATTGTCCCGGTTTGATCACGCCCGGCGAATGCAAGATCGGCATCATGCCCGGCTACATTCATCAGCAGGGAAAAGTTGGCGTGATGAGCCGCAGTGGAACCTTGACTTATGAAGCAGTCTGGCAAACGAGTAATCTGGGACTCGGGCAAAGCACGTGCGTCGGTCTGGGCGGCGACCCGATCGTCGGAACAAGTTTCATTGATTTGTTGAAGCTTTATCAAGAAGACGATCAAACTGAAGCGATCCTGATGATCGGCGAAATCGGCGGGTCGGCCGAAGAAGAGGCGGCTGCCTTCGTCAAGCAACACGTGACCAAACCGGTTGCGGCGTTTATCGCCGGTCGCACCGCGCCTCCTGGCAAACGGATGGGGCACGCGGGTGCCATCATCAGCGGCGGCAAGGGAACCGCAGCGGAAAAAGTCGCCGCGCTGGAGGCCGCTGGCATCGTTGTCGCACCAACTCCGGCAAACATGGGCGACGCAGTCGTGCAGGCGATTGGCTTTTGACAAGTGTGGCAAGAAATGCGAGATAGCGTAACTCTGTACGTCTTCAGGTTCCGGCAAGACTGTCGCTGTGGCACGATTGCCGTCCTTTAAAACTTCTTGGCGGACTAAAGAAGCCAAGGTACTCGGATTTGTCATCGCTCATCAATCTGCCTAACTTGGACGCACCGATGAACTGCTCCATTTCACTGCCAGAACGGTAGTGATCAGCGGGGACGGGCGAACGACTTGCAAGCGCACGAGATAACCGACCACCTTTCCTCCCGTGCATTTCATTGTTCAAGTAAGCCGCTGGCGCGGCGGGGTGGTTTAGTTTTGCAGATTTTTGATTGTGGCCGGCAATTTGCTCATCGAAGCGGAAACTGTTTGTTTCCGTTTCACCTTCCTGCATAGGAACCTGGCCATGTCACGCGGTCCCATCAACTCAGACTACTTTTCCGACAATCTCCGCCAATAAATGACTGAGGATCTGCAGCTGATCGGCCGCAGTGAACGCACTCAGCAAGCTTATCTCCGCGCGGTGCGGAAACTGGCCGAGGTCTACAAGACGTCCCCGGACAAGATCTCCGAGCAATGCGTGCGAAAGTACTTTCTGACCCTCAAGAATGAGCTCCACTTCGCGCCCGGATCGCTGCGGGTGGCCTTCAACGGCATCAAGTTCTTTTACACGCACACTTGCAAGCAGAACTGGAAGCCACTCTGGCAAGTCAATCGACTGCTGCCGGCC
>JBFJVZ010000503.1:0-4495 GCA_041623895.1 Pirellulaceae bacterium | reverse complement strand
GCAAACCACCTTAGCCCTGGCCCTCACCTGCTGTGTTCCCACCAGCAGCGCCGGCGATGTTGAGATCAAGAAACTCGATGACCGTGCCGTCGTCACCATCGATGGCGAATTGTTCACCGAGTACGTATTTGCCGGCCACGCCAAGCCGATTCTGTATCCGATCATCGGTCCCCACAAGATTCCGATGACTCGGAACTATCCGATGAAGGAAAACGTCGACAACGAGGCCAGCGATCATCCGCATCACAAGTCGCTGTGGTTCACTCACGACAAGGTTAACGGCGTACAGTTCTGGATGGAGTATCCGGGCAAGAACTCGACAAAGAAGCCGGGAAAGATCATTCAAAAGGAGATGTCGATCAGCGGCAATCGCATCACCACGATCAACGAGTGGACCGCGCCCGACGGCAAGGTGGTGTGTACAGATCAGCGCGACGTGAGTTTCGGTGGCGACGAAAAATCCAGATACATTGATTTCAAAATCCAGCTCCGCGCCAGCAATGGTGATGTTGTCTTTGGCGATACCAAAGAAGGCACCATGGCCATCCGAACTCATCCGCTGTTGCGGCTGCAAGCGGATGAAAAACGCGGCAACCACACCGCCAAAGGCCAAGCGGTTAACAGCGAAGGTGTGGAGGGAAAAGCGATGTGGGGACAGCGCGCCAAGTGGGTTGACTATTGGGCACCGATCGACGGCCACACCGTTGGTGTTGCCATCATGGATCATCCCACCAATCCGCGACATCCGACCTGGTGGCATGCGCGTTATTACGGTCTGGTCGCGGCCAATCCGTTTGGGATTCATGACTTCGAGAAAAAGCCGGCAGGCGCCGGCGACATGACGATCCCAGCTGGCCAGTCGGTGACCTTTCAGTATCGTTTTTTGTTTCACTCCGGTAACGTGAAAGAAGCGGATATCGAAGGCGAATACGCCAGGTTCGCAAAGTAACCTTTCGACACAATCAAAGTCGTCGTTCGTTCTGCGAACGAACGTGTTGTCTTCCCCGCTCGTTTGCGGAGAGGCTGTGAATTTATTCGCCGGCGGCGAAAGTACGTCGTCGTTTGCTCCGCAAACGAACGCTTTAGGGAACGATCGTTCGCGGAGCGAACGACGACTTTTGTAAATTCACAGCGTGGGAGCAAACGACCAGCATGGCTACTTTTGCAAATATGCAAACAGATCTCGGATCTCCGCGTCGCTCATGTTGCTGAGCAGTTCGCCCGGCATGATCGAGACCGACGATGTCTTGCGTGATTCGATTTCCTCTTGGGGGATACTGATTCGCTGATCGACGGTGACGATCGTGATCGTCTGCTCATTTTCCGATTCGATCAAACCGGTGACCACGCGACCATCGACCGTTCCGATGATTTGCATTTGAAAGTCTTTGGATACCGACGCGTTGGGATCGATGATGTTCTCCAGCAAGTAATCGATGTTGGTGCGTTGGGCGCCGGTGATGTCCGGCCCAATCTTGCCGCCGTCGCCAAAGAAACGATGGCATTTGCCGCATTGTTGCTTGAAGATTTCGCCACCGTGAATCTGATTGCCTGCTGCGATCACGGTCGGCGTCAGCCACGACTTGAGTCTGGCAATCTGCTTGGCACGATCGTTTGGCGTCGAGCGGACTTCTCCCCACACGCCCTTCAATCGCCTGGAAATCGACTCGTCACCAATCGCGCTCAACTGTCGCGCCGTCAAGGCGTTCAAATCTGTTGCCGGGATTTTGCCGGCTTCGATTGCGGTCAGCAGAATATCAGCCCAATCTGCGCGCGAGGCCAATGTGGTCAGCGCGGTTTGTCGATGATCGTGTGGCCACTCCTCGTAACAGTCGATAATCTTGTTGGCAGCGTGCTCTGGCTTGTACGCGGCCACACCACGCAACGCCGACTCGCGGACCGATTCATCATCCAGGAAATCAAGCAGCGCATCGGCCAGGCCGTCGATCTTTCGCGCCACCAGTGCATTGATCGCTAGTCTTCGCGATTTCGGATCGGCGGCCGAATCTTTGGCGAGTTTGATCAGCGATTCTTTGGCCTGCTGATCGTCAAATATCAACGCAAGTTTGGTCGTCAGCTCGCGCGTTTCAGCATCCGAACTGCTGACGAGAACCTTGTGGGCGTCTCGCCAATGGTTCGGCATCGGTAGCTGTCGACGGCCTTCCAGCCCCTGAAGAATCCCGCTCAACAGATGCTTCTGAACTGAAATGTCTGCGTCGATTAATTCCTGACAAAGCAACTCCAACCCTTGCTCAGACATCGGTGACGAAGCGATACGTCTGGCCATGTTGATTCGAACCAGCGGAATCCGGGACTTTGCCGCAAGCCTGGCAAAACTGGCGAGACGATCATCAATCAATGGCTCGATGCCGTACCAGTACATCAGCGGCAGATTCTGGTCATCGACATCGTCACCACGTTTGGCAAGTGCTTCAGCAAGCGGCCAACGATCGGCTGGGGACAAACGCTGCAGAGCGCTTGCCAAGGCCAGGCGAACAATTTTCGAGTCACCTTGTTCGGCAAGCTCTAGCATTTTTTGCACAGCAGGCGTTGGTGGTGTTCCATCTTCGCAAAGGAATTGAACCGCCCACGCGCGAAGATGTTGATCGTTGTCGGACAAGAGTTTGCACAAATCATCGCTGGAAATACCACCGGTCACGCGCAGAGCCCACAACGAACGCAGCCGTTTGGGCGTCGTCTTGGCGTCGGATAACAACTGCTTCCTCAAACTCGCATGCAGGACGCTCATCTCTTCACTTTGCGCCCGTTCATGGAGCACACGGCGGGCGTGGCGGACCCACCAATCGTTGTCGTGCTGTTGTAACTGGACCAACTGCTCGCTGGTCATTTTGGCAACGTTATTTACAGGCTCTGTTTGTGAGTCCAAATACGTGATTCGGTAGATGCGCCCGGTCTGCTTGCGTGTATTTCGTGTACTGTGGCATTCGCCGGTATCCGACCAATCGCTGACATAAACTTCACCGCTCGGCCCGAAAGCCAAGGTCACACCCATGAACCAGGGGTCTTTGCTGCGCATCAAGTCTGCTCCGTGGGAAGCGACGTAACCCGATCCTTGTGGCCGCAGCAGATCGTTGTTGATACGGCGACCGTGAATGTTGTTGGTAAACAGCTGATTGCGGTACTTCGCTGGAAAAGTATCGCCCAGGTAAATCATCGTTCCGCAGTGGGCATGACCGCCGCCGGCATTGTCTTCGGCATCGCTGCCCAAACCGCTGCGGACGTTGCCCAGGCCCACAAAATGCAAATGATCGGCAATCGTATCGATTCGCTGATAAGCATATTGGCTGCTCTTGCGGCCCCGCCATGGATCGTAGTGAGCGCCCTGAATGACCTGGAAGAGATGCGGGTTCACGCAGTTACAAACAAACGCGTGACCGTAGTCATTCCAATCGATGCCCCACGGGTTGGTCGTGCCATCGGCGTACGATTCCCAGACGTCGCGAACCGGATGATAACGCCACACGCCACCGTCAAAGCGCAGACGCTGTTCGTCGGGTGTCCCAGGTTTGCCAATCAGCGACCAATTGGTTCGCCCATGCGTCCCATACAACCAGCCATCCGGTCCCCAAGCGAATCCGTTGGCCATGTTGTGCGCGTTGGCGTGATTACCGAAACCATCCAAGACAACTTTCGGCGGTCCGTCCGGCCTGTCATCGCGGTCGCGATCGGCGATGAAGTACATGAAAGGGGGCGACATCACCCACGCGCCCCCGAAGCCGACTTCGATTCCCGAAACGTAGTTCAGACCTTCAAAAAAAACCGTACGTTTGTCGTGGCGGCCGTCGCCGTCGCTGTCTTCCAGAATGATGATGCGATCGCCGGGCTCGGTCCCGTGCTTGGGATAGTTATACGCTTCGGCCACCCATAGCCGTCCTCGGTCATCGATACAAAACCCGATCGGCTGCATCACATCGGGTTCGCCGGCAAACAGCGTGACGCGAAAGCCCTCGGGGACTTGCATCGTCGCGGCCGCTTCGGCCGCAGCAAGCGGACGCTGGGCTGTGTGCAAATCATCGGCGACGGAAAAGACACTACCGAACAGGAGCAACACCATCGGAAAGGCTGCACGCATCAAAAGCTCCGCTGTCAATCAAAACTGAAAAGCGTCGATTGTATCGTTAGCTGGCGGGGGCAGCGGGCGGCTGATTCTCTGGCTGTTTTTCTTGCGGCTTGTCGGCGGGTTTGGTGCCCTCGTCTGTTGGTGGATCGTTTGGTTTCGGCTGCTTGTCGTTACCTTTGGCTTCTGCTTCTTTGTTTGGTTCAGGCTTATTTGGCTCCGGCTTCGTGTCTTTCTTTGGCTCCGGCTTATTAGGCTCCGGCTTATTAGGCTCCGGCTTATTAGGCTCCGGCTTATTAGGCTCCGGCTTATTAGGCTCCGGCTTATTAGGCTCCGGCTTCGCGTCTTTCTGGTTGGCTTCCTTTTTCGGTTGCTCTTTCTTCGGTTGCTCTTTCTTCGGTTCCGGCTTTTTCGCGG
>JBFJVZ010000502.1:0-4498 GCA_041623895.1 Pirellulaceae bacterium | reverse complement strand
TTGGGTACGCCCGGCATGGGCGTGATTGTTGTGGGGTGAAAGTCCCCTGTACGAGACTGGAAACTTTCAGGTGTCAGCATACCAAATGATCGACCGTGAAAGGCAAGTACTAGATGAAGGCAACTGCGGAAGGGCGACCGACCGTGGGGAGGAAGCCTGCGAACGTGTGCGTAAACGCCGGCCTAAGTACCGGCCTGAACATCGCCGCCGGACATCTTCTCGCCAAGACCCGCCAGCTTACGAACAGAAACCCGATAGAGGCCGACGACTCCAGGTGAGCAGGCTAGGCTGTTGACTGCGAAACCGAACGGTCGTGCTCAACCGCCAAGTGCGGACCCGCACGCTGAGGTGGTGTGGGAGGGTCCCGGAGCAATCCGGGCCCTATCCCGATGGTTATTCACGGTTTTTGTGCGCGACTGATTCAGTGTTGTTTTTGAATGAGAGTTCGAACGTCAGGGCCAGCCCTAAGATGCACGCAGCAATGGTCATGGCGACAATGATCCAGTAGGAGACTGGGTCGTCCGCGCGAGTGTATCGTACAGCCCCGCCACGCCGGGCAGAGTTCACTGCGCCTTCAGGGAGCACAACGAAGAGTCCAACGGCCCAGGCTGCGGTCCACAGCAGCAAGGCGCACCGCTCGAAAGCGTTGTAGCCGTATCGGAATGATATCTTCGGGAACACGTTGCAATTGACGCGGGTGTTAGGTCGTAAGAGTGGTCATTGAAGGCCAAGCCACAATCGGGCCTCTTAAACCAATGCCTTGACCATCGGCTCGCAAGCTCGCGATGTCAAAGCATTATTTGTTCTGCAGCTCTCGGTGTGGCTACTCACTTCTCTTCACAAGCGATAGTGTCATGGATGGCTTCTGCTCGAAACAATCGTTGCCGTCGGTCTGGGCGAGAAACGTCACAAGTCGCTCACCGGTGGTCTTCAGCTTGGTGGTTGTCGATCGTCGTCTTTTCTTCACGACTCCGTCTAGCATTCCGGATTGGACAGCCTTTTCAAAGCGCGACGGAACTGGGTAATACAGGCGAATCGTCTTCTCATCCGCGTGTTCGTAGCGGCAAAACAAATACTCGTCATTCGATGATTCGCCGGTGCTTGTCGTGTGCAGGAGACGGAGATCGCCAGCCTTAGTTGCGAAAAGTTTCACGTTGTCCGCCCTGAACTTTTCCGTTTCCTCGTCCCAGGTCAAGATACCTATTGTTGCGCCGCCATCCTGCGAAACGTGGATTATCATGCTGTCTTTGTCATCATTGATCCAAGTACCTTGTAGCTTCCTGACTTCGCTGATCGATTCGGCATCTCCGATAGGCTCCGTCACAGTGACGGTATCACACCCAGTTGCCACGCAGAGTAGCAATAGGCAACACGTGGCTGTGTAAGAGTTCATGGCTTCACTGTGCTGCAGAACGAATTGCGTAACCGGGCGGCGACGTTACGCGTTGATTTCAGATTCCGCCGGTTCACGCAATCGTGCGTCGGCGTTTGAATTGGGCCACTTACCTCTTTATACGCCACCGCTTTACTTCACCGCTGCCGAATGCGGCAATCAAGATGCGTCCGCTGTCGGAAAAAACAGCACTGACATCGGGGTGAAGCTGCTCGGCTGTGAATACAGTTCTCACTTCCTTTGGCTGCTCGACGTTCAGCAACTTGAGTTGAGCCCACTTGCCACCGTGATTCCAACTTCCCATCGGCACGGCCAATAACTTTCCGTCAGGCGAAAACGCCAGCTCTCCAAAATTGATGGTCCTTCGCTCGGGGCACCATTTTGTGACGTTCACAGTTTGCTTTGGCCGTCCAGTTGAAACATCCCAGAAGATCAGTCTGGCCTCGTACCGATGCGGCAGACGGATTCCCCAACCGTTCTCGCGTGCAACCAGCGTTTTTCCATCCGGGGAGAAAACAAGCCCGCCAGACCACGAGTGACCACCATCCATCTCGAATTTGGGCTCAATGGTGTTCGCATCCCACAACGTGACCAATCCGCGTTCGCCCCCGACGGTGGCGAAATGTTGGCCATCGGGTGAATATGCGACGGAACAGCCATTGTGTACATCCGAATGCCAGATCCTTCGACCTTCGCCAGTGACCGCATCCCACAGCCAAATCTCGCCACCGCGCACCCTGTCGTATCGCGGCGACTTTGATCCCCAACTGATCATCTGCTTTCCGTTGGGTGAGAAAGCTACTTTGTGGACCCAACCAGAATGGCCGGAAAGACGCGTCAGGATTTTTCCGGTTGCTGACTCGATCAAAACAACCTTCCCCGGCTCTGTCCAACTGCCGCAGGCGATCGCTAGCGTCTTTCCATCGGCCGAAAAGGCAACATGCCGAACGGTAGTTAACAAATTGTTGACTTGCGCCATCACTTGTCCGTCAGCAGTTCGCCGCAGTTGCACACCTCCCGTCGGAACGCGCCGCTTCACTGCTCTCACAATGACGTCGCCAAAACTTGATGCATCTCCCGGAAGCGTTCCCGCGCTTGCAAGAATCTCTCCATCTGGAGAGAGGGCTAGCGATAGCAACGAACCATGCGCGGCGTTCTCCCAGCAAGGCTCGATTTCTTCAGTCAGCGCGATGCTGGGATCCGGCTCCTCCGCAACACAGCTGTATGCGAACGCAAATGTAAAGACGCAGGGCAAGGAACGCAGGAGCATCAGGATCACCTTGGTTCAGTTCGATTTCAGCCGACGAACGTTGCGCGTCACCCGGTACGCGCGAAAGATTTTCCATTTCAAAACCGCCCGACTTGCGTACTCGGGTGCACGCGATTGTTACCCGCCGTTTGGGCCCGTGGCCGACGATTCAAGGGCATGACGCACCCAATCAGCGTACCTGCGAATGTACTCTTTGTCGGAATGGGGTGCTACAGCAGCAGCTTCCGCCATTCGATCCGGCGCAAACCGTATGGCCATCGAAAGTTGATCTTTGAATTGCTCGTAAAACCGACCATCAATCAGGCGATTTATGATTGCGTCGACCATTGATCTGCATTGATTGTCAGACGGCGGCTGATTCTTGAAGTACCGACAGAGTTTCGCGCGAGCCCGGTTGTGCCACATCCCAAAGCTCTCCGCAGTCACGAACGCGACCGCTCGCGTTGCAGCGTCTGGGTCACCACGTTTCACGTCTTCAATCAGTGAGTGAAGCTCAGGTTTCGTCTGCGATCGAATCCAAATTGCCGCATACGAGGGTCGCATTGTCGATCCATTTCGCTGAATGCATTCAGTCGGGTAAAGGTTGGGATCAGCGGGTGGCGGGAGTTGACATCGATCTCACGAGAAACCGTACCACCGCCGCACCGTTGCAATGGTTATCCGTTGAGTTGCATATTGTTGGTGCGTATGGCACGAATTGCGACCAACACAGAATAGACCCAAATTACCGGAGGCAACATAAGTGCAATCGTATCCGTTGGTTTCGCCTGCAGTGCTGCCAAGTAGTCGCTGCGGATTTCAACCGCGCGATAGACGGAGTACAGGAAAAGTAAAACGAGCGCAACAGCCGCAGTTTTTTTCAGGCTTCGCTTGGAGCTAAATTCGGAACAAACCATAAGAAGCGAAGCAGCCGGGAAGAACGCACAAACCAAGGTTATGTATAATGGTTTCGTATCACCGAACTGTAATGACAATGCGACGTTGTTGAATGTGTCCAAGGAAAACGCAATGATTGAAAACGTTGCCAAAACCACGGATGCAAGCAAGGCAAGGTTCTGCCTTGCGAATAGACTGCGATCGTCCGAGGCCTCAGAGGGCGGCGCGTATGGATTCGTCATTTGGATTTCAGTCGGATAACGTCCGACGTCACCGGGGACGGCGGTTTGATTGTCCATTTGTAAACACCTCATGCCGTCCTCCGGTGGACGTCATGGTTCGTCGGCATTTTGGGCTACACGTTGGCGTACCCAATGGTCCAATGCGTCCGCCGAGAATGGTTTTGGATTGCCCGACGTAATCGTATCGCAGGCGCAATCAATCAGCAAATCTGCTGTCCAATCCCGTGAGCGCATCCAATTGAAAAACGCAATCAACACTGCGCGTTGTTGTTCTGTCAATCCACTGATGATGTGCCTGATTATATTAAGTTTTTGAGATGGGTCGCCGATATCGGCTACGACGAACTCGGCGCAGACACGGTCCGCGATGAGATATTCTGAGCCAGAATCAATCGCCAGATATAGCAATCCCGGAAGATAGTAGAGGAACGCGTCGGGCTCCATGCGGCTGTGCATTAAATCCAAGTCATCCGCAGTGAGTTCCATCCAGCTCTTACCGCGAATTAGCGACATTGCGTCTTCGCATTCCTCGCACCAACAATCAGACAGAACATCGTCGCCAGGGTATGGTGATTGATCCCACGCTTCGTCGATCTGTTGTGATAGCGTTGTCATCTTTGCTCGACGAACGGTACGGTTCAGCGGGCGGCGGCGAGCGACTTGCAAGCAGACGAGAAAACGATCCACCCGTCCTCCGTTGCATGTACGCCCGGCATG
>JBFJVZ010000501.1:0-4520 GCA_041623895.1 Pirellulaceae bacterium | reverse complement strand
GCGATCGCAGTTTGAACTTGTCGCAACCGACCAGAACTTGCCAGTCGCTGACGTCCGGATCGCTTCTGGAGGGTGAGATCGGAACCGCCGTGTAATTGGTGATGTTCAGCGATTCTTCGATATGCAGCTGTCGCGGTTTTCCGTCTTCTCCGACTCGATTCCAATCAAACAAGCGAAACGTGGTATCGCTTGACTGCTGAATCTCGGCCACCAGCAAACCGGCACCCAAGGCGTGAATCGTCCGCGCCGGAATGAACACGCAATCCCCCGGTTCAGGATGAAAAGCATGCAGCATTTCGGCGGTCTTTCCGGCGTCAACGGCTTCAGCCAGATCTTCCCGTCTGATCCCTGGTTTCAATCCGGCGTAGATCAGACTGTCCGGCTCGGACGCCACGACGTACCAGGCCTCAGTTTTTCCATGATCGGGCACCGGCATATTCTGGGCGTACTTATCGTCCGGATGCACTTGCAGCGACAGCACTTGATTGCAATCCAGATACTTCAGCAACAGCGGGAACTGCCTTTGTGTGGCGTCAGCACCCAGCAGCCATCCGGCATGATCCAAAATCAAGTGATGAAGGGAGCGACCCGCCAGCGGGCCATTTTCAACGATACTTTGATCACTGCCGTGGTCGACCACTTCCCAGCTTTCGGCAAAGTCGTTGCCATCGCCAATCGGTTTGCCCAACAATTCGCCCAAGCGGCGACCTCCCCAGATTGTTTGCTTCAGGAGCGGCCGAAATCGAAGTGGGTAAGGATCCATTGTGCTGAATTGACTGGTTACAGGGAGCAAACGCGTGCGTTGAAAGATTAGCGAGGCGGCGAAAAACGCCGCAGCACCTTTGAAAGGCTCGCAAATCAATCACAATGTTAACCGTGCCGGCGTCCGATTTGGCACTTCGTGGTAAGATTTTCCGTAATGCGCGGATCGCCAAGCCGCTTCCTTTCCTCCCACCAATGTACAGCTCGTGGACCGACCGGCTCGCCCCAAAGACGATCTCTTTGATAATTCAGTGATGACCTTCGGGGAGCACCTCGAAGAACTCCGTCATTGTTTGGTCAAATCCATCATTTGGCTGGGAATCGGGCTGGCCGTGGGCTTGATTTTTGCCAATCGCGTGGTGCAGTTTGTCAGCGTTCCACTGAAGGAAGCGATTCAGAAATTTCACGCCGATCGCGATTTGGCGATGCTTGGCTACAGCGACCCGTCGGACCCGGCGGTTGCGGATTTGCATCAGTTCTTGATGCAGAACGGGCTGGTCTGGGAGCTCGTTTATCCGATTCCGGAAGAATTTCAAACGCTCACGCAAGATTCCCTTGTTGCTAAGGGATCAAGCCAAGGATCCGCTCCAGACGATGACGTTGCAGATCCGGGCATCGAAGCCGAAGACATGGCCGCCATGCTGAAATCGCTGCCGGATGTCGCTTCGCTAAAGCCACGAATCCAGCTTCGTCGCAGCAGCACGCAGCTCAGTTCGTTCAAGTTGGAAGAACCGTTTTTGATTTGGATCAAAGCCGGTTTGGTCGTCGGCGCGGTGCTTGCCTCACCCTTCATCTTTTACCACATTTGGAATTTTGTCGCTGCGGGTTTGTACGCGCATGAGCGGAAGTATGTTTATATCTACTTGCCGTTCAGCGTCGTGCTGTTTGTCAGCGGTGTTGTGTTGGCGTTCTTTCTAGTGCTGCATTACGTCTTGAATTTCTTGCTTGCTTTCAATGGCAGCATGGATGTCGCCATCGAGCCGCGGCTGACGTACTATCTGAATTTTGTTCTCTTGCTGCCGATCGGTTTTGGTGTCGCGTTTCAGCTACCGCTGGTGATGTTGTTCTTGCAGCGAATTGGCTTGATCGAAACGGAAGCGTACATCGGCGGATGGAAGATCGCAGTCTTGGCGATTGCCGTGATCTCGATGTTGTTAACGCCCGCCGACGTGACCAGCATGATTGCCTTGGCGATTCCACTTGTGATCTTATATGCACTGGGGATCATCTTGTGCAAATACCTGCCCCGCGGCCGCGGCTTGGGTAGTGCGGCGTACGACCCGGCATAAGAGAAGTAGGGCGGCAAAAATGCAGGCGGCGTTGTCTCGGCAACGGCGCGATCGAGCGGCCTGCTTGCACCGCGGACCGCTGAGGTCTGTGGATACTCCAGCCAGTTGCTCAGACCTGCGGACGCGACTGACTCAAATAAGGCCGGTTTGCCAGAATCCTGTCCCGTCGAATCTCTCCTTTGGGTGTCAGCTCATCCGACTCTTGGCTCAGCGGCGAAGGAAACAGCGAAATCTCCGCTGGTTGCTCCCACGTCGGTCGAGGCGCCAGCTGCAAAGAGATTTTCTTGCGAAGCGTTTCCAGCTCGCATGACTGATCAGCATCGACCCAGACCACGATTCGCCGGCCGGCACTGACAACCATGGCCTGTCGAATACCAGCAATGCAGGTGATATCTCGCTCAATCGATTGTGGATGAACTTTGCGTCCATCGCTCAGCAGGATCACATCATCGGTTCTGCCAAGTATCCGAAGTTGTCCGCTGGCCTCGTCCAATTCGACATTGTCCGCTGTATCAAGCCAGCCATCAGCGTCAATCTTTTGGCAGCTCGCGGCTTCGTCATTCCAATAGCCAAGCATCACGTGCGGTCCGCGAACAAATAGGCGTCCCTCGCGAATCTCACTTTCCCAGCCGTCGACGAAGTGCCCTACCAGACCGGCCGTTGCGTTGCCGGGTGTTGCACTGCAGATGACGGGCGAAGTTTCCGTGAGTCCGTAACCTTGGATGACCGTGACACCCCGGTCGCGCCACTTGATGAAGTCAGCCTCGCTCATGGCGGCACCGCCGCAGCCCAGAAGTCTTAGTCTTCCCAGACCCAGTTCGTCGGGGTCAGCGGCGAGCAATCGCGTGGCCATGCTGGGGACGGTATTGGCCAGCGTCGGACGTACTGTCGGTGCCAACGTCCGCCAAGCTTCAAAACCAAACCCGACAGCCAGCGTGCATCCACTGAGCAGCCACGTGCCCAGGTCACAGGTGCGCGCGTAGGCGTGGCATAGCGGCAGGGCAGTGAGCCGGACATCATCGTTGCTCTGGGGCACGGCCTTTAACTTCGCCTGCGCGTTGCCGCAAAGATTGCGATGCGACAGCACAACACCTTTCGGCGACGACGTGGTCCCGCTGGTCCAGAGAACCAAGGCCGGAGCGGACACATCGATCTTGCGGCTGGCTTGCTGCAGCCAGTCCAGCTGATCCTCACTCGGGCGCGTCCGAGCGGCCCGTTCAACCAGCCGCTCACGTTCGCTCGGCGATAGCCAACGACCGTCGATTTGTTGCCAGAGGTAGCTGACCGATTCACCCAAGCGATGATCGAATGGGACTTCGATAGTACGAGCGGCCATGCAGGCAAGTGGCAAGATCACGTCGGCCAATGAGTTATCGCTGGCAAATCCGATGCGCTGGCTATCGAGTTGCCCGGCGATTTCGACGGTCATCGCAGCCAGACCTTGCCAAGTAAACGTGGTATTCCGGTTGTTTTGGTAAACGACGACAGCGCGTGCATCCGGTCGCCTGGTCGCTTGGAAAACAAACGCTTGTAGCAGGTTAGAAAACATGCTCGTTATCGTAATGATTTGGACGACAAATCGATATCGACGGGGCGATCCCTTTGCACATTAACGGCTGCAGCGTGACGGCTGCAGAGTAGGCGAGTGGCAAAGTACCCGAGTGGCTGCCGGTGCCCCCCAACGCCGTTAAGCGTTTCTCGTTCGTGTTAGGCGGGCTGTTCTTCGTAGCCGGAGTCGCCAGACTTCGGTTGTATCGTGGACGGCGCCCGAATTCTGGCGACTCCGGCTACCAGGAATCCTTAACGGCGTTGGGTGCCCCCCGCGACCGGCTCGAAACGTCGTCGATGAGCCCGGGTTGGCAAAGCAGGTGATCTCCGCCACGATTCCGCTTTCGACGTTTTGCACGCGGCGAACTTCTTTCATAAGATAGCGAGCCGTCGCCCTCCCCACTTCCCCTCACTTTATCGCTCACGAGATTCCCGACATGCGTTTTGCTCGCCTTGGTGTTGTTGCCGTGTTATGTCTCACCTGTCTGATCGCCGCGGGACTAAAAGTAGGCGATCCACCGGGCCTCCAGCTCAAGGTCTTTGCCGATGCCTTTCTGAGTTCACTTGACGATGAACAAAAGAAAGCCGCGGTCATGGATTACGATGCGGCCGGGCGAGTCGATTGGCACTTTATCCCCAAAGAGACACGCAAGGGGTTGCCGATTCGGGATATGAATGCTGCCTCGCGAACGTCGGCGCTGCGATTGCTTCGCGCGGCACTTAGCGAATCCGGTTACGACAAGGCCACCAACATCATGCTGCTTGAAGGTGTGATCCGGGAACTGGAAGGCAAAGGCCGCAAGTGGGAACGCGATCCAGAAAAGTATTTCGTCACGATTTTTGGGACACCCAGTGACAAGGAACCATGGGCTCTTAGCTGGGAAGGCCATCACCTCTCGTTGAACTTCTGCATGCGCGGGG
>JBFJVZ010000500.1:0-4524 GCA_041623895.1 Pirellulaceae bacterium | reverse complement strand
TTGGCGGCTAGGCCGCCAAATCGCCGCGGGGAAAATCGGGTTGGAAATGACGATTCCTGGGGCTGCGGAATGCTCGCTAGAGACGAGCAATCCTGACCCCAGGCTCTACGCTGCCACTGCTACGCAGTTGTCGTCCGGTTGTGACGAACGAAATCGTCGATGCCTACAACCACCGTAACTCATCAAAAATGCCAGCCTTAGATTGCTTTTCAAGCCGGACACTCTCCAAGTCCTGGCCTACCGATGATCCCACATCCCGGTCGCCGACTTGCTAAGCCGGACGCTCTCTCGGCCCACGAATTCAACTTAGAAGCCTCATCCGTTCCAGCTACGCTACGCGGCAGCTACCGGCCAACGTCGCATTAAACGTCTCACTCGGCCGCATCACCGACTCCACCTTTGCAGGATCGGGTTGGTAGTAGCCGCCAATGTCGACTGCGTGACCCTGCACCGCATTCAATTCTTCGACAATCGTGGCTTCGTTCTCAGCCAACTGCCTGGCCAGCGACACAAATTGATCGCGAAGCTCGCTGTCACCGTCCTGCGCGGCGAGAGCCTGCGCCCAATAAAGTGCGAGATAGAAATGGCTGCCGCGATTGTCCAGTTCGTTCACCTTACGCGACGGTGATCTGTTTTCATCCAGGTATCTTCCGTTTGCCACGTTCAACGCCTCGGCAATGACGGCGGCTTTGGCATTGCCCGTTTTCTCCGCGAGATCCTCCAGCGACACCGCCAGGGCAAGAAACTCGCCCAACGAATCCCAGCGCAAGTGGTTTTCTTCCAGCAATTGTTGAACATGCTTCGGTGCCGAGCCGCCGGCGCCGGTCTCGAACAAGCCACCACCTGCCAAGAGCGGCACGATCGACAGCATTTTGGCACTCGTACCGAGTTCCAGGATCGGAAACAGATCGGTCAAGTAATCCCGCAGCACATTGCCGGTTACCGAAATCGTGTCTTTTCCTTGTTTGCAGCGCTGACAGGTGAATTTGGCGGCATCCACTGGCGCCATGATCTGGATGTCCAAACCGTTGGTATCGTGATCGCGCAGGTAAGTGTTGACTTTGTTGATTAAGTTGGCATCGTGGGCCCGTTCTTTGTCCAACCAGAAGATTGCGGGCGAACCGGTCGCGCGAGCGCGGCTGACCGCCAATCGCACCCAATCGCGGATCGGTTCATCTTTGGTTTGGCACATCCGCCAGATGTCACCATCGTCCACGGAGTGCTGCATCAAAACGTTGGCCGACGAATCGACGACGCGAACCGTGCCGGAACTGGGGATCTCGAATGTTTTGTCGTGAGACCCGTATTCTTCGGCCTTTTGTGCCATCAGGCCAACGTTGGAGACATTGCCCATCGTGGTGACGTCGAAGGCGCCGTTTTGTTTACAAAAATCGATCACCGATTGATAAACGCCGGCGTAGCAACGATCCGGAATGATCGCTTTCATGTCATGCAGTTTTCCGTCGGGGCCCCACATTTTTCCCGAAGCTCGAATCGCCGCGGGCATCGAGGCATCAATGATCACATCACTGGGTACGTGCAAGTTTGTGATGCCGTTGTCGGAATCGACCATGGCCAACTTAGGCCGCGCCCGGTAGACGGCATCGATATCAGCTTTGATCGCCTCTTGTGCAGCGTCCGGCAGCTCGCTGATCTTTGCATACACATCGCCAATGCCGTTGTTCGGCTCGACGCCCAGCCGCTCGAACTCGGCTGCGTATTTATCAAATACGTCTTCGTAATAAACCGTGACGGCGTGACCGAAGATAATCGGATCGGAGACCTTCATCATCGTGGCCTTGAGATGAATCGACAGCAACACACCCGACTGTTTCGCATCGTCGACTTGCCCGGCAAGGAAGTCCCGTAATGCCGATCGGCTCATTCGTGATGCGTCGATCACTTCTCCGGCTTGCAGCGACAATCTATCTTTCAGCACCGTGACCTTGGCGGCCGCATCCACCAGCTCGATTCGAACATCGCCAGCAGACTGCATGACGTGCGATTGTTCACTGCCGTAAAAATCACCATCGCTCATATGGGCCACATGCGACCTTGAACCGCTCGTCCATTCGCCCATCGAATGCGGATGCTTTTTCGCGTAGGCTTTCACCGGCGTGGCGACGCGGCGATCGGAGTTACCCTCACGCAGCACCGGGTTAACGGCACTTCCCAAGACTTTCGCGTAACGGTCACGGATCTCTTTTTCAGCATCCGTCTTGGGTTCTTCGGGAAAGTCAGGCAGCGGGTAACCGTGACGGCGTAACTCGGCAATCGCGGCGGTCAACTGGGGAATGGACGCACTGATGTTGGGCAATTTGATGATGTTGGCCTCGGGAGTCTTGGCCAGTAGCCCGAGTTCGGCAAGCGCATCGGGCTGCTGTTGGGCTTCCGGCAGCGAATCGGAGAAATTCGCGATGATCCGCCCGGCCAGCGAAATGTCTTTCGTCTCCACCTGGACGCCGGCTGCAGCGGCAAAAACGCGGATGATCGGAAGCAGCGAAAACGTCGCCAACATCGGCGCTTCATCAGTGTGTGTGTAGATAATCTGGGACGGCATCTCAATACTCTCCAGTCGCAATGGGACAATCTTTTATCCCGAGACAAGGAAGCGTGCTTTTTTTTGCTCAGATTGTCAACGTGGGGCGATGTAACCCAAGACATGGATTGGCGTGTTGGGCAGGCACAGCCGCAAGCCTCCTCCCGCGTGAAGGCCATTGTTGACGGGCTTTGGGAAATCATCCGGTCGCAAAATTCTTTGGGTCTTTTGCTAAGTCATGCGGCTGCTGCAAAGATAGATTTCCCGTCTCAAAACAGCTCGGACTGCTTGGCCGTAGACGCGGCTGACGGTGCCGGTTTCGGGTCCACCCGGTCGCCTTGGCCTGCAACCATTTGCCGGAAGTCGTCCTCGGTTAAGACCTTGACGCCCAAAGCTTCGGCTTTGGTCAATTTGCTGCCCGCCTTTTCGCCGGCAACCAGGAGGTCGGTTTTTTTGCTGACGCTGCTGGAGGCTCGGCCGCCTAACTTTTCGATCAGCGATTTGATTTCGTCTCGCGTGTAGTGCTCCAGCGTCCCAGTCACGACAATTGATTTGCCAACCAACAAATCCGCGCCGCCGCCCGCTTGCGGTTCCGGTTCGGACAAGTCAACACCAACCGACAGCAACTCATCCAGAATCTGTTGGCCGTAATCGCTGTGCAAAAACTCGTGAAGGCTGTCCGCGATTGCCTGGCCGATTTCGTGGATGCTGGAAAGATCTTCGACCGAGGCGGCCTGTAGTTGCTGGATGGTCGGATACTCGCGCGTGACCAACTGGGCGACGCGCGGTCCGACGTGACGGATGGAGATCGACGACAGAACTCGAGCGAGCCCGCGTGTGCGGCTGGCATCGATGCCGGCGATCAGGTTTTCCGCATTACGCTTACCGACTTGTACGTCGATCATCTGGCCGTCCTTGCCTTTTCGCTGTTTCAGCCAGTTAAGATTCGCGACCTGGTCGACGGTCAATCGATACAAGTCGGCGTAACTGTGAACGACGTCGCGGCCCATCAGCAAGTCGACGACTTCTTCGCCCAGGCCGTCGATGTCCATCCCCGTGCGGCTGCCAAAATAGATCAGTCGTTGGCGAAGCTGTGCGGGGCAACCGGGATTAGGACAACGGATATAAACACCGCCCTCGTCGCGGACCAGTTCACTGTCGCATTCGGGACACGTTTTTGGAAATTCGTATTTGGGCAGATTCGTTTGTCGTTCATGCTTTTCCACACGGACGACTTTGGGGATGATCTTTCCCGCTTTTTCGACGACCACGAGATCACCGACTCTGACATCCAAACGCTCGATCTCGTCGGCATTGTGCAGTGATGCGCGGGAGACGGTCGTGTCAGCGATATCGACCGGCGTCAAATGAGCAACCGGAGTGATCGCACCTGTCTTGCCGACTTGGACACTGATCGCTTCCAGCGTGGTCGTCGCTTCGTATTTCTCGAACTTGTAGGCGATCAACCAACGCGGGCTTTTGCTGCGCATGCCCAACCGGTCGCGTTGAGCGAAGTCGTTGACTTTGAAGACAATGCCATCGACCTCGAAAGGCAAGTCCGGCATGGCCTGCTCCAGCTTGGCAACCGCATCGAGTGCTTGTTTGGATCCCTTCAAGAGTTGAACGTTGGGTGTCGGCGGAATCCCCAAATGCCCGACTTCTTTCAGGAAGTCAATATGGTTGGTCGCGGTCAAGCCATCGATTTCGCCGACGCCGTGGCAAAAGAATCGCAAACTGCGTTCGGCAGCGATCGACGGATCCAACAATCGGATCGTGCCCGCGGTAACGTTGCGAGTATTTTTGAACGGCTCGGAGCCGGCTTTGATTTGGCGAAGATTCAGATCGGCAAGATCGGCATTGGTCATGTAGACTTCGCCGCGAAGTTCCAACACGGGCGGGCCGCCTTCGATGGCAAAACGCAGCGGAAGATCGCGGACGGTGCGGATATTGTGCGTAATGTCATCACCCACTTGTCCGTTACCGCG
>JBFJVZ010000499.1:0-4564 GCA_041623895.1 Pirellulaceae bacterium | reverse complement strand
TGGCTGCAGAGTCAGCCGGCAAGCGAAGTGCAAGTCTTTCTGACCGACACGACGGGCCAGGCCAGCGCAGTTGATGCGGCTAACCCGGCGAATCCATATCTGATTTTCGACCAGACCAATTGGAATACGCCACAAGCGGTGGAAGCGACGGCAGTCGACGATGCAGTGCCCGAGGGAATCCACACCACTCAGATCGCCCATAACGCTTTCAGCGGTGATCCACACTATCAAGGCAGCGTGGCGTTATCGACCAGCATCGAGGACAACGATGGTGTCTCGATCGCCGATGCGCAAGTCACGGAGGGACATGCCGGCGCGACAACACTCAGTTTCGATGTCACGTTGTCGCCTGCCCAGGGCAATACGGTGTCGGTTGATGTCACCGTCACCGATACGTCGGCCACGGCGCTGGTTGTCGAGCGAGTCGCGGCGGGGCTGACCAACCCGATCTTTGCCACAGCGGCACCCGGTGCAGCCGATCTGCTGTACATCGCCGAACAGGGTGGTGAAATCAAGATCCTGGATCTGACGACGGGCAACGTCAATGCCACACCGTTCTTAACGGTCACCGGTCTTTCCTCGGGTGGTGAACGCGGACTTTTGGGACTTGCCTTTCATCCCGAATACGCCAGTAACGGCTTGTTCTACATCTACATGACCGATGTGAATCAAGATACGTTGGTGCGTCGCTACCAGGCCAATCCGGATGGCTTGACCGCGGACCCCGCTAGTGCAACTCCGGTGCTGGCGTTTGACCAACCGTTTGGAAATCACAATGGCGGCTGGATGGGGTTTGGGCCAGACGACGATTACCTTTACATCGCATCGGGTGACGGCGGCTCGGGCAACGACCCGCAACAAAACGCACAGGACATCACCGACAATCTGCTTGGCAAGATGTTGCGAATTGATGTCAACGGAGATGACTTTCCTGCCGATCCCATTCAAAACTACTCCATTCCTGCCTCCAATCCTTTCGTCGGCATCACTGGAGACGATGAGATTTGGGCTTACGGGCTGCGTAACCCCTGGCGCAGCAGCTTCGATCGTTTGACGGGTGACCTGTACATTGCGGACGTGGGCCAGGGAGAGCGGGAAGAGATCAACGTCCAGCCGGCAGCAAGCACCGGCGGCGAAAACTATGGCTGGCGGGCTCGCGAAGGAACGATCTCCAACCCCGCGTTAAGCGATCCCGATCCAGTCGGGGCAATTGACCCGATTTATGATTACGTGCACGGTGCGGGCCCAACGCAAGGGTTTTCCGTGACGGGCGGGTATGTGTATCGCGGGCCGATCGAAGAATTGCAGGGCCAATACTTCTTTGCCGACTATGTTCGAAATCGGATTTGGTCGCTGCGATTCAATGGCGACTGGCCAACATCCCATGACGGCACTAATTACACGGACTTCGTCGACTGGACCAGTTTGTTGATGCCTGACGCCGGGCAGATTCAAAATATCTCGTCGTTCGGTGAAGATGCCGCCGGGAATCTTTACATTCTTGACCACGGCGGCGAGGTCTTCCGGATCACCGAGGGTGCCGATTATCTGGTCCACACCGAAACGATCACCTTTCCCGCCAGCAGCACCAGTCAGACCTTCGAGGTCCAGGTATTGGGGGATCGATATCCGGAAGACCATGAAACGCTGACGGCCACGCTGTCCAACGTGGTCAATACAACGATTGGCGATGGGTCCGCTGTCGGCACGATCATTAACGATGATGCGCCGCAAATCATCGATGTTTCGGTCAATCGAGACGAGTCGCAACGATCGATCGTAGACGAGGTCTCGCTGACATTGGATTCGCTGGTCGTTCTTGATGAAAGCGGCGGCAGTGCATTTGAGATCATCAATCGCGGCAGTAGCGAGGTGATCAACCACAGCAAGAGCGTGTCAACCGCGGACGGCAAGACGATCGTGACGTTTAGTTTTCTTGCTGGGCCCTCGGTTGAGTTGCGAAATGCGCAGCCCAGTTCGTTAGCTGATGGAAACTATCAAATCAATGCCATCGCATCGCGGATTGGTATTGGTGACTTGCTACTGGACGGCAATGGAGACAGCACCGGCGGGGACAATTATTCCTTTGGCGACCAAGAAGTGGATGCCTTTTTTAGATTCTACGGTGATGTAAGTGGCGACCGCGACGTCGACACCAACGACTTGGTAAGCTTCGGTCAAACGTTCCGGTCCCGCGAAGGAGACGTGAACTACAATCCGCTGTTAGACTTTAATGGCGATGATGATATCGACACCGGTGAATTGATCGAATTCGGCAAACGATTCCGCGACCAACTCGAGTTCTAAGCTCCTTCCCTGAGGCTCAGAACTCATATTGTTCTTGAATCCATTTCTGAAAGTTGCGTTCTCTGGCTTGTGCCGGATCGACGATCTCGACGCCGGTCGATGGGATGGTGGTCAGAAACCTGGTTTCGACCCACTTCTGAAACTCTGGATTCACTGTTTCGCCAGCGTCCTGAACACTTGGCGGTGCGGTCAGATCGGCAAATCCAATTTCGTCGTAACCGATTGCCAGAAGTCTCAGGAAATCGAGCGGAGTTGAGGCCAAGACGATGCAGTGGTCGCCCTCCGAACCCAGATGAACGATCGGCATGCGGTCATCTTCGCATCGCCACAGGCAATACAATGAACCATCCGACCCGGCACCAAACTGAGCCAGATGGCCAAGCGGTTTTTGCGAGCCAAACCAATCACGAATCGTGTCATCGCTGTGAGTCCTCAACTCAAAGTACCCGCTGATTGGGTAGCCATGGCGGGCAACCCATTTGCACAATTCTCTAAACTCAGCGGGCAGTTCAAAACCTTCCGGCATTGCTGCGGCAAGCAATTCACCATCCATTGGGAAACTCTCCTGATAAAGTCATCGTACAGAACTTTGGGGACACATCTTTGTCGCCGGGTCGGCGACTTCCCCGCCAACCGAGCGAGAAGAATATTGAGGTGTGCGGATCACTGCAATTGAAAATTCGGTATTTTGATATCGCCATTGGAACATTGCGTGCCCAACAAGAGAACATTTGATCCGCGGAATAAATGAACCTAACAGATTCGTGTCCCTTGCCCAAACCGAAGCGCATCTATGCAAATACTACAACTAAATCACGTTGCCCTGCACGTCGCGGATGTTGGCAGAAGCGTGGCGTTCTACCGTGACGTGCTGCAATTGCCCCAAATCGACCGGCCGGCCTTTGATTTTCCCGGGGCTTGGTTTGGGCTTGGCGTTGATCAGGAATTGCATCTGATTGGTGATCGTGACCAGCCCGTGCATTCGCACCATCGAGGCGGACACTTGGCTTTGCTGGTTGACGATCTGGACGCTTACGAAGATCGTCTCGACGGCAGCGGTTCGACCAGAACGGAGCGTAAAACCAGACCAGATGGAGCATTGCAAACCTTCGTTACCGACCCCGACGGTCATTGGATCGAACTTTGCGTGTTGCCGGAGAAGTAGGAGATAGGTTGCAAGCTCCGAATTGCACCGCGCACACTCAAATGAAAGTTCCCACTGGCAGCACAAAAATCTTGCCATCGCCGATCCGTCCGCTGCGCGTTACCGAGACAATTTTTTCCAAGACTTCTTCGCAGCGCGAATCGTCAACCCAAAGTGTGATTTGCACTTTGGGCACAAATGCTTCGGCATACTCGGTTTGCTGGTATTCGTCCAAGTAGCTTTTTTGACGTCCATATCCTTTGACTTCGGTGACGCTAAGAGCTTCCAGCGGCGCCCGCCGCAGGCTATCAAGCAATTGCTCTGCCAGGTGAGGTCGCACGATAGTGATGATCTGTTTCACCGGAGATCCTGCGGAGGATTTACCGTAGCCGAATCGGGAAAAGACTCAGACACAATAGTGCGCAGCACGTCCGGCTATTGGTGTCTGACCCCTTTTCCCACGTCAAAAATGGGAACGCGACGAAGGATAGAATCGTATCGCCGACACCCGCCCAATGACTAGTGGTTAAGATACAAACCCCTGGTCAGTCGATCATTTTCTTAGGCGAGGCAAAAAGTGCGTTATCTATTTCTGACTCTGGTTTCCCTGGTCTTTGCTGTCCCGGCCGTTGCGCAGCCGCTGCCGGCACAGAAATCAGACTTCCATTTGTTTTTATTGATTGGCGTAGATACCGATACCACTTCCGCTGGCGGCGTGCATCCCCCGCGTCTGGCCCAGGCCCACGACGACGACCCGGCCAAAGGGTACCGCGATGCCGTTCACATTGCCGGCCTCGCCCCAGACCGCCTGATTGTTGCTGCTCTGCGCGTATACGGCGTAGCCACCATTGGCGGTGACGTAGGCGCCGTGATCGTATCGATGTCGGGAATCGAATACTATATAGAACATTCGGCCTGGGGCGGGGCATGGCCCCCGGTGGTGCAGGCCGGCGGATCTTCGCTGGAACTGAGCTGCTGGTGAAGCTCGGGCAGTTGGCGCCCCTGGGACACGGGGACGGCCGCCTGAAGCGGGCTTAGGACCGCGGCGGTGGTCGATCAGCCGCCCTCGGCCAGTCGATTCAGACGGGCGCGGGCCTGCTGCTGGAACGATTT
>JBFJVZ010000498.1:0-4613 GCA_041623895.1 Pirellulaceae bacterium | reverse complement strand
TCGCGATCACGCTGGCGGCGGCTCAAGTTGCCTGCTGCCAAGCACCAAGTCAAGCGGAATTCGAGCGAGCTTTGGCGACTGAGCTGCCCACTGACCCCGCTGCGGTGATTGCCGTTGTCGGGCAGTCAAAAATCTTGATGGGGGACGTTAAGCCCAAGGTCGATGCGCGGATCCGAAGTGTGGTGGAAAAATCTCCACAACAAGTCCCCAAAGATCAGATCAAATTTGCCCGGGTCAATTTAACGCGGGGATTTCTCGCGCAAGCGATCCAAACCAAAATGATGAGAGAATCTTTTCTGCTCTCGCAGGTCGGCACCCAGGCTGCTGAAAAACGCAAAGAGGCTAGCGAGATGATGGCCTCGCGAGCACGGCAAATGTTCATCGATTCCGAAGTTCCAGAGTTGCTGAAGCGTTACCAGGTCAACGACATGACGGAATTGGATGAAAAACTGCGTGCCGAAGGTACTTCATTGCCGGCGCGTCAGCGAGATTTTACCGATGCCATGCTGGGACACTTGTACATACGTGAAAAAGTGAATAAGGATCCCAATGTGTCGTTAGCCGAAATTGTTCAGTTCTACAACGCTCATCAATCGGACTATCAACACAAATCCCAGGCCCGCTGGGAACAACTGACCGTCCTGTTCCGCAACTTCCCCAGCCGCCAGGCAGCTGAGGAGGAAATCAAAGCGATGGGTCGGGAAGCCTACTTTGGCGGCAGCATGCAAGCGGTGGCACGAGAAAAAAGCCAAGAACCGCTGGGCAAATCTGGCGGAGTTCACGATTGGACCAACCAAGGCTCGCTGGCCTCCGACGAACTGGACCAACAAATTTTTTCGCTGCCGATTAATGAAATGAGCGAAGTCATCGCTGACCAGAACGGCTTGCACATCATCCGTGTTTTGGAGCGAAAGCCCGCTGGCGTAAGACCGCTTCGTGATCTTCAGGACGAGATCCGCAAGAAGATCCAGGCGCAGAAAGTTGCTGCGGACCAGCGGAAGATGTTGGAACAAATGAATAATCTCGTCCCCGTTTGGTCTCTCTTTCCGGAGGATGTACCGGGAGCCAAACCGTTACCAAAAGTGGCTTCCGGCGGGCGCGCGGCAAAGTTGCGATGAGAAACTTCCCACGACGATCAGGTAGCAGCCCCGCAGAAATCACGAACAGACCGTCTCGATTGGGCGTGGCGGAATTCAGAAAACGTTCGAGCAAATTCTTGCCAGTGACTGCCGGCTTCCACGATAGAAAAACGAACGTCGCTTTCGTCGTGATGGCAGCGATTGCGGTGGGTGTGACGCTCGGCTGCGGTCAATTTTCTTATCGGCTCAGCAAAAGCAGTTTGCCCGACAGTTATGTTCCAAACCCGATCGAGTTGCCGCCGGCCAGTGACAACTTCGTTTGGTCGCAAGTCGTTGATGCTGTCGATGATTACTTTCACATTGCTCGCGAACAACCGGTACAGAATTCCGACGGCATCATCCTGGACGGTCGCATTGAAACGGCGTACAAAATCGGAAGTTCGATCCTGGAACCTTGGCGAAAGGACAGCACGGCCGGCTTCGAGCGATTGCAAAGTACTTTTCAATCGATTCGACGCAAGGCGACGGTAATCGTAAGACCACGTGGCGCCGCCTACACGCTGGAAGTCGTCGTGCAGAAAGATTTGGAGGACACCGATCGCAGCCAGGACGCCCCCGAAACAACCGCCGTACAACGCCACGATGGAACGTTGCTGCGTCATGAAGACGCATACGACAACAGCCCGCGTACACTGGGTTGGATCCCCCTGGGTCGGGATACTTCACTGGAACAAGCAATCCTGAGGGATATTTTTGCCCGCATTACACAACGTGATGGCCCCAAGTTCTTGCGGCATTAGGCAGAATATGCGGGCTCGATCACAGCAGCTAATCCTTGCCCCGCGCTTCATAAAAATCTGCGACCGTCTGAAAACGGCATAATCCGCAGAACTTAAAGCCAACTGGCTGAGCAATCCTGCGCAACTCGCTCGCGTGCTAATTTTTCCCGGCATCAGGGCCGATACCCAACCTGCCGACGGTTGTGAATGCCGCGAGCCAAGAAATTGCTTCCCAGTACTCTGTCGATTCAATTATCTATGGTCAGTTTCTCCTGCCAAGCTTTTGATTTTGATGAACTATGTCAGACGATCGAACGACGACTTTGCGAGCTTGGCCAACTTGAGCCCAAGCAATTTCCGATGACGCATCGAGAAGTCGTTCGCAGCGGTAAGCGTGTAGGCCTCTACTTCTGCGTCCATGGACCGCGTAATGTCAAGTTGACGGCCATTTGTGACTTCGCCATGAACATGGTCATCTACTACGGAAGCGATGGCATTCGCAAGGATCGGGAAAAACTGCACCTTCGCAGCCCAATGCTCAGCGCGGCTTGAAAGATCAGGATTTTTGATTCGCTTTTTCTTCTGCCGCGCTGGGTCTCAGATAGCGCGGCGTTAACTGCAGCGGGTCGCACCAGAGGCCAAGCATCGATGCGCGTGCGGCCAGCAACCCCACGCCGATGGCGTCAGCGAATTTGCGCTCGATAAACCTCAGATCCGTCCGTTGCCCGAATACCTTGCGGTCACCCGTCACCGCCTCGCCCTCACCGGTGGCGGCCAGCACCTGTTTCCACTGGTCCGCATCCACGATCTCAACTTGCTCCGGATGCGGGCTCCACACACCCGTCAGCGGGCGAGCTTCGCGGTCGCTGAAAACTGCTGATGAAATCTGCCCCAGGGGCATCAGCAGCTGTTTTCGCTGAAAGCTGGCCTTGAATACCTGGCCGCGATAGGCATCGATCGCAACCAGAATGTTTTCGATTTCAGGCTGTTGGAGTAAGGTGACCGCGGCGATGGAGGCCAAAGAGTCGACTGGGATTACGGGTAAATCGGATGCATAACCTAACGTCTTTGCCGTGGTCACGCCGATACGAAGCCCTGTGAACGAGCCAGGGCCGTTGGCGATCGAGACCAACTGAGGCTGGTTTTGGGTGTCGCGGCACCACCGCAGCAGCTCAGCCAGTGCGGGAGCCAGCAGTGCGGCAGTTCGTCGTCCGGGCTCCAAATTCCAGTCCCGGAGGACCGTTTCGCCCCTCAAAACTGCCAGCGAGCCGCTCCTCCCGGTCGTCTCAATGGCGATTTGCAAGTTATCATGTGCATTCAGGGCAAGCTTCAATTGGTCTGACGTCATGGGATTGCTGAAAATTTTTGGTTGCCCTTACAATTGAGCGAAAACCTGTCGCAACTTATTTGATACGACGTCTCGATTTGGAAAACCCCGGGGAACATTACTGGCCGGCTTACCATCGGAGCCCGGAACCCGCCGGGACGAAAACGCCGGGATCGCGATTGTCTTAGCGATGATTGCGATGACATCCTCCTTAGTCCTCATGAGTCGACTGATTTTGATTAGGAATCCCCGGTGAAGCGAGCGTTGATCAGCGACATTCATGGCAACCTTGAGGCGCTTCTTGCGGTCTTGGAAGACATTCAAACCCAGTCGGTGGACGAAATCTACTGCCTGGGTGACGTGATTGGCTACGGGCCCAACCCGTGTGAATGTCTTGACCACGTCATGAAACATGCCAAGGTCACGATCTTGGGCAACCATGATCAAGCCGCGCTGTTCGATCCTGACGGCTTCAATCCGATGGCTCTGCAGGCGATTTATTGGACCCGGGATCAGTTGGATCATGGGCCTGGTTCAAACGTTCAGATCAACGCGCGTTGGGATTTCCTGGGCGAGCTGCCCCGATTCGTAGATGAGGGCGAGTACAAATTTGTTCACGGATCTCCGCGTGATCCGACCAATGAATACGTTTTTCCCGAGTACGTATTCGACCAGCGAAAGATGGAAATCCTGTTCGGTAAAGTCAAGCAGTATTGCTTCATGGGGCACACGCATTTACCGGGAGTTTTTACCACCGAATGCGAGTTTAAGTCGCCAGAGGAAATCGACTACGTCTATCCTTTAGGTCCCGACAAGATCATGGTCAACGTCGGCAGCGTTGGGCAGCCCCGTGATGATGACAATCGATCGTGCTATGTAATCTTGGACCAGGATGCCATGACCGTTTCTTATCGCCGCGTTGAGTATGATATTGAAGCGACCGCGAGTAAGATTTACGCCGCGCAAGAACTGGCAGATGCGCTCGGTGATCGCATCAAGTATGGTCGCTAATCGTGAAGCAACGAGATTCTCAGGCAACCCAACGCACCTACTGTGACACGCACCGCAATCCTTAGCGACATTCACGCCAACCTCTGTGCTCTGGAAGCGGTGTTGGAAGATGTTGCTGGGCAGAACGTCGACCAAATTGTCTGTCTCGGTGACGTGATCGGATACGGTCCCCAGCCCTGCGCGTGCCTGGATTTGGTGATGAACTTCCAGTTTTGCATCTTGGGCAACCACGACAGCAGTGCGCTGTTTGACCCCGAAGGATTCAACGAGGCTGCGGAGCAAGCAATTTTCTGGACGCGTTCACAGCTGGAGTGTGGTCGAGACGGGCCCGAGGCCAGTCGCAGGCGAATGAAATACCTGTGCGAATTGCCACGGATGAAACGTGAAGGCAGCCTGCTGTATGTGCATGGTTCGCCC
>JBFJVZ010000497.1:0-4676 GCA_041623895.1 Pirellulaceae bacterium | reverse complement strand
GCGTGAGCGAGGGAATTGCGTGATTTGTCGCCTCGCTCACGCTTCGGGTTACCAATGGGCTACCGTCATGATCAAGGTTATTTCCAAATTCCAGCACTAGTGGTTTTTCGGATACGGCAGGATGCCGCACCTACGCGTGTGTCAAGAGAAAAAATATTTTTCGGGTTGCATTCATTTTCGTAAAAAGATTGTCCGCGATCGCAAGAACTTGCCGATCTACCTTGCTGACCGCCCAGGCGCGTCTAGAATCACATTGTGGGATTTGAAAAAACCCGCATAGCTTCGATCACCACTTCGGCAGAGGGATCATTTTTAGGGTTCGCCAAGGTCAACAAACGGCTAGTGCAGTAGCACGCCAGACTTTCGCGTTTCTCCCAGCGGCTCCATTTTGCCGCCGACGATCGAAGCGACTTACATAGCCGGTCGACAGATCCCTTGGATTATGTCGACCGGTTTTTTTGTGTCTTCACCGGTCGCTATCATGCGGATGGAGAACCGGTATGACAGACAACGACCAGCGCGATGCGATTGAATCAGTACCTCGTGTGGCGCCCACGCTTCAGCTTTCACGCCGAGGACTTGTGTTGTGTTTGCTGGCGATGATAGGGGTGGGACTTTCAGTCTATGCGATGTTCCCGGCTAGTGTTGGGGGACCATCGCTGCCGGTCAATGTTGAATTAGATGTTCAAGCGGTTGCAGTCGAAACCGGCGGCGGGGCGGTGATGACCGAGGTGCTTGTGATCAAGAATCTGAAGGACCATCCCATTGGTCGACTATCGATCGAAATCAATGGACAATACTTGCTGTTCCGGGAATCGCCGCTGCAGGGATTGGAAACGCTGGTGTTGCCGCAACGAATCTTTACGGACAAACGCAGCAGTGCTCGGTTGGACCCCATCAAGTACCCGGTCCAAGAAGTCGTGGTCACGGGACAGTTGCCAAGTGGGGCGCGAGGTTTGAGTCAATTCGAGTTTGACTCGGACGACAAAAACTCAGTCGAGTCCGGGGAACTTCAGTAGCCGCGGGCCTTCGTAATTTTCCGCATCCGGTACTTCGATCATGCGGTCGGTTTCTAATTCTTCGTCGTCAAAATCACCGAGCATTTCGCCGATCGTTTTAATCGTCTCCAGTTCTTCGATCAGCTCAACATCAGCGATCCCCTCGCGTATGCAGCCGACCACCTCCGCCTCATAGTCGTGCTCAATTTCCCAATCGACTTCGTGGCATCTGGACAGTTCGCAGAGCACGTCGATCAATCGTGCGATATCGCCCGCGGAATCAAACGACGCATCGTCGTCAAGGAATTCGGCATCAACGACAAACGATGTTACACTTGAACCCGCTAGAATCCCGTCGGTCCGCTGCTCGAGAACCACCTCTTCGCAACCGGTCCATGCGTAAAGTTCATTCAGCTCCGACGCTTGCCTTTTAATCTCGAACGCCGCAGCGGGATGCATTGGCTGAATCGATCGGTAGTGAATGCTTAGGCCCATGAGCACATCATTCTGATGGACGAATTAAGTTAGGATTCAGTCACAACGGCAGTGACGACCTGCACAGTGGCAGTGACCACCCGGGCCAGCTCCGTGGCAGTGACCAACAAGGCCAGCCGGCTGCATTTTTACTGTTGATCTTGATAACGCACAATTGTCGGACGTTGACTGATGTTCAATTTTTGCTCGGATATTTCCTGCGTCGGACGACTAATTCGCCAGCCTTGCCGGAACGGTGTGACCGTGTTTTCGATCGAGGGGCGATCGGTCCCCTTGCTGGCTCGGTCTTCCTCAGCACCGCCACCGAATGCACTTCTTTGTTCCTGCCTGCAAATCTTTCTGGCCGGAATGGCCGCATTTTTGCTGCTTTTGCCGGTGTCCAGGGCCATCGCTCAGGGCAGCTGGGACGATTACCAAAGGTCTGATTCTTACGCCAAGCGTACCAGTAACCTCGTCTTTCGCGATTCGATCCAGCCACATTGGTTCGGTCAGCAGCGGGACCAAATCTGGTACCGCGTGCAGACCGGAAAACAAGCTCATCAATTCGTGTTAGTCGATTGCCAGGCAGGGACACGGGCACCCGCTTTTGACCACGATCAACTGGCACGCCAACTCTCACAAGAAACCGGTCAGAAGCTTGAGGCCAGCCGCCTTGAGCTGCGGAATTTGCACTTCAGCGACGACAAGAAGACGTGCCACTTTCAATTCGCAGGCCAGGCTTGGGAGTACAAACTCCCGGCCGGCCCGTTAACAGAAACGAAATTGAATCAATCGAATTCCGGCGCGGTCGAAGGCCTGTTGCCCAAACGTCGAGTCGTGCGCAGCGTTGATAGTGCCGAGCGCGCGCCGATTCGTTTCGATAATCAACTGACTCAACCGCTTAGCGTGTTGTGGCTACCGAGCCAAGGTCGACCGGTTTCCTACGGCACGGTGCGGGCACGTGAATCTATGCAGATTGACAGTTTCGTCGGCCACGCATGGTTGCTGCAAGCCAAGGACGGTTCTCCCGTTGCCGCCTTTGTCGTCGATTCGCGGAATGAACGGGCAATCATTGACGCGGAAACACCAAAACCAAGAGCGATCAAAGATTCTCGGCCGCCAAACGGCGCGGGCCAGAATATTTCGCCCGACGGCAAGTGGCGAGTCTCGATCGTCGACCACAACATTCGGGTCACGGAGTTTGGTACCGGAAACCCGATTTTCGAATCAACCGACGGCTCTCAGAAAGACGGCTATCGGGGTCGGATTTGGTGGTCGCCCGATTCCAAACATTTCGTGCTGATGAAAACCCGGCCGGGAGCGCAGCGCCAGATTTCAATGATTGACTCCGCCCCGAAAGACTCCATTCATGCCAAAGTCGTCACCATCAACTATGCCAAGCCCGGTGATGAACTCGAGCGGCCGAAGCCAATCTTGTTTCCTATCGACAACCCGCGGCCGATCAGCATTGACGACAGCCTGTTTCCGAATCCATTTGCACTGACCAAATTGCAGTGGAACGAAGCCGGCGATGCCTTTTCGTTTCTGTACAATGCGCGCGGCCATCAAGTGCTGCGCATGATTGCCGTCGATGTGGAAACGGCCGAACCGCGAACGATTGTCGAAGACGTCAGCGATACCTTCGTTTGTTACTCGTCCAAGTCGTATGTTCATCGCCGGGGCGACGATGAACTGATCTGGATGAGCGAACGATCGGGCTGGAATCATGTGTATCTGATCGATCAGGGGACCGGCGCGGTCAAAAACCCGATCACGGCCGGACACTGGGTGGTCCGAAGCGTCGAGCGGGTCGATGATCAAAAGCGGCAGATTTGGCTGACGGTCTCTGGAATCGATCCAGATCAAGATCCCTACCACAAACACCTGATTCGTATTGGCTACGACGGCAAGAATCTGGTTCGCTTAACCACGGCGGACGGGGACCATCAATGGAGTTTTTCGCCGGACGGAAAATTTTTGATCGACACATATTCGCGAGTCGACATGCCGCCCCGAACGGACGTGCGTGATGCTGAATCGGGGAAACTGGTTTGCGAGTTGGAACAAGCTGACGCCTCGGCATTACTGGCAACCGGCTGGCGGTTTCCCGAACGGTTTGTCGCCAAAGGCCGCGACGGCAAGACCGATATTTTCGGTGTGATTATTCGTCCCACCAATTTTGATCCGAAAAAACGCTATCCCGTCTTGGAAGCGATCTATGCGGGCCCCCATTCTTCGTTCGTGCCGAAAAGATTTGGGCGTCATGTCGATTTGTATTCGATGGCGGAGCTTGGATTCATCGTCGTCAAAATCGATGGCATGGGTACCAATCATCGAAGTAAAGCTTTTCACGACGTCTGCTGGCAGAACCTGGCCGACAGCGGGTTTCCAGATCGCATCGCCTGGATCAAGGCTGCTGCCAGGGATCGTCCCGAAATGGATTTGACCCGAGTCGGAATCTGGGGCGGATCGGCGGGCGGCCAGAGTGCCATGCGCGCACTAATCGCACACGGTGATTTCTACCATGCCGCCGTCGCCGATTGCGGCTGTCACGACAATCGCGTCGACAAACTGTGGTGGAACGAACAGTGGATGGGTTGGCCGATCGGACCCCATTACGAGCAACAATCCAACGTCACTCAGGCTGATCGTCTACAAGGTGATTTGATGTTGATTTGGGGTGAGTTGGACAACAATGTTGATCCGGCCAGCACCGTGCAAGTGATCGATAGGCTGATCCAGGCGGACAAGAATTTCGAGCAATTGATGATGCCGGGCGTCGGGCACGGTGCCGCAGGCCGACCGTACGCCAGGCGGCGTCAAGCCGATTTCTTTGTTCGCAAACTTTGGCATCGCCAGCCCCGCTATCGGCTCGATTCCGGCACAAATGATTTGGTCTTTGCCAAGACTCCTTCTCGTGATTTGCTGCTGGATTTGTACATGCCCGATGATGAAGCGAATCCGCCGCTGGTGGTTTTCATTCATGGTGGTGGGTGGCAGAGTGGCAGCTACAAGAACTGTGGGCTTTGCTGGTTGACGGAACATGGATTCGCCGTGGCCAGCATCAGCTATCGGCTCACCGACGAAGCAACGTTTCCCGCACAGATTCACGATTGCAAAGCTGCCGTGCGCTGGTTGCGCGGCAACGCCAAGAAATTCGGGTATGACGCCAGTCGAATTGCCGCGACGGGAACTTCTGCTGGT
>JBFJVZ010000496.1:0-4688 GCA_041623895.1 Pirellulaceae bacterium | reverse complement strand
GAAGGTCGGTTCCAGGAATTCCCGGAGCACGGATTCGCTTATTTGGGACACGTGATGACCGGTCGTCCAAAGCGCTGAGACTCCAAGAGCGGGCGCGTTGTCGAGGCCTCCCCGAGCGACTCCGCCATCGAACCGAGCCCGGGATACTCGATTTTGGCCAAGACGTTGGAAAGAAGTCGTCACCGCGCCGTGATCACGACAAACTTTGACAACCTGATCGTCGATGCGTTGCAGATTTATACCGACACCTATCCGTTTGTCTGTGGTCATGAAGCGCTAACCGGGTATGTGCACGTATTCCGAGAGCGGCCACTGATTTGCAAGGTTCACCGCGACCTGTTGCTCGGCCCGATCAACGCCACTCGCGGAATCCACCGCTTGCATGAAGCTTGGGCTGCCACGTTGCGTTCGCTGTTCTCGCACTACACGCCATTCTTTATCGGTTACGGCGGCAACGACCCGAGCTTGATGGGGCGACTCCGCTCGTTCGCACCCGAAGAGATCCGCGGACGCCTGATCTGGTGTTATTACGAAGGTCCCGACAGGACGTTGGAACCGTCGGCAGAAATTGAGAGCCTGGTCGCAGACCATAATGGAGTCCTTGTGCCGGTTCCCGATTTCGATCGCTTAATGATTCTGATTGGCTGCGAACTGGATATTAAGCCGCTTGATTATGTTCTGGAGGAGCGCGCGAAACGCCAGACCGATCGGTATCAAGAGCAGATCCTCGATCTGGAAACCAATGATTATCCCCAACTGCTACCGGCTGTGCGAGCAACGTACGAGCGAGCTGGATTTGCCTGGTGGGGCTGGGTGCTGGAGGTCGATTATGCGAAAGATGAAACGGCCAAAGTCGCCGTCTATCAACGTGCGATTGAAGCCCTGCCCGACAGCAAACAACTGCACTGCAATTTTGCCATTTTTATGCAGGATGTGCGGAAGGACTACGACGAAGCGGAGCGGTTGTACCGGCGCGCGTTGGAGCTGGACCCCGATTATGCGGTGGCGACGGGCAACCTTGCCAACTTTCTAACGCATGTTCGCAAACGGCACGACGAGGCAGAGCGTTTGTTCCATCGAGCCTTGGAACTTGATCCGGAATCTGCCCCCGCTATCACCAGATTTGCGATTTTCCTGACGGACGTGCGGAAGAATCACGACGAGGTCGAGCAGCTGTATCGCCGCGCGCTGAAACTAGACTCAAACGATGCTGTCACAACCGGCTACTTTGCCCATTTCGGTGTTCGGTCCCGATGGCGTTCCAGTCCCGGCACCGTGACAAACCGCGCGTCGGTGCCTAGCAATACGTCGATGCGGCCGCCGAGATTCCAATCGGAAGGATTCGCGTGCACAGCTTTCTCGGCGAAAAAATACAGCTGGTTCAGCCGGTAGTCGTTGGCGCGATCGTTGAACAGCACCGGTGCGTTCTTGCGGTTTTGCGGTGATCCAAAGTTGCCTGTGAAGCCTTGTTGCAGCCAGCCACCGATGTAACATGGTCCTCGATCGTTGCTGCACAAACCGCGGCGATTGCCGCACCGTGTGCATTCGGAGCCGTAGCGGGCTGAGGGCAAACAATCGCAGACGCTGGGTTGCTTAGTGATTTCGGTGTAGGGAAGTTGCCATGCGGAGTGACCTTTATATCGCTCGGCGATTGCGAATGGGCATTGCACGAAAGCATTACCAGGATCACGAACGCAGTGCTGCTTTGGTAACGTGGTGTGTTGAACATTTTGCGTGCCCGCACGAGTGCTGTAGCGCACGTTAACCGGCATTGGTCAAGTGGCGATGTTCGCCCCACCAAGCGAAAAACAGAACGACGAAACGAAGCCTCGAGTTTCATGGCCACGTTGAAGATGGTCCAATGTCATCGGCGGCTTGTCACGACGCCGCGTTATACGCACAGAATTCTGCGCTGCGGTAGAGCAGTTCCCGCGAGAAGTTACTGCAAATTCACAACTGCAATCTGTATCCACGAAGCAAATGAAATTGAGCCGGACATTTTGTCGAACGAATAGACTTTTCAAAGATGAATGAGATAACAAGCTTGCCCTGATGGCGTGAACATTCCGGCATCGGGCCAAGTTGCACAACTGTATGTTTCACGTCAAAGTCCCGCTTCGTCTCTAAGCTGCCCGAATTATCAAACAGCAATCCGCTCAGGAATCTTTGTGCAATGGGACCGCCGCACGTAAGCGATCTGATTGTGGTCTTAGCGGGTGGTCCAGACTGGGCTTTGTCTTCAAAGCCTGAAGATTGAGATGTGAGTCGTAGCGAAAGTCGGCAAGACTTTCGGCGCTTCACTTGACTTTTTCTCCGGCCGAGAAATAGAGAACACCGCCATTTGCAGTCGAATAAGAATACGGCCCTCCATGAAGAAACCATGAGTCTTTTCCGGTTTCCTTTCATGGACTCGTCGTGGGGGCTTACCGGCTTGATACTGTTCTAGCGAGAGGCAAATTAGCCAATCCGGTCACGGTCCAACGGCAAGTACCGCGTACCGATCACGTGTTCCGAAGAGATTCGGACAAAAACCGCACAAACTTTTAGGAAATAGGGTAAGTAAATCTATGAGAAGTATGAAATTTGCATTGGTGGCATCAGTTCTAGCTGTTGCGTTCGGCGTCCAAGATGCCAAAGCCGGCTGTGGCACCTGCGACAAGACGATTGTCGAGAACGCCGTCAAAATTGAGGGATTCGAGACATTGGTGGCTGCAGTAAAGGCTGCCGGACTTGTCGATGTCCTCTCCGGGAAAGGACCTTACACCGTCTTCGCTCCGACGGACGAGGCTTTTAAGAAGCTTCCCAAAGGGACGCTCGAAAGCTTGCTGAAGCCCGAGAACAAGGAAAAGTTGGTCGCCATCCTCAAATACCACGTTGTCCCTGGAAAGGTGATGGCCAAGGACGTTGTCAAGCTTTCTGAGGCCAAGACCGCCCAAGGTTCCAAGGTCAAAGTAAAAGTTGACGAAGGTAATGTGATGATCGACAAAGCTAAGGTCGTAAAGACCGATGTCAACTGCCTCAACGGTGTGATTCACGTGATCGACACCGTTATCATTCCGAAAACTTAGTCGAAAACTTCCTCGGCAAGCCGACGCCAGCCCTCTTGGGCTGGCGTTTTGCATTTATTTAGATCTCGTTCTCATCTTCAAATCCTTGACTTCCTTCCTGGATCTTTCGGTAATGCGTTTCAACCTTCGTCTTGTCTGTCTTCTCTTGCCGGTCTGGTTAACGGCCGGCGGTATTGCCGCGGCACATACGCCGGTGGAATTTCTTGAGGTCGTTTCGGGGGAACCATCCATTCCGATCGAGCATGCAGTCGATTTGAAGAGTGAATTCGATGAAAAGAAGGAAACTACGCTGCTCTCGGGTCCGCATCATTTTGCTTACGCCGTGGGATGCATGGGCCGACCAGTCAAGGAAATCAAGGCATACCTGACTTGGTACAAAATCCTCGATCCAAAGCGGGAACCGCAAAGGAAGGTTGAAGTGCTGGACTTTGCCCGCGGGGCCGATCACACTTCGTTGACCATTGAATCAGCAGAGTATTTGCTCTCGCCGGCACAGCGAATCACATCGGGTCCGCCCAGCGATATTCCCGACGGCTTGGATCACTACATTGCGTACAGAATCATCGATGCGCCATCTCTGGAGCTGACTGTTGAGCTTTCTGATTCATACGCTGCTGCCAAGCGCAAACTTGGAAAACCGTTATTCTTATGCGTCGCCGCACAAGAATGGCACCACGACGAATTTTTTGAAGCATCCCACCGTCGAGCTTGTCTTGTTGTCTATCAACTGAACGAACAAGATCAACAAAAACAGTTCAGCACCATTGACCAATTCGGTTTGAACCAATTGCGCTCGAGCAAAAGTCAATGGCTATGCGTGCGGGGTTCGCTACTGAAGAAAAGCGTGGACGCGAACTGACTTGTCTAGTGCGGCGTCGAGTCAGTTTTGTGTGCCGCGAAAAGTGCCGCGAAAAGGGGGCAGACCCGGGGCAGACCCCATTAGTGCAAAGCACCCTTCGGGCAGCTGGCGGCCATTCGGGTCTGACCCCGTTTCGCTGATTCATCAAAATTTGATATTGGGGTAGCGGAAGTCGCCAAGATTTTCGTGATTCGCCGAGCGTCTGGACGAGTTCCGCTACGACTCACGTCCCAATCTTCAATCTGGACAAACCACTGGGCCTATAGGGTTTTCCCCCAAGGAGCAATTCGTTTCAGGGGTATACCTGTCCCGAGCTATGTTTGTGTGGAAAACCGAAATCTAAATGGTTTCGTCTGCAGAACCTTCCGGTGCAAGATAGCGATGAGCGAATACGTCGAAGCAATCATCAACAATGAAAAGATACCTTCTCCGCCGTCCGTCGCTGTCCGGCTTCTGGAACTGGTGACGCAGCCGGATGTGAAAGTGGATGAGATTACAAAAGTTTTGGGTGCAGATCCAAAACTTTCCGCGCGATTGATCGACTACTGTAATTCGCCAATCGTGGGATCGAGACGAGCGATTAGCAGTTTGCAGCAAGCTGTGATGGTGCTGGGCATGCGGACGCTTCGCTTACTATCGCTGTCTTTTTCCGTAATGGAAACGCAAAGTGAGTCAGATTTTGATTACGACCAATTCTGGCGGAATTCGTTGGCCACAGCGATTGCCGCCAAACTTCTTGGTAAACGCCGCGGTGGAAGCGG
>JBFJVZ010000495.1:0-4699 GCA_041623895.1 Pirellulaceae bacterium | reverse complement strand
GGTCAGCTATGTGTCTCGGCATATCTACAATTTCGAGGAGACAGTTTGGCCGGAAGCGCATCGTCGCGGCGTTGCTTTGGTTGCCATGAAAATCTACGGCGGTGGATCCAAACCCACCGGTGGGCGCATCAAGCCGCCCAATATCTTCGACGCCTTCCGATACGCACAATCACTGCCGAATATCTCGACCGTTGTGATCGGCATGCATGGTCGCTCGGAGTTGGATGAGAACATCCGCTTTGCGAAGAATTACACGAGCTTGTCCGATCAAGAAATGGCTGACGTGCTAGCGAGAGGAAAAAAACTCGCCGCATCTTGGGGCACCCCCTACGGTGCCGTCTCTTGATCAGGGTTGAGCCCAGCATTACAGGATGGGCGAAAATAGTCGCGCGATCGCACAGCTTGTCTTGAAGAACAGTCCCCGCGAAGCGAATTCTGCAGCGTCGATTTCGTTGGAATTAGCAAAGTCATTGCTGAGCATCGTTTCGACGTCAGTCGCGAACTGGTCATCGATCGTCACCACGGTGATCTCGAAATTCAGCCGAAACGAGCGATTATCCAGATTCGCGGTCCCAATCACGCTGATGTAATCATCAATCAAGACGACCTTTTGATGCATAAAGCCGCGGCCATACTCAAACATTCTTACGCCTGCGGCCATGACGGGCGGCACGTAAGCCATAGCGGCCCGTTTGACCAGCCATTTATCCGGCAGACCGGGAATGATGATGCGAACGTCAACACCTCGAAATGCTGCCAACTGAAGTGCCGTGATAATGCTGCCATCGGGAACAAAATAAGGACTGGCGATCCACAAGCGTCGTTGCGCTGAATTGATTGCATGAGTAAAAAACAGACCGCAACTTTCGTACTCATCGTCCGGTCCGCTGGGCATCACAAACAGTGTCTTGTCTGCAGTTGGCGCAGATCGTGGCGTCCAATCCAGTTGCGGCAGCCTGCCGGTGGCCCAAAACCAATCCTCTAAGAAGGTGACCTGCGCTGCCAAGGCTGCGGGGCCTTCGATTCGCATATGTGTATCGCGCCAGGGAGTCAGCTTGGGGTGACGATGCACGTACTCGTCCCCCACATTCAGCCCGCCCACGAATGCTTCGTGCCCATCAATCACAACGATTTTGCGGTGATTGCGAAAGTTAATCTGAAAGGGCCACCTCAGACCTTTCGTGGTATTCATGCCTGTCACGGAAACGCCATGTTCACGCAGTTTTTGCAGGTACGACCTGGTCAGCCCGCCAGCCCCCAGATCGTCGTACAACAAAAAAACTTGACAGCCACGCGCAGCGGCCTCGATCAGCTTGGCCTGGAATTCGCGTCCCAAGCGGTCATCGTTGACAATAAAAAACTCCGCCAGCACGTACCGCCGGGCACGGTCAATGCCGTCAAACATCGATTTGAATGTTGCCTCGCCATCAATTAGCAATTCAACGTCGTTGCCGCGAACAAATGGCAAATGTGCAAGTTGCTCAAGGACGCGGGCGTTGCTGAATTCCAGACCCAGATCGGTCTTGTACTGGTCAATCCGGCTGTCGTGTTCCTGGACAACGCCCAGCATGCTCAGGTTACGAGATCGACGGGCGCTGACATAACCTTGAAATTTATTGCGTCCAAAAACCCAAAACAACGGCACGCTGAAGACGGGCCATGCGACCAGGGCGATCACCCAGGCAACGGCGCCCTGGGCCGTCCGCGCCTTGAGGACCGCGTACACGGCTGAAACAACGCCCAGGCATTCGAACATCACCACCGCGATCCCCACCAACGTCCACGATTCAGTCGACAAACTTATTCCTCCGACAACCTTTGATGTGTGACGTTTTTGATTGTAGCGGGCCGAGCGGAGTCACTTGGCTCCGCTGGCAATCCTGCACATCAGACCGATAGCAGCTACAATATGACAGGTCATAGTCTTGGCGTGCGGCGGCACAACCCCGGCACTCCAAGCGGGATTCATTACGTCTGCTCATCCAGCTAACGGAGACATCATGATCCTTCGAGCGATGCTTATTTGGCTGCTCTGTGTTGGCGTATTTACCACGGCGGAGGCCCGCGTCTGGACCGACGTGACGGGGCTGTACACCATCCAGGCCGATTTGATTGGGTTTGATGATGAAACGGTGATCTTGCAAAGATCGGCGGATAAGGAACTTGGGGCATTTCCTTTGCAGCAGCTTTCGGCCAGCGATCGTGCTTTTCTGAAATCGAAAGAGGCACAGGATATCCAGGCCAAGAGCATCGATACGTTGCAAATCTGGACCTCCAAAGATGGCCTGAAGGTTCCCGGTCGCATCGTCGATTATGCCCGCCGATCAATCACAATTCAGCGTCGCCGCGGCAGAATCTACGTCAACAATATCCTCTTGGATAACATCCCCAAGGTGTATCGAGCGATGTTGCCAATGGTCGTCGGCTATCTTGAAAAGCGAGAGATGCCTGACGAACAGGCATTCCTTGGCTGGGTCGAGAGTCTGCGGGGGGAGCCTAAGACGTACAACCTGGAAGGCGTGATCCTGGAATTTGAGAACGGCGACGAATACGGAGTCCCCTTCTTCTTGTTCCGAGATCAGGATCAAAAAATTCTCAAAGCGGGTTGGGAAACCTGGCTGCAAGACCAGGACGATCATGAAAAAGCAGATGATCACGCATTTCGATTGCAATCGCAGGCGGCGGCTTATCAGCAGAATCAAGCGATCGACCGGCAGATTGCCATCATGAGTCTGAATATGCAGGCCATTCAGGCAGGCCTGACATCCGCATGGGAGGTTACCTTGTATCCCGCCCGCGGCAATCCCAATCCGCCACGTTGGGTGGTCGTCTTGGGAAGAGACAGCCTGGAAGCGACGCAAAACGCATTGCGGCAAAACCCGGGCTACGTCGACGGACCGGTACGTCGGGTAAGTCGCCGCCGCTAATGAGACCTGATCGGATCAATCGGCCCTGGAAGGCCCCTCGCGGCTGACACACAATAAGCGTGGGCCCGTTTCCGGCCGTCTGACTTTGCATTGATTGGGAGCTCGCTTGTTCCACACGGTGCGTGGATGCCAGGTATTGATTCCAGGGTTGGCAAGGAACACGCGTTCGGGTAGGAAAGCCAAAGCAGGCCTTTTTGCAGTTTTGCTGCCAGCCCTTTCCGGACGCTTCTTTCGCCTTTACCACAACAAGCAGCCTCATGTCAGAAGAATTGCAGCCGTTGCGAGAAATCCTGGTCCCCATGGACTTCAGTGAATCGGCTATCAACGCACTTCAATTTGCAAAACGGATCATCGCGCCCTGCAACGCTCGTCTGCACCTGCTGTGTGTTGATGATGATCCGATCTTAATGCAACACACGACAGACCAGTCATTTCGTGACGAACATGAAGACAAGCTGGCGATGAAGTTCATCCCGTTGCTGCCGGCCGCAGAGCGTGAGCAATACAAGACCGTGATGTCGATCCGCTTTGGGACCGCCTACCACGAGATCGAAGTGTACGCCAAAGAGCACAACATCGACTTGATCGTGATGGGCAACTTGGGGCGGTCAGCGATCGCCGAAGCGCTGCTGGGCAGCGTCGCCCACCATGTCATTCGCAACTCTGTTTGCCCCGTGCTGTCCGTCAAGTTGCCCGGTCGCAGTGGTTAGCGAATATTCTCCTAACTGGGTGCCGGTGGCTTTTGATTCACGATCGAATTGCCCTTCCATTGCGGCGGGACAAGCAACAAAGTTGCCAACACCAAGCCGCCAAGAAATGTGTAAGCGGCTGTGAAGACCCACGGCGGGGCGTCAAAGAACAGCGTTTCGTGAGCCCAATTGGCAACAAAATCTCCCTGGTACGTTTGTTGCTCGGCCGCACCACGGAACTCTTGTTCCCAGGTCGTTAGCGGGCAGGTCATTCCAATCCACGCCTCAAAGACGACAAACAAGATCATGGCCAGGTGGACACCGCGGAACCAGCGATTGCAAACCCAATTCCACTTCATTGCCCCGCCGACGATCGTCAACACGAGCCCCAGCAGGACAAACAGCACATAGGCAACATGAACGATGACAATCAGGTCGGCAATAATGCGGTAAATCATGTCGTGTTAGCGATAAGCTGGGGTTGCCGGTGTGCTCATGGTGAGCACGCAGCCCGTGTGCCACAAAAAAACCCTTTGTCACCGGGGGCAACAAAGGGTTTTTAAAAATCTGGCGATACCTACTTTCACGCTGGTGTGCACTATCATCGGCTCGAAAAGCTTGACTTCTGTGTTCGGGATGGGAACAGGTAGGACCTTTCCGATATGGTCGCCAGAAAGACCCGGCAGCGGGTATTGCACCGCTACCGGGCCAGGTGTTTGGTAATTGAATCGTTTTCGAGCAAGTCGAATCGGAAGTCGTATCAGAGTGCATTCTTGTAAGGAAGAGTGCGGGATATCGACGGCCAATCCTTCGCCCGTTAGTACTGGTTAGCTCAACACGTTACCGTGCTTACACGCCCAGCCTATCAACCTGGTCGTCTTCCAGGGGGCTCTCGACTAATGTCTACGAATCCTAATCTCGGAGCGGGCTTCACGCTTAGATGCTTTCAGCGTTTATCCTTTCCGTAGTTAGCTATCCAGCCGTGCCGCTAGCGCGACAACTGGTACACCAGAGCTACGTCCAACTAAATCCTCTCGTACTAAAGTTGAATCTCCTCAAGATTCGAACGCCCACGGCAGATAG
>JBFJVZ010000494.1:0-4753 GCA_041623895.1 Pirellulaceae bacterium | reverse complement strand
CTGTGCTCGCGGCGTTTGCGGAAGCTTGCCGACGGTCACCATCTCAGGGCCACTTTGGACAAGCTTTTCGACTTCCAGACGAATCTTGCGAAGATCGACTTCCAAGTTTTTGAGCACGTTAGCGGCAACGCCACTGCCTTCTTTGACCAAGCCTAACAAGATGTGCTCGGTGCCGATGTATTCGTGGTTGAACCGCTGTGCCTCTTGATTGGCCAGCTGCATGACTTTGCGGGCGCGGTCAGTAAATCGTTCGTACATTGGTTGTTCTCGTTACCCAGGTCGTTTCCGTTATTGGAGCGGGTGAACTCCAAATTGGTTCCGTCTGTCCCGTTCGGCGATAAGTCCAAACCTGTTGTTTGGGTACTGCAGCACTCCGGCTGCAGCCGCCCTCCCGGCGGGTTGTGTCAAACTGGCGAATCTCATCGTCACCGATTCCTGCTCAGCAAACCGTACGCCACCGCACCGTCTGTTGGCCAGTGGTGACAACGGAGCGAGTCGAACCCACGCGAATCGCGCTTGCTGGTGACTGCTAAAACTGATTCTATCGGTTAGGCGAAAATGCGGGGATAGGAGCTTTCGAACTGCCAACGCTGAATTCCGCTGCTAATCTGGCATTTTCATAAAAAACTCGGACGATTTCCGCCCAAAATGTTCCCCTGTGCTGACGATTGCCGATTCCCGAGATCAAGTCCGATTTCTCGGCCGACTCAGGCTGCTGTCAAATCGGCAGCATGATTATCCGTTCCTTCACTGGACTCTTTCATTTCAATGGCCTCCATGTCCCGGGCGATCCGCCGCTGCTCGGCCTCGATTTCCAGCCACCAAGCGTCGGCGACCTCCAGTCGGCTCAATTCTAGAATCAAGATTTCGGCCTGTGGCAAACGGTCGGTGTGCCGATACACACCTGACAATAACAGCAACGCCGGCGGATCCCGGGGTTCGATTGCTAGCACGCCCAAAAGCAGTTTTTCAGCTTCGACCCAATTCGACTGCAAGTATTCCCACTGCGCTTCCTGAAAACGATCGGGTTGCTCACAAACCTCCCTGGGCGCGATGATCTGCGGCACGTCACGAACGCTTCGCACCACGTAGAAAATCCAAGACGCGATGGCGACCCAACAAGCGATCCGCACCAACGTTCCCGACAGCCATTCGGGGTAAATGAAACGCATGATTAGCAACAAGTTCAGCCCCATCGCGAAAGCAATCGCCGGGGGTAGCGCCGAAAGCCGTCCGCGCCACCACAATTCGGGCAGACCGGGCCAGATGCAGGTCAGGTAATGACGGAGTTCCATGAAACTCTCTGTACGATCATGTCCCTGATCAAATCAAGATGATAATCGTCGTCAATCTGATCTGTCTGACCCCTTTCCAGACGCTGGCACCATCAGCCGGCACGCATTAGTAAGCGCCCGGTTGCCGCCGTGAGAACGTCAAATTAAGTCTGGACTCGGCTCTAATGTCCTAAATGCTGAATCGGATGACGCAGCCGGACGTTCAAGGCGACAAGCCGTCCGTTGCGACGGTTCTGAACCAGCAAGCGAACGTTGCCATCCTGTCCGCCCTGACGCTCGAGCGTATCGCCGAGCCGCTGCATTCGATGCCCAACCAATCCGACTTGCCATCCGTCAACCGTGATGATTCGGTCACCCGGCTCCAGCCCGATCCGACCGGCCGCGCTGTGTGGCTGAACCTGACGAACCAAGTAGCCGGTCCCGGTCGCATCCGCTTGAACGCCAAGAATCCATCGGCGGCGCAGTGGATCAACAGCGGGTGCGAATGAGTGCTTCGTCAGTTGCCCATTTGCAGCAGCAAAGTCACGGGGAGTCTGGCCAAAAGCGGTGGCGGCGACGGTGCCAATGATCAAGGCAATCGAGACCACAACGTAACCCAGTAACGGCGTTTCCTGGCGTCTATTCTCGCTTTTCATGGTTTCAGTTCTCCAAGCAAGGGGCGTGTTGACTTGCTCAGCGGACGATGACCACAAGTGTTACCGCGAAAATTCACGTGGGCGCGGCTTCCAGCCCTGCCACAATTCCATCAGCCTGCCGCGGCTGGCTTGGGCACGGCAGCCTGCCGCGGCTACTAAGCATCAGAGATATTGCCAAACGCTGCGATAGGCGGATGCCTGCTCGAAGTATTCCAACAAACTGGCATAAAAAGCGTGGCTGCCCAGCGTGGCACTGTCACCCACCACAATCAGTTTTCGCCGCGCTCGGGTCAGGGCAACGTTGGTGCGGCGCGTGTCGGACAAAAACCCGATTTCGCAGCGATCATTGCTGCGCACCATGCTCAACAAGACGGCTTCTTTTTCCCGCCCCTGAAAACCGTCCACCGTATCGATTTCAAGTTCCGGTAGCTCCAATCTGCTACGCAGACAACGCACTTGAGCGGCGTAGGGAGCAATGATCGCGATCTGATCACCGCGCAATCCCGAGTCCAACAGTTCGCGGACTAATCTTACGATCAAATTCGCCTCTTTGGGATTCAATTTACTTTCGCCGTCGGGTTCAACCTGTTCATCAAATTCAGCACCGGCAGTATCAATCAATTCAATCGGTTCACTGGTGAGTGGTGACTCACTGACCTGCGGCAGATCGCAGAGCCGATGGGCGCGTACCGAAGCATCGGCGATCAATGAATTGTCGTAAAACGCCCCGGATGAGAAATTCATGATCGACTCGTGCATCCGGTACTGGACCGTCAAGCGACGGAATATCGTCTCGCCTTCACGCTCGATCAGTCGCTGCATCAACGAATCTCGTAGTCCTTCGCGGGCCGCCTCGTCGCTCAGCACGGTCGGCGGCAACTGGCAGTGATCGCCCGCGAGGATGATTCGCCCCGCTCGCAAAACAGCTTGCCAGATACTTGGCTCGGTGCATTGGCAAGCCTCGTCAATGACCACGCAGTCAAACGCACGATCACCCAGTAATTCCTCATCGATGGTGGTGGTGGTGCAAACCACATCGGCGGAGTCCAAAACCGCTCGAATCACCGATCGTTCCAGCGCTCGAATCTGGCCGCGCAGCTGGCCCGCTTCGGCAAAAAGTTGTTTGCGGCGGCGATGTGCGTCCCGGCCGCGCCCCGACCGCGATGCGGCGCGGACCAGTTGTTCCACTTCGCGACGCATCTCGCGTATCACGTCGGTGGATGGATCGTTGTCAACAAGTTCATCAAGCGTATGACCGCGAAGCGATTCAAACACCCTCGCCGGATGCCCGACGCGGAGCACGCTCGGCATGATCGCGACCAATCGTTCGAGCATATTATCGACCGCGGTATTGCTGGGCGCGCAGGCGAGTACTTTTTCGCCTCGCCGGACCGCCTGGTAGATCACTTCGGCCAGCGTTGTCGTCTTGCCGGTCCCCGGTGGGCCGTGCAGGATGGCCACGTCTTTGGCCGCCAGCGCAAAGCGGACCGCATCTTGTTGAGGCGGATTGAGCGTTGTCGAGAAACGGACTTCCGGCAAGTCGCTAAATCGCAACGGTCGCTTGCCCAGCAATATGTCTCGCAACTGCCCTACTCTGCCGGTTGCCAACCGTGTTCGCGCCATCGCGGCCAACTGCCGCCGCCGAGTGGTTTCGTCCGGTGACAGATCAAGCCGCAACCACTTGCCTTCGGGCCATTGGTCAGTGGCGACCTGAATGAGGTTGTGCTTGCGGCGACTGACCACGCCAGAAACGCCTTCATCGGCCGCGTCATCATCATCGGAAAGCACCACCGGTGATCCGACCTTCAGGCGATTGAGGGGCAACGTTTCGCCACCCGGCTTGGACAGGTCGATCAAATACCGCCCGGCAAGACCTGTGGAGTGGTCGGCAATCTGCAGCCGCACCAGTGTCTCGCCTGTTTTCTCGACGCCCGTTTGCGAACGTATCTGCCGCCGCCTGGCCATCCTGGCCCGCTCGGCTTCACTTTCCAGATCCAACCAACGTTCCAGGACCTCAAAATACTGATCGGCCGATACGATATTGTGCAGAGGGTTTTTCGTGGGACGAGCGGTCATACAAGAAAGCGGATGGCACCGGACTACAGTGAAAGACTGTCATGGTAACGTCAGGTTTGCCAATTGGGATATTGTCGGCGAGTATTGGAGTGACAATTCTGGTCCTTTGAGTCAAGCAAGCGAGATTGTGCTGGTGGCGGATTTCTTGGAAATCAAGTGGCAGTCGGAGTGGTACGAGAAAGCGATCCAATTGCGAGATGACATTCTGCGTCGGCCCTTGGGTTTGAGCTTCACGCAGTCCGATATCGCCGCAGAAGCCGACCAATGGCATTTCGGTTTGGTCCAAGATGATCAGCTGATCGCCATCGTCGTGGTTGTACCGCTCTCACCCATGCGAGCCAAACTTCGCCAGATGGCGGTTACTCCGTCACTGCAGCGCCAAGGCCACGGCGCCGTGCTGGTTGCCCGTGTCGAAGACGTCCTCCGGGAAAGAGGATTTGAAGAGATCGAGTTGAATGCCCGAGAAGTGGCGATGGGGTTCTACAACAAGCTCGGTTACCAACCGGTGGGCGAGCAGTTTATCGAAGTCAGTATTCCGCACTACAAAATGGTGAAAACATTGTCGTCGCCCACTCCAAGCGAGTGAAATTTATAAACGTCGTCGTTCGCTGCCAGAGCAATTTCATCATTGATGTGGGATCATCGGTAGGCCAGGACTTGGAGAGCGTCCGGCTTAGAAACTGCTATCAAGAAGAACCGCGGAGCGGTGGCAGCGTAAAGCCTGGGGTGAACCAACGAGCGACAGCG
>JBFJVZ010000493.1:0-4804 GCA_041623895.1 Pirellulaceae bacterium | reverse complement strand
TTTCCGTCGACAACCTTGACGCCCATCGGTTCGTACAGGCCAGCCGCGAAACGTTTCCACTTCAAATTCAGCAGATTGTCGTTGATTCCGGAAACAATCCAGACGTCGCCGCCATAAGTTGCCACCACCAGGCGACCGTCCGGAAAAAAGTCGAGTGCTGATGTGCGAAACCAGGTATTCCACGGCGTCGAATCGGGAATGGTCAGCGTATCGAGCGCGTAACCACCTTGCTCGAGCCCTAAATATCCGACCGTTGTCATCTTTTGGGTCCACCGCAACGGACCACCGGCAGTCAGTTGGTCAAAGTCGTACTCGACTGGCTTGCGTCGCCACCGATCGGCCTTGCGTGCGAAAGACGAAAGCGCATCCTCACCAACGCCCGCCAGGCAAATGACTTCGACTTCACGAGCATTCACATCCGGGGGGATTCGCAACTGCAAGCGATCTTTTTCGTCGGCATCGCAGCTGACGTTGTCCCGATCGCCTGTCACAACGACCGCAGTGAAGTGATCACCATTCCTCACGCAAGCATCCAATGATTGGTATGGCGAAGTTGATGTGATCATTTCCTCTCCCATACCCAGCATCACCGTCAATGCTTTACCCGGACCGATCCGCATGCGCCGGCGAATGATGCCGGGATCGTCGCTCAGCGGCATTTCCAGGATCTCGCGTCCATCGATCGCGTAGCTCAACACAACGTGCCTGCCGTGAAGGAAATGACCGCGGTAATCCATCCACTCACGTGGCATGGGACCCCGCGGCAACAGGCCTTGGCGCGGGTAATCGAGAGAACCGTCGTGCCCCCATTTCCAAACACTCAAGCCGCCGACACGTTCGCCCGCTGGATTCGCGGTACCTTCGCCCCTTGGACGCTGGTGCTGGGTTTCGGACAAATCCAAAAAGCCTTCCTTCCAAATCCCCGCTTGATCCAGCGAGTGCAAGTCATAGGAAACGGTCAACGGACCGAGATCGATCGTGATCGCACTGCTGACTTTCCGCTGGAGTTGGGATGCCAGCGCGGGGCCATAATCTCGCGGCACAATCTCAATACGCGTTCCGTCTTCTGTTCCCTTGGGTAATGCGGCCAGATAGTCTTGATTGACCTTGACGAAGTCGGGATTGCTGTCACGCATGAATGCTTCGCGAATATAATGCACGACCTGATACCGCTCTTTGGGCGTCAGATGTGACATCGGCGACATCAGACCATTGCCCTTGGTCAGCGTCATGAACATGCGGTAGGGATCGGCCCCGAACTTCAGTTTCTGAGTGCCGAAGGCACGGGCGGTCGGCAATGATGGTGTGTTGCCGTCAGTCCCATGGCAGTTGAAGCAATAACCGTGATAAATCCGCTGGCCAGTCTCAAAGTCTCTTGACTTCAGGCGTTTGATGATGCCGGCATGGTCAAGATTGACCGAGTCGTCCTTGACAGCCAACTCGTCCGCGGACGGCATCAACTCTGCCGCTCTACGTTGACCGCCCTTGGAAATCTGCATCACATACAAAGCCAGGTCCAGGAAGTCGCGTTGGTCGGCAAGCGCTGACACCAGTCCATCGGGCATCAACGACTTGGTGTTGGGGCTCAGTTCATCGATCTCGCCGCGATCAAGCACTTTGTCTTTCATCAAATCACTGGCAAGTCTCAGCGTTAACTTTTCGTCGTCTCGGCTGGCGATCAGTCCTACATGCACCACACCATCGGACATCAAGACCGTCTGCGGTCGATACTTGTCATCAATCTGGCGGGACGGATACAACAAAGATTCGATCACCTGCTGATCACTGACTTGTTTGCCAAGCCTCGCCAGATTGGGGCCCAATGGAGATGGTTCATCACTCACGCTGTGGCATTGAACGCAACCGGCGGGCGACTTAAAGAACAGCAAGGCGCCGCGACGGGCGTCGCCTCTGAGCCTTGCTTGTTGAGCCAGAAATTGAGCAGGAACCGCCTTCAATTGTTGCTCGAGCGACAGCGGTTTGCGCAGCGTCTCCGCATTCGCGGATGCGCTCAGAACGAAAACCGCTAGAGCACTCTTGAGAACGTAGAAGCAAGATCGTAGCGGAAGTCGGGAGACTTCCGATCCACGCTCGTCGGCAGTCTGCCGACTTCCGCTACATGAATCCGGAAAATGCTGTGAGGCCGAAGAAAGACGCATTGGGCGTGGTCACATGAGTCGGGGACGTAGCAAAGAATTCAGTCCGTACCGTCATATCTTAGTGCATTCGCAGCGTCCTGAAGTCCGCTTTGCGGTAAGGGTGCTTTCTCATGGCACCCAGTGCAGCACGTCGCGGATGACACACCAACGGGGCGCTACTTTCTTGGTGCCACCACCCTGCACCCAGTACTTGCGCAAACGATCGAGGCTGCCATCCATTCGCTCGAAATCCAACCAACGATCAAGGAACAACAGCCATTGGGAGTCCGACGAGCGGACGGCCATGCCAATCGGGCGCCGCACGACCGGCTCCGGCACCACCACCGCGTATTCCGGGTACAAAACGTTCCAGGCGGCGGCTTCCTCTGCGGGCAGAACGAGACCATCAAGTTCGTTCAGCTTGCCTTTGAAGAAAGCATCGATCGACTCGACCACTGTGAATTCAACATCCGGCAACTGCCGTCTCCCGGCGATCGCATCGTCTTCACTAATCACGCCCATCCGCAAGTCATCCGGCATCTGTGGATCATCCCAGGAATCGAATTCGCCTCGCCGATGGTCGGGCAAAACGACCGCCAGGGTCGCGGTCTCATACGCTTGTGTGAAGCCTGCGATCAATAGCCGCTCCGGTTTGATGATCACGCCACCAATAACCATATCAATTGCACCCGTTTCCAATTGTTGCACGTCTGTGTCATATGAAAAGGGAACAAACTCCAGCCGGACCTGCAGACGCGTAGCAAGACGGTGCATCAGTTCGACATCCAAGCCTACCAGTTGCTGTTTGGCGTTAAAGAACGAATACGGAAGATGGTTGGGGTGATAACCAACGCGCAACACTCGCTCGGTCTTGACGCGATCAATTGTCGATCCGTCCACCGGCGGCGCTTGCGGAACATCGTCGGGCCGCGTATGAACCACGACGTCTTCATGGGGAGACGAAATCTCAAGCGCGAGCAGTCGTTGATCAAGATCGTACTTGAGCGTGGTTGATGCCAGGTACAGCCGGCACGTCACCCCAGCAATGATTAGACAAATGATGATGGCAGCGCCGGACCCCAGCAATCGTGCCCAGCGGATTCTTGCTCGCCGCCTGGTGACTTGCGTGACAATCAAGGTCAGCACCATCAAGTGCATCACTCCCACCACATCGGCCAATCGCATAGTGATGAAGCCCGGTAGTATGAACAACGCCATCAGGTCTTGAGGCAAATGATATTGGTCCAAGAGCGATGGCACTGAGACCAGTGGACTGGCAAAACTGGAAACGACTCCGGTGGCCGCCAACACGGTCGTCTCGTGGGGCGCGAGCGCACGACCGCTGTACCAGGCAGCGAAGGAAATAAATACAAACGCCAAAATCTTTCCTATGTGCGGAAAGGGATAAGCCAACGGCACCAAAACACCGGCCGTCGATTCAAATTCCGCGGACGCTGGATCGGTTTCCGCAGGGGCCGAATCCGGCTCCTCACTGCCCTGGTCATTGTCTCGAAGCAACTTCTCGCATTTGTCCACGATTTGCGGCAACACGACAAATAGTTTTCCGGTTGCAATCGCGGTCAGCATCGGTTCCTGCGCCTCACGAAGCAAGTCGCGATAGGAAATCGTGGTCAGGCTGGTCAGCAGCATTGGCAGCGCCGCAAACGCGGCCACAACACAGGCCAGCGTGAACATAAGCAAATACGCCTGCAGACGCGACAATTCTTCCAGCCGTAGCGTGCCCGCTGCCGCAGCCGACAGCGCAAACAAACCGATTGGCGCCAATCGCACAAGAAATACATTGATACGGCTGATTCCCGCCGAGCAGAGGTCAAGGAAGTCGAGCAATTTCTCTTTACCATCGACCAACATCAGTGCACAGCCAAAGAACAGGCAGAACACGACAACGGCGGGAACATATTCATTGGACAGTGAATGAAACACGTTGGTCGGAATCAACCTGGACAGCAAATCCAGCCCGCCATCGCCCGCTTCAGCCACCGGGCTGTAAAAGGAAGCCCCTTGCACCGGAGGCAGGATGGCTGACACGCACACGATCAGGAAACCGGCGATCAACCACAAAACCAGCAACACGGCGAGTGCGGTAAAACCTAATTTGCGTGCCCGGTCCACATCCAGACGACCCATCTGGGCAACCAGGGAAAGGACCAGATAAGGAAGCACGGTCATTTGCAACAGCCCCACATAAGCATTGCCAATCAATTCCAGACCCGCGCAATACTCACCAAAAAACACCCCACAGATCAGCCCTAGCAATAGTCCGATCGCGATCCAGCGGCCCAGAGAAGCTGGTTTCGATTCCGCCGCCGCGGATTTGTCAGATTCGGTGCGGGTTGCCATGGCAACAGTGCTCCGGACTGGGTGGAACTTGCAGGGTCCCTAGCTGGACAGCCATTCATTTATCAGCCGCGTGCGTTAGTTAGCACCCGGTTGTTGCGACTGAAAACGAACGAACCGTGGGCTAACGAGAGCGTCCCGCTGAGGAAGGAATTTGTGCCTGGCTTGTCTTTGGAATCACCAGCATTGTAGGCATGAACGATTTCATTTGTCACAACCAGACGACAACTGCGTAGCAGTGGCAGCGTATAGCCTGGGGCCAGGATTGCTCGTCTCAGCGAGCATTCCGCAGCCCCAGGAATCGTCAT
>JBFJVZ010000492.1:0-4818 GCA_041623895.1 Pirellulaceae bacterium | reverse complement strand
CAGCATCGCCGGCCGTAATAGCATCGCGCAGCTTAGACAGTCGCTCCTCGGCATCTTGGTTAAAGATAACCAGCATCCGACCAATCAGTTCTTTGTCGTGATCGAATTCCTCCAGCAGGCCCTGTTCGTCCAAGACTTCATTTGCTTGATCTTCCATCACCGCGTCTGTTAATCCAAAGGGAGTTGCGCTTGCCTGATCGGAGTTCAAGAATCGCTCAGCGACACGTTTGATGACCGCGGACAGTGCCTTGCCGCGAATCGGCTTGGCAATGTAGTCATCCATGCCTGCGCTCAAACACTTTTCCTTGTCGCCCTTCATTGCATGTGCTGTCATCGCGACGATGGGGACATGTTTCCCGGTCTCCTTTTCGCTTTGACGAATCAGTTTTGTTGCCGTCATACCATCCATTTCAGGCATCTGCACGTCCATGAACACGATATCAAACTCCTGCTCCTGAAGCCTTTCGATCGCCTCCCGGCCATTTCCGGCAACGACGACCGAGTGCCCCTGTTTTTCAAACATCGTGGTCGCGGTCATTTGATTGACGGGATTATCCTCGGTCAGCAGGATCCGTAGCGAGCCGACCGACGCGGTCTCGAATTCCGATGACGCCGGTTTAGATGCAAGTGCCTCTGCGGGGCCAATTGCCGTGGCGATCGCGTCCAGCAGTGTTGATTGCTTGACCGGTTTGGTCAAGTAAGAAGCCACGTGCAGCTCTTGTGCACGGGCACGATGTTCCGGAGTCGGCCCGGAACTGAGAATCATGATTTTTACATCGGAGTAGTCGGGATGATTGCGAATCCACTGGATCAAGTCGAATCCGTCCCGCTTGGGCATGTACATGTCGGTCAAAATCAATTCAATCGGTTCGCCCCGCTGACTGGCCTGCTGAAGCGCTTCGATTGCCTCGTCAACGCTGGTGGCAGCGACGGGCGACATGCCCCAAATCCCCGTCATTTCTTCCAGAATAAATCGATTTGTTTCGTTATCATCAACCACAAGCACGCGGAGTCCTTCCAGGAACTCTTTGTTGACTTCGTGATGCGTTGGCACGGGACCTTTTTGCAGTTCAAATCGTGCGGTGAAGTGAAACGTTGTCCCTTTGCCGACTTCGCTTTCGATGCCGATCTCGCCTTCCATCAGTCCAACCAGCTGTTTGGAGATCGCCAGCCCCAATCCAGTACCGCCAAATTCACGTGTCGTGGATGAGTCTGCCTGCTCGAATGCTTCGAAGATGTTGGCCTGTCGTTCCGGGGGAATCCCAATGCCTGTGTCGCTGATCGAGAATTCCAACACAACGTGGTCCGACTCCAATTGCCTGGTTGTGACGCGAACGACAACTTCACCTTCTTTTGTGAACTTGATGGCGTTGCCGACCAGATTGACGATGACTTGTCGCAATCGTCCTGGGTCGCCAATCAAGTGATTGGGAACGTCGGGCTTGACGTGGCAAGCCATCTCCAATCCTTTCTCGTGGCCCCGAAAAGCCAGGATCTCCATGCAGTCACCAAGATCGTCGCGCAAGCTAAAGTCGATCTTCTCCAAGTGCAACTTCTTGGCTTCGATCTTCGAGAAGTCCAGGATGTCATTGATGATGCTTAGCAACGCATCGCCGGACGATTTGACGGTCTCCAGATATCGAGTCTGTTCGGGACTGAGTTCTGTTTCCAAAGCCAGCTCCGCCATCCCAATGATGCCATTCATCGGCGTGCGAATTTCATGACTCATGTTGGCTAGAAATTCACCCTTGGCACGATTGGCGCGTTCGGCATCGGCCTCAGCTCGCTTTCGGTCCGCGATTTCGCGTTCGAGTTCTTCCGGCGTTCGCAGCGACAGAAATTGAGGCATGTTGGGTACCAGCGCCGCAACGGTGGCAACCGAGACAACAGCGGTGATGACTTTGAAGAATGCCGATAAGCGGTACCAGGGGTGCCAGAAAATGGTTGCTTCGACCAGATGCACCGTCCCACAGGCGAGAATGAATACGGCAAACAGCCAAAAGATCGGCAGGAACACGCCGGTTTGTTTGCGAAAAATAAAGTAGACCAGCATCAACGGAATCGCGGTGTAAGCAGCGAAGATCGCTATGTCCGAGAGGATATGCATCCAGCCGACCATCGGCTCTTCGGCCCAGGCTTCTCCGCAGTACCAACGTGGCGGAAAACCGGAGGTGTCAAACAGTTTCGAGAAGAAAGCAGGCATACGGGCACTCCACGTTTAACCGAAGTCTTGATTCGCCCCTTCGAGTCAAAAGCAATGCTATCCAATCCGGTGTACAGATGCCACGTAGGTGATCAAATACGCATAGGGATAAATCAATTTAAGTCCAGGCGGTGATGAACTACGCCCGATTGACCTGAATCCAGCCTCGAACCATATCGCGCAGTTGCAGCATGCCTGTTAGTAAACCATCAAGCGATTTGTTGAAATGCTCAAAACACCAGGGGCCTCGAAATCCGGCATCCCAACCAATTTGAAAACATCGCCTCAAATCGTATCGTTCGTGCTGGCCGTTTTCGCCCAGCTCAAAGGCCTTGAAATCGCACGTCACGGCCAGCGGGTACGCTTGTTTGAGACCTTGATGGCGGGCACGATTGGTCCAGTTGCCGGTATCGACTGATGCATCGAGCCCTTTTCCAACCGCTTGAATGATGCGTGGGATCGCCGTCGGATCATCTTGCAGCCAGCCAAAGTTCTCGATCAGCAAGGTAATTCCTTTGGGGCCTGCATAATCGATCAGCTCTCGGTAACTTTCTACATACGCGTTCACATCCGGCTGTTGCACTCTGGGAAGCGGCCGCACCCAGCGGCATCCCAACTGCTCTGCCGCATCAATGCTCTGTTTGTAGACATCGATCGCGTGCCGGCGGACAGCAGGATCGGCGCTGCCCATGTCCAGATTCTTCTGGTTCATCTTTAAGTTGGTAATCACGCAACCGGCGTCCTCGGCACGACTTCTCAGCTTCTGTAAATAGTCGGCGTTCAACGACGGCAGTGTTGCGGTCATCAGATCCAGGACCCGTAAATCAAGTTGGTCGCGCATGATCTTGGGCAGATCCAGCATCACCAGCTTGCCCGGTCTTGCAGACTCTGAGAGGTGACGATTGAAGGAACCTGTGGTTAGACCGATCATGCCTTGCACGTCGGCGTTTGACCGGGCCGATTCGTCGGCAGCCAGCGTCATACCGCCGCAACTGCAAATCAAGGCAAGCTGATTGAAGTATCGACGATTCAATTTCATAACTGTTCACGGACGGGATGACGAACGTTGATTCGATCAAGATTAGTTAGGCTTTGTCTCAAAACGGGAGGGCGAAGGCTCCCGCCGAGCCGCACTTTGTCGCGAACGCCACGGCTCAGCGGGAGCTTCGCCCCTCCCAGTTACCACGAATCTCCGCTTTGGTGCGAACGGCAATTTATATAAATCTACAGTCAGCTAGCTATACTGCGCTCCCGATTTTCGAACAAAACCAGATTGAGAGCCAATATGTCTAGCGCCATGCAATCCATCGAATTGATTTTTGTCGTTGTCTTATTCTGTGTGACTTCAGTGGTATCTGCCCAAGATATCCCCAACGTCGTCGACCGCAGTATTGAGCTGGAAACCGTCTCGACCGAGTTTGAAATGGCCGACGGTCCCTGCTGGGATGGATGGTCGCTGGTCATCCCGGATGTCAAAGGCCAAAAACTTTACCGTTACATCGCCAAGAAGAATGAACTGCAAACGCTTGTTCCTGATGCTGGCCGAATCAGCGCGACGTTTTTCAATCATGGCCGAACATTTCTTTCCGATAACGCCAACGGGCAGCTTGCTTTCTTGGATGGTCGCAAGATCGTAACGGTCGCAAGTTTTGCGGGATTAGAAAAACAAGGTGACAAACGAGCTTATCGGCCCAACGATTTGGTGGTCGATAACTACGGTGGGACGTACGTAACATTCACACCGCAGGGGCAGGTCGTGTACGTGGCAATCAATGGCGAAATATCCGTAGCGACCGAATCGATCGACACGCCCAATGGAATCACGATGTCGCCCGATGGGTCCACGCTGTTCGTGTCCTCGTTTGTTCCCAAAAAGATCTGGGCTTATCAGATCAGCGAACCTGGGAAATTGAGGGCCGGTCGGCAGATTGCGGTGATGGATGACGGGCCGGAAAGAGGTGCCGATGGAATGACAGTGGATCGTGCCGGCAATGTTTACTGTGCGGGGCCAACCGACATTTGGATCTGGAGCCCGTCGGGAAGATTGATCGACAAGATCGCCTGCCCCAGCAAGCCGATCAATTGCACTTTTGGTGATCAAGACATGCGTTCGCTTTACATCACGGGACCGGGCGGGCTGTATCGGCAAAGAATGAAGATCTGCGGTCGCTCGCCGTCACCCATTTCGCTCGATCTGAAACCGGTCGCCACCAATCCAATTCATAAGAACGAGTCGACTCCGGACACCAAAATCCCAGCTGACTTGAAGGCCCAGCTGGATGTTGTCTACGCTCAATACGGTGAACGAAGACTGCTGCTTGACATCATGGCTCCCAAGACGGCTCGTGCGACTAACAAGCTGCCTTGTCTGGTGGTTGTGCATGGTGGTGGGTGGTACAACGGCGACAAGACCAAGTTTCGCGCTTTGGCAACCAGGCTGGCAACTCGCGGATACGTGGTGGCGTCGATCGAATATCGGCTTGCCGGCGAAGCTGCCTTCCCCGCGGCGATACATGATTGCACCGCCGCCGTCCGATTCTTGCGAGCCAATGCGGACAAATACTACCTCAGCCCGGACAAGATTGGCGCGATCGGCGGTTCTGCCGGTGGCCACT
>JBFJVZ010000491.1:0-4836 GCA_041623895.1 Pirellulaceae bacterium | reverse complement strand
TGCACACCCGCGGCTGGGGCGTAGATCAAGCTGTCGTCGACCGGATCGGTGAACTCACGACGCTTCGGCGACTTGGTTTCTTGTTCGGATACGGAGATCAGCCGCCAGATCTATCACCACTGGCCAACTTAAAACAGCTACAAGTGCTGGATTTAGGAGTCGGATCGCACGAAACATCGTCACTGACGCCATTACAAGAGTTGCCACATTTAAAGACACTCTCGCTGGGATCACATCAGTGGGTTAACAAGGAGAGAATGGCCGAGATTGCCCGGCTACCGGCCTTGGCAACGTTGTACCTGCCCGACATTTCCGAGAACCAACGGGCGATGGCAGCATTAAGCGAGCTACGAAAATCGACCTCGCTGAAAAAAATCCACATTTCGATTCCGATGGATTCGCCCCAGAAAATCGCATCGGTTCAAGCGAGAGTCCCGGAGATGCAAGTCGCTTCGTCACAGTATCTTCTTGCGCGACTTTGGACGCTAATCGGTGCGGTATGGGCGTGCCTGGTGTTTAGCTCGTTAGGCATACACTTCGGTGGCCAGTTTTCACTGCCACTCGCTCAGCTTGCTCCCAATTATCAGTCGGCACATCAACGAGTGGCATGGGTGATGGTCGCCGTGATCATTGCCGTTCTAACGCTTGTGGTCTGTCAATTTGGCGCGAATTGGTTGGCAGTATCGTCGATCGTCGGCTTGTGTCTGATCACGGGGATCGGCGACAGCATTGCGGCCCAACGAACGTTTGGCAAATCACGCGGGTGGCGACGTTTGTCCGCTCTGATTGGTGTTTTGGTGTTTACGTCATTGATCGTGTTAGCTTTTGCACGACCGATGGTGATCGAAGAATACGCAATGGGCAGGAGTATTTTCATTCCAATTCTGTTCATCTCGATTTCTTTGCTGATTGCGTTTCGCACGGGCAAGTCACTGAATCCGCTATGTCGCGACCGCATCGAAGCCGGGCGACCGCTGATGCTTTCGATGCACGATATTCAGCGAGCGAGCATCGACCTTCAGCAGCGCAGGCTGACGAGCACGCCTGATACAGAGGAATCGACGGAACTGGAACCTTACGCGCGACAAGGCCCGCTGGTGACGATTTTTGGATACATTGCGCTGGCGGCGGCGATAATCTTGATGGTTTTCCCCGCACCGTTGTATGGGATTGGTGTGCAGCAGTATTTGGGCATGTTGTGCTGCTTTCTCGCCTTTTGGTCGCTGTTTGTCGTGGGTGTCAAATGGTGGCAGCGAATGCCATATCTTTCCAGCATGATGACGCGTCCACCCCGCCGAACGGTGCAAATTGATCGGCTGTTCCAGGGTGTCCGCAGCGATCTGGTGCGGCTGTTGCCCGTTGCCGTCGCGGTCGGGCTTGTCATCACGCATGCAGAATTTTTTTCGCCCGACAACGTGGTCGTGCGCCTGCTAGTCAGTGGCCTGCTTGTCGCCAGCGTCGCGATCATCTGTTACGCCGCGATCATCTGGACGCTGATGATTCGCAGTGTTTGGGGCGTCGGAATCTTGTGTTTTGGCATCTATTTCGGAGTCTCGATGTTGGCCGCTTCTTTGACGATGATCGGTTGGAGCGGCCAGGGCACCTTGCCTACCTATCGAGTTGTGATCACGACCATCGTCATTGCCCTGGTGGCGATCGCGGCGGTGACGGTTGCACGCCGCCAATTCCGGCGGGTCGAGTGGGCGCGATTCATGTGAGCTGGAGGCTAAACTCGGCGGCACATCCGGGTGCGGAAGTAACCCGTTTCTTGCAGTCATTCCGGCCAAAATGGACACTCGACCGGTTGTCGAAAACCGGCTTTGCTTTAATAGTGAAGGGCCATGGAATTGCGATTGGCGCTACACCGATTGCCGAAGATACCGATGACGGGGAAACTGGCGTCGGCAAGCTTACACATTACTCCCCAAACCTAAGAAAGTAGATTCAACATGAGCGTTCTGGTTACACAACAAGCTCCCGATTTTAAAGCCCAAGCAGTGATGCCCGATGGTCAGTTCAAAGAAATCTCGCTAAGCGATTATCGGGGAAAATATGTTCTGCTTTTCTTTTATCCCTTGGACTTTACCTTCGTCTGTCCAACCGAAATCATCGCCTTCAGCGATCGCGCCGCGGAATTCGAGGCCTTGAATGTGCAGCTGCTCGGCAGTTCCGTCGACAGCCATTTTTCGCACCTCGCCTGGACGCAGACAGCGCGGGACCAAGGTGGGATCGGAAAAACCGACTATCCACTCGTGGCCGACTTGAACAAACAGATAGCCCGCGACTACGACGTTTTGCTGGACGACGGGATCGCGCTTCGCGGATTGTTCTTGATCGATAAAGAAGGCGTGGTGCGTCACCAGGTGGTAAACGACCTGCCCTTGGGTCGCAGTGTTGATGAAGCGCTAAGAATGGTCAAGGCACTGCAGTTCGTGGAGGAACATGGCGAAGTTTGCCCCGCCAACTGGAATGAAGGCAGCCGCACGATCAAACCGAGCGTTGAGGAAAGTAAAGAATTCTTTAACGCCGAGTACGCAAGCTGATTTGGATTTTTCATCCTGCGTTTTCGACGGGGACGTGGCTATGTGGCAAACAGACGAGTCGAAAACGGGAATCGCCGTTTGGAATGACCAGCACGGTTGCTGGTCGTTGGACGCCAGGGGCGGCAAGGCGGACATTCGTCTGCTGCCCGGTGATTTGCTGACAGATCCTCAACCGGGCGGCGCTGCCGAGTGGCTTCGGCTTGCTCCGGTCGATCAGCCCGTTTTACCTGACTTGGAAGAACAATTCGTTCGCGGCAAAGAGCTGCATCTTTATTACCCTCAAGGGGAAAGCGACTTCGGTCTGCGGCTGGCTCTCGAACCGATACGGTCGACACCAGAGAACCTGGTTTTGCAAGTAACCGTTGACGTCCAGACGAGTTTGCTCGATTCGCATCCCAAGCTGGATATCGTCGCCTCGGGCGGGGAAGTCAGATCGCTGGCAGTTGATGACCTGGCGGGACACGGCGGTTCGCCGCCGATCACGGTTTGCGATGCAGCGGCAACGGTCGCGGTGCTTTTGGGGCCTCACGATGCTCCTTTCACGACCAATCAGTCATTGGCCCAAGAAATCAGGCTGCGGTTGTTTGGTGACTTTCTGGAAAAAGGTGTGATCCGCAAGGCACGGCCTTGGGTCATCATTGATCGAGGACGAGAAATCGGCGATCCTCAACTCCGCCGAATTTGGCGCGAGCTTTCGCAAAGCCCGTTGCCGTTAACCCCATGATCCCTGGTCCTGCCCGGGATCACGGTTTCGCACGGTAACCAGCACAAGGTATTCAGTTTTGCAGCCGTCTGCTTGGTAAGCCCGACGAGTTTCGTGTCATCGGTTTTCAGGCCGACATCGGGGGCGATCTGGGTACTTTTTACGAAGAAAAAGGAAAGTGCTAGCTCAAGGGTTTTGGTTTTATGAACAGCACTTCGCCGCGTTCAATCCAGCCTTTTCGCAGGTCGACGCGGAACCAACCTTCGCTGTTCTTGTTCTGAAAGCGAACGGGGGATCGCTTGCCGAATTGCTTGAGGTCGTATTGCGCCCAAGTCTTCCCCATGTCGGTCGAAATAATAAATCCCGTGTGGTAGGGCGAAGCGGGGGCGTAATGCGCTGACAGGATCACGCCGTCCTGAATGATCATGTTCGCCGACTCATAGCGAGGATTGAAGAGCATGGTGTGCTTGTCCACATCTGCCAAGTCGGCCGGGTTGCAGCGAAAAATGCCGCGGTCGTGAGGCATTGTGCCGTTATTTCCATTTGCATCCGCAGCCCAATACAACTGGCCATCGACAAAGTTGATGCCGCCCGATTTAAACCGCGAGTTGGAGTTGACCGAGACAAGTACCTTCCAATCCCATGAATCGTCGGCGGAGTCGTAAGTGCCCCGCAGCCAATGGCATTCTTTTTTGACGCCACCGTTTTCCACGGTTCGGTCGTGGTCACCGGTGCAGGCATAAAAGGCATTTTCTGCGGGATTGAAGGCAACCGAGTGAACGTGGCGGCAAACCACCGGATTGTCAGGATCTCCCAACAAATCATTTTCCCCAGCGCCCTTCTGCTGAAAGACCGGGCTCTGGCCAAACGAATAGGCGATCTTCACCGTCTGACCTTGGTCGGTCGAGTAATAGATATTGACGGGAACGGCGCCGCCCAGGACGTTGCAGTAATTCCCCCACACCAGCATTTCCGTCCCACCGACATCCCAAGTGTGAACGCCATCCAGCGGATGAAAATACCAACCGGGAGCGTCCGGGTTCAGTGGCGTGTGAGGCAGGTAATCGCTGCCGTCGCTGTCTTGGACGATAATTTGCTTGTGCGTCTTGAGGTTATCCGTGCTTAGATAAAGTTTCCTTCGTGTAGCGAACAGAATGTTTCCATTGCCCAGGATGCAACTGAACGTGATGTTGTCCGCATTGCGAAATATCGCTTCGTGCGGCCAGGTTTGACCGTTGTCTGTGGAGAGAAAAATCTTGCCGTAACCGAAACCAAACGCTTTGTTTCCACGTTGCGAATCAATGTACGGACCTTCGGGCGCGAGCCGGTACCAGAAATGATCTGTGGAACCATCGCCGCCTTCCGCAGCCTGCAGCGCAGCCGTGCCGGGCAGCAGAAGGCCTGCCGTTGCCGCCGACACGGTTCCCAGGAATCGACGCCGGTTCGATGGAGACAAGGCGTTCGATTTCAGTGGCTTCTTCATTGCTCAAACCTAAGCGTCAATCGGTGCTGATCGTAGCGGAACTCGCCAAGAGTTTCGCCGGTTTCCAAATTGTACCGCCGGTTAACGACCTTGGGCGTCCGCAATGT
>JBFJVZ010000490.1:0-4856 GCA_041623895.1 Pirellulaceae bacterium | reverse complement strand
TGATCGGGCGGTGGTTGCTCAATCAGTTTTGCCAATTCGCCGGCGATTCTCGCGGCCTCGGTGACCGACGGCTGAATCAGGGCAAAGTTAGCGGTGACCTTGTTGTCTTTGGCGACCAGAATGGTCAGTTCGACATTGCGATTCAGTCCGTAAGCACCGGGACCTTCGCCGCCGTCGACGGAAATGCCGACCGGGACTTTCAAGTTAAGCGACTTACGGGCACGAACCAGATACTCTTCTGCTTTCGCTCTATCGTCATCCAACCAGACAATTCCGGCGATAGCACCATGCTTGGATTGGCTTTCGGCGTAGTTGGTGATTGCACGGGTCAGCGCGAAGCCCGGCCGCGTCAGCTTATGCACAAAGACCATCAACGTCGGTTTACCGTCGGCGACAGAGACGGGATCGATTTCTTTTCCCGCGGATTGATCGTAAACTCCGATCACCTTTAGCGGTGCGAGTGTCTCGCCAACTTGCGGGCCAGAAAAAACAGGATCTTCGGCGGCCGCCATCGAGGTAGACAATGTGAGCAGGCAACAAACAAGCAAGGGAGTCATACGTCGCATTGGATTTGGGCCTACAGAGTTTGGGCCTAGGGAGTAAGTAAATTGCTTTCCGGAGCATCCCTTTTCCCCACCGGTCCATCCATCGTAACCGATCATGATGCTCTTACCACGCCAAGAAACGCCGCAACAATTCGACGCCCGGCTCAGTGAGAAAACTTTCGGGGTGAAACTGCCAGCCTTCCAGTTGATACTGGCGATGGCGAACGCCCATGATTTGGCGAGTGCCGCCGGTGTCGGTCCAGGCGGAGACGATCAGATCCTCTGGCAAGCTTGAGGGTTCGATCACCAGACTGTGATATCTTGTTGCCACGAAGGGGTTGACGACACCGGCAAACAAGCCTTGGTCATCGTGCTGTATATTATCGGTCTTGCCGTGCATCAATTCGGGCGCGCGAACGATTTGCCCACCCAGCGCCTGGCCGATCGATTGATGTCCCAGACAGACCCCCAATACGGGAATGCGTCCCGCAAAGTGTTGTACGCACTGAATGCTGATTCCGGCTTCGGTCGGCGTACACGGGCCTGGGGAAATCAACAAGCGGCCAGGCGAAAGTTCGTCTAGCTGTGCAACGGTTAATTCATCGTTACGAAAAACCCTGACGTCGATCGCCGGGTCAATTTCTCCCAGTCGCTGGACCAGATTATAAGTGAATGAGTCGTAGTTATCGATCACGACGACCATGGGTCAATGTCTGCCGCTTGTGTCAATGGTAATTGCTGAAAAACAAAAAAGATATTCTTCGCCGTTGAAAACGTAAACGCTCTTCTGTCATCCCCGTGGCGTTGCGTATAATGTGGCCGTGGCGAATGAGTTGTCGAGCATGAAATGAAGAAATCGCTGGCAAAATCGTACACAACTTGAGCTTTCCCAACGAGTAATCATTGCCGGAGCGTCGAACTCGCCTCCGATTTTCATATCGATCATCATTCGGAATTCCAATTGTGCTTTCGGTCCGTCCCAAAGTCGCCGAGTTAGCGTTTCACGTTTTCAGTCGGTCTCTGCATCCCGAACTGTATACCGTCCACAACACTCGTCGAGTCGATCGCAGCCATTATCAGGCACGAATTGACATCACTAATTGTGGGCACGTGATCACATGGATGTCTAACGAGGACAATGCGGGCGGTGGTTTGACGGTCTGCGAAGTTGCCACCGGTGCCCATCAACCCGTTCCCAAGCGTCGGTGTTTGCTGACAAAGGCATTGAAGGGAAGCCGCACCGAGCGAGTGAAGTGCCGCGGCGGCGTTGGATATCGCACGCATTTTCAGCTCGAACCCGTGGAACCCGATCTGTTTTGGATGGTGCAGCAGCAATTGGGGGATGCGCCAACGGAAGGTTTGTTGCACAACTTCGATGCAAGCGGCCGCATGGCGATGGGCGCACTTAGTTACATCAACGTCGAGACACGTGAAAAGTCGATGTTGGTTCAGGCGATTCATACTTTTCCTGACGATTACGCGATCGTGAAAGTGGAATCTCTTTTTTCTTTACCTGGCAGTTCGCAAAGCTAAGAAGGCAACGTTCGCTTGCCAAATCAGGATCCCGGTCGCGAAATCGAGTCTCGCGATGCTCGCCCCGAAAGCCTGCTTCACCCCGAGGTGGTTGCCGATTTGCTCGGCGTGATTGACTTGAAAGATGGCTTCGCTGTTCACGCGGTGGCCGGCCGCCGCCGCGAGTATCGTCCAGTTGATGACAGCGGCGACCCCGCAATCCTGGCCCAGCACTACCGGTCTTTGGGGCTGCGCCGTTTGTACATTGCCGATCTGGACGGCATTTGTCGCGGACAGGTTCAATCGAAACTGCTCAGACAGTTACTGAACGATGCAGATCAATGGGACGAAATCCTGCTTGATTTGGGATGCGGTCAAGCCGCTTTGGAAGACATGCTGCCCATCGTCAAATATTTGGATCAGGTGGCTGCGTGCTACCGGATCATCGTTGCGACGGAATCAGCGCAGAACGTCGACAATCTGCAGCATTTTGCTACTGCGGTTCTGCCCACCCGCGTTCTGATCGGACTTGACTATCGGGACGGCGTTTTTGTCAGCGATTCGGGTGACGAACGAGTTTGGCTAAACGCCGCCAGTCGAATTGGAATTGCCGGAGCCGTTGTTTTAGACGTCGCCTCCGTGGGGACGGGAAACAGCCAACTCGCCGCGGCACGATGCAAGAAAATACGCTCGATCGACGCGGCAATCACAATCTATTCAGGCGGCGGAATTAAATCTGCGGACGATATCGAGACGTTACGAAACTGCGGATGTGAGCGATTCTTGGTGGCCACGGCGCTGCACGGGCTGTGAATCAAGTCGCAGCGAGTCAATTCCCGGCGATTTTTTTCTCAAATCGCTCGATTGAAATCGCTTTGCCCGAATCATCCGATTCGATCAGGGCGCCGCAGAGACGCACGTCACCGGTGGCAACGTAAAAATGACAAGGCTCGAAAGTGCGAGTGGTCTTCATGACCCGGTCGATATCGCGGCCGATGATGCTTTCATAAGGACCGCACATGCCGACATCGCACTGAAATGCAGTACCGCCGGGCAGAATACAAGCGTCCGCCGTAGGCACATGGGTGTGAGTCCCCAGGACTGCGGTAACTTTACCATCCAAATATCGTGCTAACGTTTGTTTGTCGCTGGTGGCTTCAGCGTGAACGTCGACAAGAATCTGTTTGGTCGCCTCGCCAATGTCTTCCAGCACGCGATCAATGGCAGCAAAAGGACAGTCCACAGGACGCATGTAGACTCGACCCAACAAAGAAACAACGGCTAGTGATGCGTTGGCGTCTGTTTCGACCAGAATCCAAGGTCGGCCGGTCGCATCAGAAGGATAGTTTGCCGGTTTGACGATCCGATCACTCGACTGCAGCGTTTCCAAAATCTCTTTGCGTCGATAAATATGATCCCCCAGCGTGATTGCATCGACACCACTAACGGTCAGACGTTGAAACTGTCGCGGCATCAGGCCCGAACCATCGGAAGCATTCTCCGCATTGGCGACGAGCGCGTCCAAACGTAACTCCGCGCGCAGCGATTCCGCATGCTGAAGAACAGCTGTGTATCCGGGCTTGCCAACTATGTCACCAAGAAACAGAACGCGCATCCGTTGCAGTGGCCATATTGAGGAGGAGAAAAGCGTGCCAAATATAATACGCGAAAAGCGGTTTTCGGGGATGCTGCCTGAGGAATTGGGGTGACGGTACGGATGCACTAGGCCCAAATCCGGCGGATTTGCTAGACTTCGCGACGAAGTTTTCGCGTTTTTATGAAAATCATGCCAACGGATTGGGTGTTCCCATGACGCAATACACCGTCGTCATCAGCGATGCAGCAGATCACGATGCCGGTTTTCGAGGCACGCGATCGTTTTGGTGGCTCGCCGGACATTTTGGCGCCTACGCCGAGTTGGGGTTGTATTGGTTTCTTCGTGAATACCACGGTGCATCGCGCGTGACGCTCACGCGGCCGTCCGAATTACTTCGACTTGGGACAAGACACAAGACCGACTGGCTGTTTGTCGGTCTGCCAACCACGCTGAGTGAACAGCATTTACAGCGACTCGATTTCCGCCGCATGGTGATGTACGACTCGACAGATTTGCATGGCGTAAAACTTGAATACTCGAACCAGTCGTTGCTGTTTTCGCATACGAACACCTGTTTGAAGAACTGGCGTGACGAGCGGTTGGACTATCCATGTGAGATTGGGTTGTTGCCGATCAAGCGTCCGCCGCTGAATAACAAGATGCATGCGGCCGTCCGAATGGCGTCGGCCCGACAACGTTTTGGCTTTGCCGCTAACAAGAGTTTTGATGTCGGATTCGTCGCCCGACCGACTGGTGAAATTTCACAGAATCAACGGATTCGCTGGTTAATCGATTTGAAAAGCCAACGTCCCGACTTGAAGTTGTGGGGCGGCCTGGTGGGCGGCCGGCCTTGGCGAGGTGTTGCGAAAAATTACTCGGGCGATCTTCGAGTCTTAGAGTCATGCTGGCTGGACCGCCGCAAGATCGGCTTCTTTCAGTACTATTCCGGTTTATGCCAATCAAAAGTTGCGCTCGCACCAGCCGGATACGCGCCCTGGACCTATCGGCACTTTGAAGCAATCTATGCACGTTCCATCGTCGTTTCCAACGACCTGAGTCACCTTGAGTTTTTGATTCCGTTTCCGCGTGAGGGCATGGTGGAAGTAAGCGATGGCGGATCTGTCGTCGATGGAATCGAAGCGGCCCTGACGATGTATGAGACATCACCGGGTGTCGTTGAATCAAATGTGCAACATTTAAAC
>JBFJVZ010000489.1:0-4871 GCA_041623895.1 Pirellulaceae bacterium | reverse complement strand
TTTGCGCACATGCTCTTCGAGCAAAACGCAGGGCAAGCCTTGAACGAAACGCAAGGCTGGTGACAGCCTATTCTTAGGGTAGCGGAACCCCAACCTCTGCTTCGCAGCAAAGCTCAACAATAGTCGCGTAATTGATCGCGCCGACCCGCAGTCGTGCCGCCAAAGAGGGGGGTGGTCTCAAAGCTCAGTTTGCCGCGATGCGATGCAGATAGTTTCGGCTTCGGATCAGCAGTGATTGCCCCACGGGAACCGGGCTGGCGACCGTAAATGGTTGGTCATCGTCTAACCGATTGGTGGCCACCACGGCGGGCTGTTCCGCGTCCAACGGTCCGATCACGTGTGTCGTCGCGTTTTCCTGAGTGACGTACAAGTGGTTGCCGGCCACCAGCGGCGAACTGCTGAAACCGCTTCGTGATTTGGGCAGTTGCACGTTCCAAATGGTTTCGCCGGATTTGATATCCAAGCAAGACACCAGCCCATTTGCCTTATCCCCGACAACATAGACACGGCCATCTTTTGCCGCCGGTGTGGGCACATCGCTACCCAGGTCATCACGATGCCAGATGATCGCATCTTTTCCTTTGCGGTTTGCCAATGCGTCCATATCGATCGCGGTAATCGTTCCTCCGCGGGCGTAAGGGCAAACGATGATGTGGCCTTCCGCGACCGGCGAGGAGATCGAACGAAAGAAATTATCGTCGCTGGGATTAAATCCACCAAGTCTGCCGAGTTCTTTTCCGTCTTTAGCCCAGTGCAGTGTGAGGTGATCAGCCCCCATCACGGCAATCGCGTCGTCCCCGTTGACTTTCACGGCCAATGGTGTGGCGTAACTCTGTGCCGCCTCTTTGGGTGCACCCAGTTCCCGATCCGTTTTCCAAAGTTGGTCGCCGCTGGTTTTTTCAAGCGCAAGCAGGTAGCTGGGGCTTGGGCCGGATTGCATCACGGCAACGACGACTGCGTTCCTGGTAAGCGTTGGTGATGATCCCAAGTCCCACCACAAAGTGTCCGCACCGAATTCTTTTTGTAAGTTTTTTTGCCAGACGATGTCGCCCGACTTGTCAACGCAAGCCAGATCGCCGCTACGAAAGTATGCGTAGACAAGATCGCCATCGATCACCGCCGACGGATTGCTGCCACTTCCTTTGCGATGTTTGTTGCCGGCGTCCTCTCCCAGGGCGACCTTCCAGTTAACGTTTCCAGAATCCACGTCAATCGAAAGCAAGGTGTTCTTGCCGTTGATGCCAGCGGTCAGATAGGCCGTCGACTCGTCGATCACGGGCGTGCTGCCCCCCAATCCGCCCAGTTCTTGCTTCCAGGCAATGCCTTTTTGTTCTGACCACTCTTTCGGATATTCCGATCCGTCGGCGACTCCGTTTTGAGATCCACCGCGCCATTGAGGCCAAGTCGGTCCGACCTCCTCCGCCGGGGTTAAGCCAGAGCTAGTGATCACCGCCAGGGCAAACAGGATGAAGGTACAAAAATGCGTGATCAGCCAGTGATGCGGCAGGGATTGACGGGGCATGAAGAAACGGGCTCCGTGGGCAAATGTTGGGTCTGACATCATGTGGTGAATTGATAAAAACGTCTCAGCGATGGCGGATTTCATTGTCAGCAAAGTCCGATTGCCAGCACAAATCACTGATTCGGCAGCGCGCTTTGCTAAAATCTTAGCGAGAATCCTCGCTGAAATGGACAGGGTTAGTTGTGGGGTGCGTCCCCGTGGCGGCGTTGGGAGAATAGAATAACGTTGTCCGTGAAGGCAGCAAACGAGGAAAACATCGTGGTGATGCAAAGGTCTGCAGGAATTCGATCGACGGTAACCGCGGTTTCGCTTCTGTTTCTGCTCACCGCTGCCCTGGCGGATGAACCCCGTCTGGATGAATCCAAGCCGCAACGTCCGTCGCAGGAATTGTTGGAAGTCTCCCCGGAGGATGCGCTTTCCAAAGGAAGTTATTCGCAACGACAAAAGGCGACATTGGAAATGTGGCGTCGTCGGGATCTGTCCCGCGAACAGGTGCAACAGGCCGCCCGCCACCCGGATCCCGAAGTTGCCGGCCGCGCCAAGTGGGTGCTCAGGCAATGGCGTCGCGGCGCTGTGCCGGGAATGCCTCCCAAGATTTCCCGCCTGCTGCACAGCAACGACCCGGCGGCGACCGAGGAACTGTTGGAGTACGGTCAATTCCAGGCGGCGGTGGTGGCGGTCGAGGAGTCTGCGGGTTCGGTTGACTTGGAGTCGATTCAAGAGCGCATCGGCAACGCGCTGGTCCAGCGGTTTCCCGTTTACGTGGCTACGGCGTTGCGTGACGATTCGCTGCCGGACCTGTTGCGGCTGGTCGATCTGGTCGCCAAAACTCGCGAGATGGCAGTTTGCCGAGTGCAATTGATGCAACACTTGGGGCTGCCGATCGATGATTCGACGTTGTTGCCAGCGGCCGCAGAAACTTGGTCCGAGGCCGACCGGGCGCAAGCCACTGTGTTGGTGTTGTTTGTCCTGGGCCGAGTGGACGAAGCGGTTGATCGAGCGCGGCTGAGCCGTGACGCCGAGTTGTTGACGTTGGCGCGGATGCTGGCCGGTCGCTGGGATCTGATCGCAGAAACTGCGATCGAATCGGCCGAATCCGCTGAAGCAAATTCACGTGAACAAATCAGGCACTACAGTCATGCCTTGATCGCCGCGGACCGAAATAACGACAGCGAGACTTATCAAAAAGCACTCGACGGATTGACCCGCGATGTCGGCGTTGACGGCGAACAGTCGCTTGAATTGCGATGGCAGTCACTTGCCTTGCACGGTGAAATCGAGGCGGCTGTCAAAATCCTGACGCCGCAATCACCGGATGTCGCAGCTGAGCTTGCACTGGTCGGCGCACGTGCCGAACAAGCAATCGAGGTGCTCGGCTACCCGCTTGCCGATGTCGACGCCAAGCTTGATTCCTGGATTGATGAAGTGATCTTGGCCGAAGGCAACAAAACCGACGATACGGAAATCAATGATCCGGCACGGCGGTTGTTGATGTTCATGCGCGTGATGATCAGGGTTGGCCGAGATGATACGGCTTGGACAATCGCTTCACGGTTATCGTCCCCGATTGCAGGTGTGACGAGTAACGAAATGCGTGAATTGGTGCTTTATCACCTGTTGATGGCCGCCCGCAATGATTGGGTCGTCGATCTTGCCGTGCAGCCCGGCGAGCGGTCGATCTCCTCGCGTGTCGAAGGCTACTTAACGTTCGCGCTGCCCGATTTGCACCAGGCGACCTTCAAGATCTTGATGGATGCCGTGTCCTACCTGATGCCGGGTATCGAGTTTCGTGATCGTTTTCGCGTCGTCTGCGATCTCGTTGCCGGTGAGACGCCCAAAGAATTTGAACAGCCCGGTATGTTTGACCGGCTGTACGATCGTTTGACTGCCGGGAAACGGCTACAACGCGAAGGCGGTCGCGTGGTTGTCAGCCCGCGAATCCAGTTAAACACGGACATTGTCGCTCTGTTTGCCAAGCATGGCCAAGCCGATCTGGCAACTCGCTGTTTGCAGGAACTGTCACAGGGTGGAGATGCAGAATCCTCCTTGGAACTGGCCGAAGGGGAATTGAATCGAGGCGGTACCGAGAAAGCGTCTGAATACCTGCAATTGCTCTGGCGGCAAGTTCACGGTACGGGGGCAAGTAATCGCAACTTGAATGCCGATGCGACATTTGCTGCCAAGGCGCTCGTGGGCCAATGGATCATTGCCCAGCGAAAAGGCGATGAGGAATTGGCCCAACAATATCTGACTCAAATCAAGGTGACCTTGTGCAGCCCGTCGACAGAGATGCGTAACGAGATCGGTCAGTATTTGGCTCAATGGGGACGAGCCGATCTGGCCAACGAAGCCTTCGACGTGTTATTGCCGATGACGGCTTTCGGATCTCGTGAAGCGACGGAGTTTTATGACGTGGCGAGAAGCTACGCGATGCTGATGCGCGAAGAAAAGGCCAACGAGGCGGCGCGCTGGTTTGACTTGGCGATTATCGGAATCTTGGAGTCGCGGTTTCGCAATCGCGCCTACGTGACGCTGCCGTTATACGTGCATCGTATTGCCGTAGAGGGTGCAATCAAGGCAGGACTAGAGAGTAAGGCCCGCCAGCACGTTCAGCGGATACTCAAACTAGACCCGATCGATATCGACTTTGCCGAACGCCTGTTGCCGAAAATGAGCGAAGCGGGCATGGAAGCGTTGGCGGGTGAGACGCTTGATAAGATCATCGATCAAGGAAAAGCACACATGGAAACGTTCACTTTCGATGCCACCGTCTCCAATAATCTGGCTTGGGCGGCGGCCATGAATAATCGGCGGCTGGAGGAAGCGTTGGTATTGTCCGAGCGAGCCGTCTATTTGGAACCCGATAGCGCGGTTTACCGCGATACACTTGCCGAGGTGCTGTTCCTGCTCGGACGCGTCCGCGAGGCGCTGCACATCGAGGAATGTTGCGTGCTGGATGATCCCGATCAATGGCACTTGCACCAGCAGATCAAAAAGTACCGCGATCTGTTGGGAGAAAAATGAAGGCCAGCTGACGAACCGTTTCAATGTCGTAGCGGAATTCGGGAGGATTCCGATCCACCCCGTCGCAAGTCTTCCAACGTCTTCCGCTACATGAGTGCTGAAAAAAGGCCGTGAATTGTCGTCTCCTTAGCCGCTGGGCGTTGGCCCACGGTTAAGTCGTTTTTGCTGCAGTAACCGTGTGCTAACGAGAGTGTCCCGCTGAGGAAGGAATTTGTGCCTGGCTTTTCTTTGGAATCACCAGCGTTGTCGGCATGAACGTGTTCATTCGTCACAACCAGACGACAACTGCGTAGCAGTGGCAGCGTATAGCCTGGGGCCAGGATTG
>JBFJVZ010000488.1:0-4913 GCA_041623895.1 Pirellulaceae bacterium | reverse complement strand
TTTGATATCGACGGCACGCTTTTGATGACCAATGGTGGAGGGAGGCACGCATTTGGGCAGGCTTTGAGGGCCGAATTCGGGATTCAGCGTCCCAAGGTTGATGTTACCTTTGCTGGTCGCACCGATCGATCATTGATCGCTGAGCTGCTGGAGATCAACGGACTGCCCATCAATGAGCAAACGCGGGAGCGTTTGAAACGTCACTACACGTCGATATTCCCAGCCGTGTTGGCCGAGCGAGGCGGTTACGTTTTGCCTGGCGTGCCGAGCTTGCTGCGTCGACTGGTCGAGCACAGCAGCGTACGCATCGGCGTGATGACGGGGAATCTTTCCGAAACGGCCGCGCACAAGTTAGAACATTTTGACCTGCTCCAGTATGTCGGCTGGATCGTCGGCGGTGATCTGGACCACGATCGGAACGATCTTGCCCTCCGCGCGGCGAAAGTGCTCACGCGCCGCCATGGACAGCAGTCTGCTGTCGACGTGGTGGTGATTGGCGATACGCCTGCGGACGTGAAATGCGGGCACGTGATCGGAGCCCGGGTGGTCGCCGTCTGCACTGGGAATCATTCACGAGACGAATTGAAGGCGGAGAATCCCGCGGACTTGCTTGATGATTTCTCCGATGTCGATGCAGCATGTGATATCTTGACCCAATAAAGCCAGCTTGGGCGGAAGCGATGATCCTTCACATCGACATGGATGCATTCTACGCCGCGATCGAGCAACGCGATCGGCCGGAACTTCGCGGCAAGCCGGTGGTCGTGGGCGGCGGCAGTGGGCGAGGCGTTGTGTCGGCGGCCAGTTACGAAGCGCGGCGATATGGGATTCATAGCGCGATGCCCGGTCGCCGCGCGGCCCAGCTTTGTCCCGATGCCGTCTTTGTCCGCGGGCGACTGGATCATTACGCGGAAGTGGGGCGGATGGTCCGCGAGATCTTTCATCGCTACACGCCGTTGGTTCAACCGCTGTCGCTGGACGAAGCCTTCTTGGATGTGACCGGCAGCCGCCGATTGTTTGGCGATGCAGCGACCATCGGCCGCGCGATCAAGACAGCGATCAAAGTTGAATTGCATTTGACGGCCAGCGTCGGTGTGGCACCACTGAAGTTTGTGGCCAAGATTGCCAGCGATCTGAATAAGCCCGACGGATTTGTGGAGGTCGGCGAAGATAAAGTGATTGACTTCTTGGATCCCTTGCCGGTTGCGCGGTTGTGGGGCGTGGGCCGCGTTGGTCAGCAACGATTGCAGCGTTTGGGCATGCACACTTTTCGCGACATTCGTGTTTGTGATGCGGAACAATTGCGTCAGCAATTCGGCAGTTGGGGCGAGCATCTGTGGCGATTGGCCAACGCGATCGATGCCCGCAAGGTTGTGCCGGATCATACCGCCAAACAAATCAGTCACGAGCGTACTTTTGCCGACGACTTGACGGATCGCGAGATGCTGAGAGCCGTGGTTAGCCATCTCTGTGAACAAGTCACTTGCAGACTTCGCCGCAGCGGCCGACGGGCGAAAACGGTCTCGCTGAAGTATCGCCGCGAAGACTTTCGGACGTTCACACATGCGTTGACGCTCAAGCGCCCAACCGACTCGACAAATGAAGTTCTGCAAACGGCCTTCGGTTTGTTGGACGAGATGCGGAGCCGGCAGCCCCGTCCCGTGCGTTTGATTGGCGTTTCCGCCTGCTCGCTGACAGAGCCCGACGCGCCCAGACAATTGTCGCTGTTTGATTTGAGTGACAACGAGGCTTCACAACAACAGCTCGACAAGACGGTCGACCAGCTGACCGCGCGGTTGGGCAAGGGAGCCATCTATCGGGCGGCCAGCCATCCCTGGATTCAACGCAAGTCGTGAAGAACAGATACTGTTTCCGAAACGAACTGTCTCGTAGGCCGAAACAACTTGTCCTGGCATTAAGGCGCCAGGACAGGCAGAGCGTCCGGCTGGAGAAGTAATTGAGCTTGGCTTTTCTCTTGAGTCACGGTCGTTGCAGGCACGAACGTTTTGATTCGTCACAACAATGTGAACTTAGCGCACGACGCTCATGTAAAAGCTGAACAGTCTGCGTTGGTCCGTGTCGGCTTTGGCGACCGGGTAAGCGAAGTCGAACGCCAGTGGGGCCGGTCCCAGCATTGGAATGGCAACCCGCAGACCGAGGCCCGGCGAGACACGGAAACTGTCTTCTTTCAGATCCACTTCGGGTTCGACCGTACCGAAGTCGACGAAAGCAACACCGCGAAACGCGTCATCCGCCGTAATTGGGAACATGTATTCGACCGAATTCAACCACTGGAATTGGCCACCCACTTCGATCCCGGTGGGACTGAGCGGGCTGGCACCGCGGAAATCGAATCCGCGAAGCGTCGCATAGCCGCCGGCGTAAAAATTCTCGAAGATCGGGGTGTCGTCACCACTGAAACCTACTTGCGTGGAATAGGAAATCGTTTGCTTGCCCGAAAAATCGGCGCGCTGTGCAATCAGCCAGTACGTTCGGTACTCAAGCTCGAAGCGGGCATAATCGAAATCCCCAAACGCTTCCTCAAACGAAAACTCGAAGTAGTGTCCATCGCTGGGCTGGATGGGACTGTTTCGTGTATCGTGCTTCAGTGAAATCAATCCGCTGTAGTATTCATTGTCCCCGAGGACGTCGGTCAATTCCGGCGTCGATAGATCCCGTGGGTTGCTGATATTGACGTTTTGGCCACTGACGCCGACCGACAGGGACAAATCTGGAGTCAGCCGATATCCCAAACTAACTCGGCCGCCAAGCCGTTCTTCGTCCCAGTCCTCGAATCGGCGGTCATACAAAAACCCGCTGACTGACATGCTGATCGGCATGTAGGTGAACAGGTTGGGGTTGGCGAATTGGATGATGTAACGATCGAAGTCACTACCGGGAACGGCTTCGATCCGCAACGTTTGGCCTTTGCCGCGAAACGCGTTACCGCGAAATAGATCTTGGAACGACCGTGGAAACCGGAAAATGTCAAAGTTACGTTCGTCGATTGTGATTTGTCCGGTCACGCCGGCGTCACTGTTGACCGCGGCACCGAACGTAATCCGGCCGGTTCGCCCCGGGAATCCGTTGATGATCAAGTCAGCTTCGCGGGTGGTGGGCGTGTAAATCGGATCGGTCGCGATCGGCGGAAATGCAGCGCCGGCCCCGGGAGAGATTTGCGGATTGGCGAAGTTGGTTCGTGATCGCTGCCGCATTTGCGGCGGGGCCACGCGCTGGGGACCAAACAGTGGTGCTACCGCTTGAGCTGGGGCAACGGCTTGATCTTGATTCACTGGCTGGCCGGTCGCTGCTGCGTTGGCTACCGGTTGCGTCCCAAAGGGAATCTGTTGACCGCCCGGCGCCGTGGGAAACTGATGAGCAACGTGACGATCGTTGTGGGCAACTTGTTGGACACCGGTTTGCTGAACTTGACCGGCGGACTGCGCGGCGGCCCGGTCGAAGCGGACGGCGGATGATTCGGGCGCTGCGGTCGCCGATGCGCTGGGAGCCTGGTAGCCGTCTTCGATGGGGACATTTGCTGCCGGATCATTGGCTCCGGGTAACCGCAGGCGACCGTTGAGTTGGGTGCAACCCGAGATCGAAACCAGCAAGCATACGATCGCCAGACCGCCAATCAGATTGCTCGGATAGATTCGATTCGGCTGGATCATGCGGTTGGCACTATGCAAAAAGGAACAGGAATTCAACGTTTTTTGTGGGCGATCAGGGAAAACTCAGTAAGCTTCGTCGACGGGTTCGACTTTGATGTCGGGTGGATCAGCAACTTGCGGATTGGTTTCCAGTAATTGGCTGGTGATCAATCGACGACGTCCAATTTCCAACAGTCGCCGATCGATAAAATCACCTTCGCGCAAGTCGATCAAGTTCAACATGGTGGTTTCACGCATCAAATGAGGTTCGCCTTCGATGTTGACGCGGATTTGCCCCACCTTCCAGCGATCACCTTCGTTAATCTTGTAAACCAGGTCGACAACGTAATCTTCGTCCCGCATCACGGTTTGCGGCTCGACCTCCGCATAGATGAAACCGAGTTCACCGTAGCCATAAACGATCTCGCCGATATCTTTTTGCATCAAGGTTCCGTCGAACATATCACCGGGATTCAGTTGCATTCGCTTGCGCAGCGATTGTTCCGTGACAAAACGGTTGCCGATGATTTTGACTTCGTTGACTTTAAAACGTTTGCCTTCATTAACCACAAAGGTAACTTGCATCCACTTGCCGCTTTCGTCGTACGAAATACGGCGTCCCACGGTGGCCGTCAAAAAGCCCAGATTGTGGTACGTCGATTCGAGCAGTTTTACATCGGCATCGATTTGATTCAGGTTTGCTTTGTTGCCGACGTAGTTGATGACTCCCAGGGTCGGGCCGCGGCTCTTGATGATTTTTTTCAAACGTGCTTCGCTCAGGATTGTGTTGCCGATAATCACGATCTCACTGATGCGTTCTTTCGGACCTTCATTGATGCGAAACACAATGGTCGAAGGCTCATCTTTGATGCCGATGGCGGTCGAGATGGCGGCTTGGTTAAAGCCTTCTTCGTGGTAGTAATCCTGCAGACGCCTGCGCGCGGATTCGATCGTAAATTCACTGAGCGGATCTTTGGGACTGAGCCCGGCTCGTCCCCGCAGTTCGCGGTCATTGAGCCCTCGGTTGCCGTGAAACACGACACGTTTTATGATCGGACGCTCATGAACGACAAAGGTGACCGAGACCGCTCCGGTTTTTTTGTCGGTTTCTGTGTTGAAGGTGACATGGTCGAATGAGCCCATGTCGTTCAAACGCCGGACATCACCGAGCACGGTTTCGTAATCGTAGAAGCGGCCGCGTCGCGTCTGCAGCTTTTGCAGGATTTCGTTTGTGCTGATGGAACGGTTGCCTGTGATGCGAAC
>JBFJVZ010000487.1:0-4918 GCA_041623895.1 Pirellulaceae bacterium | reverse complement strand
CTGGACGCAGCCGCCAGCAGTGTCGACAACAACGAGATTTCGCCAATTTTGAGTGCCGAAACCGCTGCCGATGCGTTGCAGATTTGCGAGATGCAGACGTAGATAAATCGCGGAAGGCGGATTCTGGCGGCACCGGGATGGATTGGCCGGTAGGCCAGAACATGGAGAGCCCAGTCAGGCCTGCATTCGCTCGCGGAGCTCGCTCTGGCTTAGCCTGGGCTATGTAAATTGTCGCCCACTTCGGGGCTACTAAGCCGGACGCTCTTCGAGTCCTGGCCTACGAGATATCTGGCAAAGCGCTAGCATCAGAAAAAACCTTTTGCATCGTTGACGCATTTCGCCATAATGTGCGGCCCGGCGGGAGGTAGTCCGCCGGTTTGATTTGCTCCTTTTCGCAGGGATCAGTTCGGCATGGATGCGATGTGGCATAAACAAGTGGAAATCGGCTTCGGCGCGGATGTTTTGAATCCGCATCCTGCCCGCTCCATCGACGCTGTGGGTGCATCTACCAAGCAGGGGCTGCGCAAAGAAATCATCCGCGCGTGTCCGCGCGTTCCCGGCGTTTACGGAATGCTCGATCGCCGGGGGCAGTTGATTTACGTCGGCAAAAGCAAATCATTGCGTTCGCGGCTACTTAGTTACTTTGCTGAATCAAACGCAGATGAAAAAAGCGGCCGCATCATCGAAAACACGCGCGCGATCCAGTGGGAGACTCAGCCCAGCGAGTTTGCGTCATTGTTGCGCGAGCAGCAATTGATCCGCCGTTTCTCGCCTCGCTGGAATACTCAGGGCGTTCCCAAACGGCAACGTCCGGTTTACTTGTGCTTGGGACGGCCACCTGCGGCGTACTTTTTCTTGGCGGCAAGACCTGCCGAAAAGTGTATCGCCGTCGAAGGCCCCTTTTATGGGGCCGCGCGAATGGGGCGTGCCGTCGACGCGCTCAATAAAGTCTTTCAACTTCGTGATTGCAGCCAAAAGCAAGTCTTTCGTTTTTCCGAACAATTGCAATTGTTCCAAGTCGAGTATCGTCCGGGTTGCTTGCGGCTGGAGCTGGGAACCTGCCTGGGGCCTTGTGCGGCCGCGTGCACGCGAAACGCCTACGACCAGCAGGTCAACTCGGCAGAAAGTTTCTTGGACGGATTCAACGATGAGCCGTTGGTTGTCGTGCGTGAACAGATGGAGTCGGCCGCTGCCAACAGGCAATACGAATTGGCTGGACGCGCACAGCTGACGCTCAAGTCACTGGAGTACTTGCATCGAAAGTTGGCAATGTTGGCCCAAGCTCGCCGCGACTTCACGTTCGTTTACGCCGTCGCCGGTTACGATGGCTGCCACACCTGGTACTTGATGCACTGTGGCGAAGTCGCAGCAGTTGCGCCCGCGCCGCGAAATGCGGCGGAGTACGCCGCCTTGAAACCGACGCTGCGGCATTGGCAAGCCACCACGGCAAACCGGCTGGACCGAGGACACGGCGCTTTCCCGCACACGCTGGGGATCGTTGCTTCCTGGTTCCGCAAGCACCGACCCGAGCTCGATCGCACCTTCGCACCCGACCAGGCCGGACGAAAGTACCAGCAGAAATCTATCTCTGCCTGATTATCCCCACCATCCCGTTTGCATGATTGCCACGCTCAGCAGAATGGCGGCAGCAGCAACTAGAATACTCTGACGAATCGCAGGTTGATCGGACTCGCTTTGATCTGATTGATTCCCAAGGATACGCGTGATCGCCTCGGGTACTTCTCGTTTGGTGAAAGCCAGTCCCGCGAGGACGCCATTGTCCTGTTCCAGTTGCCAGACGGTTTTCGCATCCACGACGATCGGCTCTTCTTCACCGACGTCAACGCGAATCCGCAAGCGAAGGTCATCCGGCAAACAGGTTTGCGAGCTGAGCTTCAATCCGCCTGGTGAACAATCGTGAATCTCGACATCGAATTCGCCGGGCTGAAGTTCCCAGCTAATCTTGCCCGACTGATTCCAGCAGGCGCGGTCGTCGCTGCGGCGGTTAACGATTCCTTGCTGGGCCAACGTTTCCAGTATCTCGGCCGGGATCGGGTCAAGCAATTCGCAGCCAAGAATCGATTGTCCGGCCATCCAGGGTTCGAGGCGACGAATCACGCCACGATACGTGCCGTGGGAGCGTTCGGTTTTTAGCTCCGTGCAGAAGGTTTGCCCGACGCTGAATTTACCTTCGCACAACAACCTCAACCCGCCAGGCGAAATATCGATGACAGCTCCCTGGACCAGTTCCTCGTCACTGACATTCGTATCGCACCGCAAGGATTGATCATCGCTGGTTTTGAACCGTCGCTCTCGTCGTTGACAGAGAGTTTCTTTGGCGTTCATTTTCGCTCCGAAAACGAAAGAAGACTGGCCCCGATTTGTCATAGCTCACACCATCGACCGCCTGGAATCGAATTCTGCCGAGGCCGCCAGAATGGCGATTCGATGGCACGGATCAAGCGTTTGTATAAGTTGTGACGGTCGTGACCCGGCGAACGCGCCCGTGGCACACTGAATCCGGGATTTTTAGATTCCCGGCAAGAGCCCCACTGTCCTGCAGGCAACGTGAAAGCCTGATTCTCAGCACCGATCCACAGCAAACCGTGGTGGAGCTTGAAAGCTGAGGCCTGAAATTGCCATTTTTGGGCGAAACTCGAAGCTTGGCGATCATTTCCTACAAGATGTGATCAGAACAACGCTTGGAATCTGGCGAAACTTCATCGACACTATAGGCACCCTCCTGAGCCGAACCCCACCTCACGCATGCTAGCGATGTCCCAGCTGAATTCATCGATCAAATCGTTGTTTGGATGCCTGCTGTTTCTTGGCCTTTCAGGCAGCGTGGCTTATGGCCAAGCGGGCCTGCGAGAATCGCTGGAACGGTTGGACAGGAATCAGAACGGCCAGATTGAACCGGATGAGATCACGCCGCTGGCGCGACCTTACCTGGAACGGATCAGCAAAGCCCGGCGGCTTTCGCTCGATCGGCCCAACCCAATCGACAAGCTGCAGGAAGCGGCGCGGATCCATTACGCATTGCAAAATGGCGTCTCCGGTGAACGGGTTCAGCCCGAAGGTGAAAGCACGGTCAAGCCGTTTGGCACCGATCCGGGTCAGCCCGTCGTCCCCGAATTTGGCTTGGCCGAGGTCAAGTTCCCTTACACGCAAGACGATTTGGATTTCGCCGATCGCACTCTGAGAAGTCACGACAACAACAAAGACGGCTACATTGACCGAGCCGAAGCAGCGGATGACAAATGGACTCACCGCAATCCATTTGATGATGATTTGAATAAAGATGATCGTTTGAGTCGGCTGGAATTGGCGCAGCGATACGCCCGACGCCGGTTGCTGGAAGACGATTCGGACGAGCTTCGTAGGAAGGCCTGGCGGACCGGCGGAGAAATCCGCCCGTCGATACGCGCAGAAGAGCAAAGACGTAACGATTCGCAGTGGTGGCGAAACGGAGGCAGCAGTTACTGGTTGACTGCCAGTATGCTTAGCCGTTTCGATGCCAACAGGAACGGCCGCCTTGAAGAACAGGAGTCGCAGGCGTTGGGAATCCCCGTCGCGCAAATCGACAGCGACAGCGATGGGGTACTGACGCGAGAGGAACTGCACGCCTACACCAGCCGTGTGCAGGAAGAAGCAGGTGATCCCGCAGCAGGGATTCCGGGATGGTTCTACGAGCTGGACGCGGATCGCGACGGGCAAATCTCGATGACGGAATTCGCCACCGAGTGGACGGGCGACAAATTGCAAGAATTTGAAACACTGGATGCAAACGCTGATGGCCTGTTGACATCGGCGGAAGTGATCCGATCCAAGGCGATCGTGGGTGGCACCTATAGCAATCAGATCGCGGAAGTGCTGCCGCCACGAAGAACGATCATTTCGGAGATCGATGTTAACGATGACTACATCATCGGCGATCTGAATGTCCAAATCTCGATCACTCACTCCAACGCTTCATTCTTGGATGCCTATTTGACCGGGCCGGACGGTCAGCGAATCGAGTTGTTTACGGAAGTCGGTGGACATGATGACCACTTTGACGACACCATCTTTGACGATCAGTCCAGGTTTCCAATCACCAAGGCGAGACCTCCGTTCAGGGGAACATTCATGCCGGAGGCGTTGTTGAAACAGCAACCGAGTCTCAGCCACTTCAACGGCAAGAGCGTCCAAGGCGTTTGGCAATTGGTGATTCGCGGCGCTCGCAATGAACGTTTCGGCATGCTGCACCATTGGAGCTTGCTGGTCAAACCGCTCGATGACATGCTGGATGGAACCGCACCCCTTCCGGTTAACGATGGCCCGCAACCCGCTCAGATTGGTTTGCAAGCCCATCAGTATTCACCGCCACAGCCACCAAAAACAAAACCGCCTCAAGCAACAGCTGTCTACAACGTGCAAGTCAATGAACAGCGTGCCAAGATCGATTACGCCGCGATCGACAGCAAGATGAAGGAGGCGGTTCGGGAAGGCAGAATGACGGAAGCACAAGTCCGTAATGCCTGGATCGCAATCAAAGCGCGCGCCAAGGAACAAAGCAAGGGTGATGAACGCCCTGACAAGGTACGTTTGGAACAGCAATCTTTCCAATTGAGATCAAAGTTTGAGAAGTGAGTCGTAGCGGAAGTCGTCAAGACTTTCGGCGATTCCTGTCGCCGTCGCCGCTCAGCTTCGTAGCATTGGTAGGCCAGGACTTGTCCTGGCGCCTCATTGCCAGGACCCGGAGAGCGTCCGGCTTAAGGAAGTAATTTGAGCCTGGTTTTTCTCTGGAGTCACGGTAGTTGGAGGCATCGACGTTTTGGTTCATCACAACCATACGACAACTGCGTAGCAGTGGCAGCGTAGAGCCTGGGGTCAGGATTGCTCGTCTCTAGCGAGCAATCCGCAGCCCCAGGAATCG
>JBFJVZ010000486.1:0-4922 GCA_041623895.1 Pirellulaceae bacterium | reverse complement strand
TTCACAGCCTCTCCGCGAACGAACGTTTCTTACGCGTTTGTTTGCGGAGCAAACGACGACGTACTTTCTAACGGAGGTCTTTGACCACGGCGGTGTCTGCTTGAACGTCGCTGGGATCCGGCGGCTCCAGCATCGCTTCGATCTGGAACGCTTTCTGGCCCTTCATGGCGCCGGCTCGAATCTTGAACTTGGGCACATTCTGTATGGTCAACTCTAGCGGCTCATCGACATGTTTCTCGGTGGCAATCACATCGCCAACGTCCAAATCCAACAAATCGCCGGTGCGGATTGTGGAGCGTGCCAGGTTTGCGATCACGTCAATCGGCGCACTGGCAACATTCCTGGTGAGTTGCTGACGCGATCCAACGACCGATGCCGAGTCAAGTTGCCAAGATCGATCGCAAAGCTGTGCTCGGAAATTCTCGATCGTTCCGATTGGAATCGACAATCGAATGCTGCCCTGATGACAGCCAAGCGCCACCGCAAAATGAATCTGCACCATTGGTTCGGGCTGGGCGGTGCTGGCTGCGGTCGCCTCGCCGTGACTGACCATCCAGTAAACCTCGGCAACCTTTTGCCACATACGCCCCAGCGTTTCGACGGCAGCGTCAACCAAACGTGCCATCAAACGACACTCGATCTCCGTCATCGCACGTGCCGAAATGTCCCCTTCTGTTGGATCACCACCCAGCATCCGATCGACCATCACCTGGCAGATTTCGGGCGTTATCTGAAGATGCCAATCGCCCACGCCGGCTGCCGGCGAAAGCACACTCCACCAGTGATGATCGCTGGGCGGGACTCGAAACGAATCAAAAAAAACCGGATTGACCTCAGCAACTCGCACCTCCACGGCGGTTCGCAGCGTCGCTGATAGCGTCTCGCTCAACTCCCCGGCGATCGACTGGTGAAATGAAACAACGGCCGCTAGCAAGTCGGCATCGATTTCCGGCGAATGGGGCCGACTGGCAACGTGCGGCTCGGCGCCTGCGCGGTGCGAATCGCGGGCAACCGACTCCATTGCCTTGATCAGGCTTTCGACCTGATTCTCGCTCAGATTCTGCCCTCGGTCGTCGCCCTGTGTTGCTGCCTGGGACATTGTCCGTCGTCCTTTGTTCAGTCCATTACCTTGACAACCATCAGTGGCGGATTTGTCCGTCGCCATGAACGATGTACTTGTAAGTGGTCAATTCACGCAAGCCGCAAGGACCGCGAGCATGGAATTTATCGGTTGAAATCCCAATTTCGGCACCCAGCCCAAAAACACCGCCATCGTTAAAGCGAGTGCTAGCATTTACCATCACCGCCGAACTATCGACCGCAGCCGTGAACGCTTCAGCCGCTCTCAGCTGGGAGGTAATGATCGCGTCGGTATGATGCGAACCGTAGCGATTGATGTGCCCGACCGCGTCTTTCAGCGAATCAACGATGGCGATGCTGATCACGGGCCCCAAGTATTCCGTTCCCCAGTCTTCCTCGGTTGCCGGTAACGCATCCGGCAGAATACCCAAGGCCCGATCATCCGCCCGCATCTCGACATCGTGCGAGCGCAGTCGTTGGGCAATTGCCGGCAAGGCCTTGGCCGCGATCGAGGCGTGGACCAGGAGAGATTCGCAGGCGTTGCAGACGCCCATCCGCTGACACTTGGCGTTCTCCACAATGTTGGCTGCCATTTCTACGTCGGCCGACTCATCGACATACACGTGACAATTTCCGTCGTAGTGCTTGATCACCGGCATCGTTGCTTCGCTGGCAACTCGGCGAATCAGACTTTCACCTCCGCGCGGAATCGTGACATCGATCAAATCGCCAAGTGACAAGAATTGACCGACGGCGGCACGATCAGTCGTCGACACCAGTTGCACGGAATTCTCAGGCACACCGGTGTCCGCCGCTTGCCGCGCCAATACGTCGACAATGGCCTGACTGCTATGAATCGCTTCCTTGCCTCCACGTAAGATCACTGCATTGCCACTCTTGACACAGATGCCGGCCGCATCGGCTGTCACGTTGGGGCGGCTCTCGTAGATAAAGAACACCACGCCCAGAGGCACGCGACGTTTGCAGATTTGCAGCCCGCCGGGACGCGTGAATCCTTCGATCACTTCACCAATCGGATCCGGAAGCATGGCAATTTCACGAAGCGCCACAGCAATCCCTTCGATCCGTTTTGTGTCTAACCGCAACCGATCGATTTGCGCTTCGGTCAAGCCGTAATCGGGAGCGGCCTGCAAATCTTTCGCATTCGCATTCATGATGTCCCGGGCCGAATCGATCAAGCCATCAGCCGATTGATCTAGCCAGGCATTTTTGACCGACGTATCCAGCAAGGACAATTCCGCCGACGCCGCACGCGCGGCCTCCGCGGTTGCCCGGCAATATTGACTCAATTCGGAATTGATTGTGGAGACAGACATTTGATTGAAGCGTCGGCGGCAATGGGATTGATCAACCGATTCTGGACGAAGCAAAGGCCACGGTCAACGTCGATCGGGGTTTCCCGCTGGTGATCACACAAAAGCCTTGTCAGCATGATTGCGGATCTTTGACTTACATCCAAGTAGTCGCAACAAGCCCGATCAGAGCCCCGATTGAAAGTGGCAACTGCCCGTGCGCGAATTGGTGACCATGCTCAGGATCGGTCTCCGCTAGTCGCGGAACAGAAAACGCGTTTGCCGCCAAAAAGATGCATGCGCAAAGCGTGACCACAACGAGAGCCTGGACGCCGGCCGCGGCCCCCATCGCACAACCCAGCCAGGCGCCGAAGGCGGCCTGCGACTTCACACATGCGGCGCCAAGACCGAACCGATGGTACAGCGGCAACAGCAGCAAGCCGCCAATGAACATACCAACTAATGCCGCTCCCAGGCCGCCGGATGCCTGTGGCGCAATCCATGATTTTCCCGTCGCAAACAGCAGTGCGGCGAACAGCGACCCGAATGTTAGCTTGTTCGGCACCCGCAGCGTTTTGAAATCCGAATAGCCAGCGCAAATCAGGAAAATAATGCCGATGGACAGTGGCACGATCGGGAGCGTGATCAGGTCTGGCATGAAGGGGCTCGGCGAAAATCGGGATGCAGCGGTCGGTAGCCTGTTATTTTGATCCCTCTTAAACCGCTGCCGCCGGTAGCGACGCGGTGGGGTCGGTGTACTCGGCCGCTTCGATCAAATCGTTTTCGGAGTCCGCAGTCGATCGTAAAGTGCCGAAATAAAGCAAGCAGGTCACGGCAATACCAATGCTGACAACAATCCACATTGGCTGATACGCGGGGCCCGCTTCCGTTGTCATCAAAAACAACGATGCACCCTGCCAGCCGCTTTCGGTAATCCGTTCCAAAGAAACCGAGAGCGCATTGTTGGTGAAGTGAACCAGGATGCAAGGAAGCACGCTGCCGGTTTTTAGAGCGATCCATCCCAGCAGCAATCCCATGATGGTCGCAGCGATCGATTGCTGCAGCACGCCATGCGATACGCCAAACATGACAGCGGTAACGATGATGGCGCGGAAGCGGCCGTTGTCACGAACCAATCCCCCAAACACAAAGCCGCGGAAGGCCAGTTCCTCACAGATCGCCGGCACCAGCGCCATCAACAAGACTACCGACAGCCAAGGTGCCGCACCAATTTGTTCGGTAAACGGTTTCATCGCCGCCGCTGCTTCTGCGCTGATCGGATACATAAAGCTGATCGATTTGGCCAAGCCCATGTATAGCGGGTGCAATGTCACACCCAGCAACACCGCCAGCGGCAATGTGGTCCAATGCGGCATGCGTAATCGCAGACTCTTGCGTGCCGACTTGGTAAGCATCATTGCCATCAGAAGCGCCGGGAACAGAATCATGGCAATCTGTGGCAGCAACACCAGTTTGGCCATCCCGGCAAAGCCCTGCGGTAGTTCCGTTACTGCCAGTTTGCCAAAGAACAGGGCCACCAAGATGATCGCGCCACAGGCGAACGCTTGCCCGGGAGTTGCGGCCAGCTGGCGGTCTCGCCACAGGTGACGCACCCAGCTACTAAGTTCCCATTGGTCCGCGCCGCCAAACAAAACTGCTTCGCTCTCGAATTGCCGTTGTACCCAGCGCGTGGCCAACCAGAGACAGGTGCCGGTCACGCCGACCACCATCGGCACGTACAACAGTGCATGAGCGTACTGGCCCTCGACCAAAGCGCGAACCAACAAAAACATCCCGGTCACGGGAATCAAGCTGGTTCCAGCATTCAACGTCGTCCCGGGCAGCATGGGCAATAACACCAGCGGCAACGTGACCATCATCAGTGGCATCAGGTAGTACTGGCCTTCCTTGCTGCTGCGGGCCATGGCGGCAACCGCCAGCGCCAACGAACTGAACAAGGCGGCCAGCGGGATCAAGGCGACGAACAACCACAGCATGGGTGCCAGTGGCGGAGCGCCCATGGTGCCGCCTGGTCCGATACCGATTTGCTGAAACACAAAGGAGCTGGTCACCAACATGCTGCCGGCGTTCAGAATCGCAGTCAGCATGCTAAAGGTGGTTACAGCCCCGAGTTTTCCCCAGACAATTTCCGATCGCATCGCAGGGCTGCACAGCAGCGTTTCCAGCGTACCCCGTTCTTTTTCTCCAGCGACCAGGTCGATGGCCGGATAAAACGCTCCGGTCATTGCCCACACCAACATGATGAAGGGCAACAATTTGCTCCAAAATGCGGCTTCGCGAGTCCGTTCCGGGGCGATATCAATGTCATCCAGCGTGAACGGTTCCAAAACAGAAAGCTGGATTCCGGATTCCGATAGACGATCCCGGACCCAACCGACACGCCAATCACTCAGAGTCGATGTGACTCGATCACGAGCCACCAATGACTCATCGGACGCGACGTTGTGCAGTAGTTTTACTGAGGCCGCTTGCTCCGCTTCGCCTTTACTGGGATCGGCAAACTCGGGT